>ONQV01000067.1 GCA_900320065.1 uncultured Eubacteriales bacterium | reverse complement strand
ACAAGATAATGCATGTCGGCTTTATTATCGAATTCGCCTTTCGTACAATTTAAGTAATGCAAACGGAAATCCTTATTTTCAAGCAGTTTACCGCCTACAAAACCACTCGGCCAGCCGTTTTCGTCATACGCCCAAGCGTCTAATCCGAGTTTTTTCGCTTCTTCACAGCACGCTTTAACGCAATCGAACCACTCTTTTGAAAGATATTCGGTTTTAAGCCCCGAACGCGCGTGCATAAAAAACCCGCCGTACCCCTTTTCCTTAAAATCGCGTATTTGTTTTATTAATTTATCCGTTTTTAACTCATCGTTCCAAGACCAGAAAGGTAATCCGGTAGGTTTTACTGTTCTTTTACTCATACTGCCACCAATAACTATAAATTCCGATAAAATTTCCCCGCATCATATCCATATCGGCAATGAACTCACTTCGTCCACGTGCCCGTTTTCGAACAACGCGCCTGTAACAATGTTATCCGCCCCGTCGAAGTAATCCACGATCTTCTGTTCGAGTTCATTAAGCCTGTCTATTTTGCCGTTGCAATATTTAAGTAATAATTCTCTGCAATTTTCCAGCCTTTTTTTAAGCCCGCCGAACCGCATATCCTGGACTTCGAAACCGTTTTGTTTGCACTCGGCATAATACTGCTCGCGAAACGCACGGTACAGTTTTTCGACACGCCTTATCACAAGCGGATACACCTTGTTCGCTAATTTTTTAAGTTCCTTTATGTCGCCCGTCTGATATGCGCGTCTTGTTTTTATACCTAAATCAAATTTATATTCAAGCACTTCGGCAAGCGCCTTCGCCGTTCTGAAAATACCGCCCCACTTTTTATCCTTAACGTATAGTTCGAGCCGCTTTGCCGCGTCTGTGAATACGTAACGTTCGCTTTCATCGACGGTCGCGTCGTAAATCCCCGCAAAAACGTCGTTATATAAAAGATATTTAGTCGGATTGCAATAATAACTTTCTTTATTGTCAACGTCCCGCGCTTTTAATTTGTCTGCGCTTTCGAGCGCGATAAACGCGTCGAATTCAATACTCATAAGTTTTTTAAACTTTTCTTTGACGGAAGTCATATCGTAATTTCCGTGCGCGAACTCCGCCGCCGCTACTAAACTCGGCATAGTTGACCATATAGAAGTTTCGTTAGTTACGTCGCCGCCCCAAAGCGTCACCGTAACTTCCTTTATGCCCTTTTCGTAACACGCCTTAAACCCTGCCTCGAGCGTTTTAATACTGAACGTGTTGTCCGGTTCGAAACCTATGTAGCTCTGAACACCGCCGTCAAAAACAACATTATCGGTTAATTTTTTGAACTTTTCTATATTCTCGAAATAATGTTCTTTATCAAGACCGAAATAATCCCAGTAATGTATCTTCAAATCGGAATCGATACTTTTTGCCACTTCTTCGGACTTATCGCAAGATGCGCCGCCGTCCCCGTCGTAAGTGCCGTAAGCGAGACGCATATACATATCGCCCCATACTTCCGCGGAAACGCCGTATTTTTTGCATATTTCAAGCACTTTATAAACGTGCTCTTTCATTATATCCACTCTGTTTCTGTCGCCGTGCAAATCGTAATATTTGCCCCTGCCGAGCCTGAACGCTTCGTCAAGACCGAGATGAATTATCTTTGCCGAAAAGCACTCTGCCATCGTTTTTATCATTTTTTCAATAAGTTCGTAAACTTTCGGCTCGCCGACGAGCAAAATATCGTCGATATCGCGCATTCCGAAATACGGCCGCCAACGAAACATATACGCTAAATGCGCCAAAGTCTGAATTGTCGGAATAACCGTTATCCCTTTGGCTTTCGCGTAAGCGTCTATCTCTTTCAATTCGGTATTCGTATATTTCGCACGAAGATAACAAAACAGCGGCTCGCCTTCGAGTTCATAACCCGCGGTAAGGTCGATATACAAATTGTTGTAATCGAGTTCGGCAGCGTAATCTATGAATTTCTTTAAGGTATCGACGGTGTATAACGTTCCGTCGCTTGAAACAAGCACTCCGAGTTTGTCAAATAATAATTTACGCATTGTTTTCTCCTTTTGAAACAGTATTTAAATATACCGCGATTACCCTTTAAGTCCGCCGAGATGAACCGTCTGCATAATAGAATTCTGGAAAATAAGGAACATAGCGATACAAGGAAGCGCGGCAAGGAAAACACCCGCGAAGTAAACCGGCTGATTTCCGAGATATTTCATATTTTGTTCGTATACGTAAAGCGCGTAAGATAACGTCGGCATTTTGGGCATAAATACGCTTATGCTCATATATTCGTTCCAACGACCGATAAAGCCCGTTATAAACAGAACGCTTATCGCAGGCATTGCCATACGTAGCATTATTTTGAAATATACGTCGAAATGATTTGCGCCGTCGATAAAAGCCGCTTCGGCGTATTCCCAGGATATGCCCTTGAAAAAGGCATAAAGTATCAGGAAGTCTCCGCCGAGCGCGTCGCACGCGGTAACGAGAATAAGCGGCGAATTTACAAAACCGCACATTTTGTATATTCTGTAAGCGGAAGGCAACGCGCCGACTATCGGTAACATAAGTCTTAATATGACAATGTTGTACAGCAACTTGTTTCCCTTGAACTTGTATTTGCAAACGACGTATGTCGCGCAACATTCGAAGAAAAGCGAAAGCACCATACTGCCTATCGAATACCATATCGAGTTGAACACAAGCATAAAGAACGGTTGCTTTTCTATCGTGAATTTGGAAAATGCCATACCGAAATTAGCGAACGTAAAATTCTTGCTCCACGTACTCAAAGTGTTATCGAGAAGCGAAGCGGTAAATTCGGGGCTTGACCCTTTGGTTGCAAGTTGCAACAAAAAATAGAAATGATACAGAATAAACACCGAATACACGATAAGCACCGCGAATGCGATACCGAAAATAATTCTTTGCGACGGAATTCTCTTTATTTTATTAGAACTGTTGATTTTCATTATTTATCCTCCGTAATACCCGTAAGTCGTTTAACGACAAGCACGAGCGGAAGCCCGAGCAGTGTAAACACAATACCTATGGCGGAAGCGTACTCGTAATCGGTAGAACCCGTAATACCGGTAGTTAGTCCGTAAATCCAGAAACTTAAAGTATTCGTTCTGTATTCGCCTTTGGTAAATAACAGAATAGGTCCGCTCGCCGTAAACAAACCTACGCTCGAAAGCAATAAAAGCGTGCCGAGAGTGGGCCAGATTGCGGGAATAACGATATTAAACAGTTCCCTGAAAGTTCCCGCGCCGTCGATTTTGCCCGCGTCGATTACCCCGTCGTCGATAGCGTTCATAGCCCCGCCGAACAAGACGAATCTTGCGCCGAGACTGGAATAAATAACGAAGAATAAAATTCCCGTTAAAGCGTAATCGGAATTAGCGAAAAAATAAATAGGCTCTTTGCCTATCGACTGCCAGAACGCAAAAAGCGGACCGCCCGTTCCGACGAGATATCTGTACAAAGTTGCAAATATAGTAGAAGAAATAATTATCGGAAGATATATGACCGTCCGAAAAAACTTATACCCCGATATTTTCTTAAAAATAAAATAACAGATAATAAGCGAAAGCGGCAGACTTATAAACATGTCCTGACAGAAGAAAATTACCGTGTTCAATAAACACAACAAAATATCCGAGTCGCTTCCCACCAACTCTTCGAAGAACATTCTGAAGTTATCAAAAGTCCAGTCGTAAATACCGCTTCCGTCGTAACGCGGACGCTGAAATGCCATTATTATTGAATTGATATTAACGTAAACGTAAAAAAACAAAAAACTTATAATCGGAATTGCAAGCATAACTATGATAAACAAAATCCTGCCGTTATCCGATTTTCTTTTTATTCCGTCTTTTACCATATTGTTCCCCTTTTATAAGCCTTGTTCACCGCCGTTCAATCACGGCGGTGAACAGGTTTTACCTTGATTTTATCGCAACAAAAACGTTGCTGCTTTTACGTTTCTTATCTTATTTCTATGTCGCTTATACGGATTTCCGCCATCCACCAAGCCGAATCCAAGCACCTCGGGTTCGGGCTCGGGTATAGTCTGAAATAAGTTATCGGCGCATCGTTCTTAAATCCGCTTAAATCGATTTTGTAAACGTAGTATCCGTCGGCAAGCGTTTCAACTATCGTTGCTCCCGGCGTACCTTTATGCGAATCGTTGCAGAATATCTGGGCATATACGCTGTTGTCAGCCGTATCTGCACCCTTCATCGTGATATAAAGGGCAGTGCCGTCTTGACATTGTACCTCGTCTTTAAGTCTTAAAACTATCATAGGAGACGTCGATTCGCCACTGTCACCGGACCGAATTATCGTTCTTAACACGCCGTCCACCATATAAGGATATCTGTAAAACGGTGAATTCTCGAATCCTCTTCCGGTGCCCACATCGCCGTAATTGCCGTTACCATAGTAGGTTATCCCGCCCGTGAACGTCGTGTGTCCTATCGTGCAGTCCGCATTTTCCGTCGCGTCTTTTACCTTGTCGGAATTAAGCACTTTAACTCGGCTAAAATAAATGCTGCCCGTATACGTCGTAGCACTATCGTCAAACAGATATCCATAGAAACGCAACACGAAACTGTTGTCGTTCATTGCATCCGCCTCGTAGCAAATCATCGTCCACTCGCCGCGATATACGCAAACCCTGCTCGTTGTACCGAGAGCAATATCGACACGCTGCGCGTTAGTGTCGTTATACATATAGAACACTACGTACTTGCCGCTTTCAAGCGTGTAGCCGTACCTGTTGCTTATCTGTATTGCCGAAGGTTCGACTGCGTCCGAATAAGTTATCTTTAACGAGCCCATTTCGCCTTCGACGTGTTTTTCTCTCGTATAGCGGGCGTTAAATCCCGACCCCGACCAAGTGGAAACCTGTGTAACGCCTATCGGGTCATCGAACAATCCGATAACATCCGTATCGTATCCTGCGCGCTTTTCAGCCGCTACCGAAGAAAGCGAAGTTACAGTTATGTCCCTTATAATAATTTCATCCATATGCGGATACTTCAAATTACGTAATGCGAAAAGTCTGAAAGATTTCAAGTTGCCAGACCAAGTAGAGTAGAACGGGAAAGCGTATCTTACGAATCCGTCTTCATAAACCTTATCGACGTAACCGTTCGGAGAACCTTCGTGACCACCGTCTTCCCTAAACACCTGTGCGTAAATATAATTTTCTTCCGCGCCTTTCATAGTAATATACATTATATTGCCGGCAAACGCCACGGGAGTATCAAGCGTGAGATACAGCGTCGCATTACCCGCGGTTACGCTGTTAGGCGCAAGCGCGTGCGCGCGAAGCGTGCCGTCCGCATAATAAATTTTACCATAGGTCTCGGAATTGAAAGCGCTGCTATTCGGGT
>ONQV01000008.1 GCA_900320065.1 uncultured Eubacteriales bacterium | reverse complement strand
TGCAAAACCGCATGACGGCGGAAAGTCTTGCGAAAATATCGTTTACAAGGGGAGAGACAACGGTCGCATCGCCCGTTTTGATTTGCGCGTCAAAAGACGGTGGTTACGGTTCTAAATCTTTCTTTGCGTTTTTCTTCGGGGGCGCCCTTGCGAGCGAGACCGTAAACGAGTATCAGGAAGGCGACAGAGTAATAATTGATGAAGGCTGTATCTTAAAATGCGCAGAAGGTAGTTATAACGTTTCCGAAAAGATAGACTACGAATACGACGGTTCTTCTTGGGTTGCCGTTGTGGAAGAAAAGGAGTGGACCGTTACGAACGTTACTACGTCGGCTTGGGTGGCTACGTCAAGAAAACTCGGAGTTGACGTTTACAGAAGTGCCGCCGCACAATCGGCTGAACCTTTATCAACCAACACAGGGATGTTGGCACTCGTTAACGACGCTACAAAAGTCACTTATACGAGAAACGGAGTAAGTGAGCATCCTTCGATAATTATAGGGGTTAACGCTTACGTCGCTTACTGTTTTGCAGGCACTACGATAGGCGCGGTCGATACTACGCCATTGAACGGTGACTTGTTTACGGTTGAGACGGGTTTCGTATTCAAATATAACGCAAGCGACGCCAAAAGGTATTATGCCGCTAAATTACAGTACGAATATTTTAACGGCACGTGGAAAACGCGTTCCTATTCGGGTACGGGAACGTGGGTAAATTCTTCCATAGACAGTACTAAATCCACATATTCAAACAATATAGGCTGTTTAGGTGTAAGAACTTTTTGCACGGATACAACGATATCCGCTACGCAAACGGACGGAATACAGAATACGGTTTTCGATTTGACTAAAATCACTTTTTATAGGCAGGGTGCAACTTATCATCCCACCCGAATTATAGGTGCGAATTATACCATGCACTATTTGTTTGGCGGTATCCCCAACGACAGTTTCGTATCGGGAGATATGTTGCGAATCGAAGAAGGATTCTCGTTTGCGGCGTTACGGGTATGAACGTCAAATTGAACGAAAATATAAACGCGTTATTTACCTGTAAATTACCAGTCGCCAATTTTGACGACGGCACGAACCGTATGTTTTTAACCGTTGCCGGCAGTGAGCAGCAGACTATACTCATCACCGACGGTATGGAAAAATCAAGGGCTGACGGGTTCGTTTCATTCGTAGTACCCGTTGAACTTAATCCGACGCTTTTAACGGCGGATATACAGTTCTATTTCAGGTCGGATTATAACGCAAACTATTATTTCAGCAACGCTTTCCACACAACCGTAAAAGATTATTGCGATTATGTTATCGGACACAGTGCCTCCGAAGAACAGGTTGATTTGGTAAAAGCGCTTTTAAACTACGGGGGTTATGCGCAGGTATTCTTTAACGTAAATACCGATAATCTTGCAAACGCCGGATTATATCCCACAGACGATCCGATCGACAGCGTTGTCGTTTCCGACGAATGTGTGGTGGGCGGATCTTCCGCAACCGGTTTAACCGTAAACACAATGCAGCTTTATCTTGAAACGACGCCGACGCTCAGATTTTATTTCACGCTGGACGGCGGATACGAGATTGACGATTATACCTATAGGTTTAAGCTGGAGAACAGTGACACATATTATAATTTAACGTCTGAAGACGGAACAGTCGGATACGATGACGTAGCTGGGAAATATTATTTTGAGGTGGCTGATATTCCGGCAAAGTTTATGGGTACGAGGTTTACGGCAGAAGTAAAAAATAAGAGCGATAATTCTTATTATACTATAGAAACTTCCGTTTACTGCTACATCAAAATTGCGCTTGACAACGTAAATACGACCGAAGCAAAGGCGAATATGCTTAAAGCACTGTATGTGTACGGCACCAGTGCGACCGCTTTTGTTAATGCTAATTGATTATGGAGGGAATTAGCATGAAAAAGAAATACGTTAAAACATATATTGATATATATAATTTTAACATCGACGTTTTGTTGTATAGCAACGGAGATCCCTTTGACGACGGAGATATCGACATCGGTGAAATCGGTATCGAGCATCCTTTTCAGTAAACGATAACTACTTGATTTTAAGCACGTAAAATTCAGAGGTGAAGATGAAAACTAATATAAATAAAAGAATTGCTTACGTTTTTTCGTTCGCAATACTCATTTTATCCGTATTCTTTTTATTGATCGGAACGTCTTTTATAACAGAGGTTTCGGGACATGAGCTGCCTGTCGGGGAGGAAGAACTTCCGCCCGTACAGGAGGGCGATCCGTCTGTTTTATCTATTGATAAGGCTGCTTCCCCGATTAGCGGAAGAACAAGTTGGGCAAATGCAAGCAGACCTTTGGGGGTTGTCATTTATTTGAACGGTGTTTCATTTGCTGAAAATCAAGTTAATTTACAAACCGGTATGACATCGGAAAGCCTTGCGAAAATAACGTTTACAAGGGGAGAAACAACAGAAACGCCCGTTTTAATTTGCGCATCAAGAGACGGCGGTTACGGTTCTAAATCTTTCTTCGCGTTTTTCTTCGGGGGCGACCTCGTCGGCGAAACCGTAAACGAGTATCAAGAAGGCGATAAGGTAGTAATAGACGAAGGGTGCGTTTTAAAATGCGCCGAAGGCAGTTATCGGTTTAACGGTGCTATCGAATATATTTACGACGGAACGCAGTGGGCGGTTCCTGAGAGCGAACCCGAAACGATCGAGTATTCCGGTATCGGTGTTCCCGTTGACGGTATAACCAACTGGGGTAAAAACAATGGATACGTCGGCATCGTGATTTACAATGAAGGTTTGCACTTTGAAGAAAACCAAGTACATTTAGAGAATAATCCTTGGACGGAAACGGAAAAAGTTACGTTTACTCGCGACGCGGTTATGGAAGAGTGCGTGTTGATAGCTGCGGGACTCGACGGAAGTAAAGGTATATGTTACTGCTCATATTTTTTCGGGGGCGATTTAAAGAACACTTCATTACAAACGGGTGATACGGTTAAAATCAAAGGGGACTTTGCCTTTACGACAAAAGAGGGTAGATATTCTTACGGAACGGATTTAGAGTTTATTTACGACGGAACGTTATGGATCGATAAATCTATTATCGATGAGAGTTTAACCTATATAACTTATATATCCGAACCGAAAGAAGACGGTAACAATATACTCTTTAACTTAAAAACGACTACGATTTTTAGTGCGGAAGACGTTGTAACGGATGAGCTTAAACAGTCGATTTTTATTAACGGTGTTTCCGTTAAAGACTTAATGCCCGATAATAAAGCTTATATAAATTACGCTATTTCGAGAATAGTTTTATCCGTCGATAAAAGCGCGTTAAAACTCGACGACTACGATATGATAAGCATTAAAAAGGGTGCGCTTTTAAAAGGGAACGAGTCGGACGGATTACGATTAAGAGATGATGAAACTTTCAGATATTCACATACCTTAAAAAGGACCGACTATATTCCGAATTACGATTATTACGGCAAGTTATCTTCTATGGCTATTATAGACAATATTGAAATAGCCGACACTGCGCCGTCCGTTATCAATGGTGTTAAATTTGATTTAGCGCATTCAGTCTGGATTCATTTTAAATGGGCGGCAAAAACCAATTACGATAGTTTTCAAATGCATCTCTCCGCCGAACAATTTGTTTCGGCCGGCATATTAAACGAAAAATTGTGTTACGAATACCAAAAACTCGGTTTTTTCTACTCTGTAACCGATTTGTTGACGGTGAACGGTAAGTCTATATACGAGTGGATGATAGCAGATGCTAAAAATGGCACGGCAAATCATTTTAAGGTTGAATATTTGCCTTATGAAATTGACAGCGGCAGAGTTTTGAGAATAGTCGTTGCCGATGAAAGCTTGCTGAATATCGGTATAGGTGTGGACCAAAGCATAGAATTTAAAAAAGGTTTTATAAATCTCGATTTGGGAGAAATTCAAAAGGATTCGCTTTATTCGATAAAGGCAGAAGACGCTACAATGAATAATAAATTTAGTATGGGCGTTAAGCAAGAAAACAACGGCGTTGATGAACAAAGTTCGGGTTGCAGCGGAGAAATCCGCATTGAAGATTCTTATTGGTTTTTTCTTGCGAGCGCATTATTATTAAGCATCTTTGTCTTGTTTAAAAAGAGTGGCAGGAAAGGGGATAAATAAATGAGAAAAACAGTAATCAATTTTATTATATCCGTCATTTTAATATGTGCGATTTGCCTTACGGCTTGTACCGATAATTCTTCGTATGATTATGATACGAGTGGTCTTTGTTATGAATCTTCGGATTCAACTTTCGACGCTTTCATTAACGACTACTATTCAAGGCATGTCAGGGATAATTCGTCGAAAGCTATCGGCTCAATGAAACAAGGTACAAGAGGCTGGTGGTATAACGTCAGCGCAAAATACAATTCTTTTTGGAATTCTACCGAAGAATGCATTGACGGCGTAAACCACCTTGAAATTTTGCAAAATTATCTTGATAATTGCTACGTTACACAATACGGTTCAGTAAACGATCAAGCATTAATGAAGTATTATTACGGTAATGAAAGCAGAGATCAATCTTACGGAATCGGTTGGCCGTTTGTATCGGGAACCAGAACGGGCAATTATGCCGTTGAATTTAAGGGCGGATATAACTCTAAAACCGAAAAATACGAAAACGATACGGGTTGGACGATTAACGGAAGTGAAACCGCAGGTTATTTTTTGGGTGATGGATTTTGGAACTATACCTTTAATGGCGACACGGGCGAAAGTCTTGTTTACCGGTCTCCGGAAATTTCCGTCAGCACAGAGTATGCCCCGCTGTTTGAAATCGCTTTGTCTATTAAAGATTTGAATGCCCGATCTTATTATTCTGATTCAATTAAGGACATTGTCGTTTGGTGGAAGTCGGAAGGGAACGATTGGGATAGTATGTCTTATTATGACTACGCGCTTTATAATCGTGAAATTACAAGCAACGGGATGATAAGAGCTTGGTTTCCGACCTATTTAAAAGACACGTGGACAGGTAATATAGAGGGCTTAAAAGTTGAAATTGTTCCTAATGACGGGCAGAAACTGAACATAAGCGTTAAAATAAACTATTTCGCTTTGCAAACGGATACTCGACTTACAACAAATAACGGGTATTATCTTTTGGCAATGGAAGAATATCTTTCAAACACCGGCGACGTTAAAATGTTAGAGAAACATTTAAACGACATGAGAAAAGCCGTGATGTTTGAGATATATGCACTAAACGGAGAAAGCGGACTGCTGAAAACAGATTATATTAAAGGTAAAACAACTACGGTTGTCGGACCTGACTTATTCGGGCTTCAAGGTAACGGATGGTACGATTGCAATCTTACGGGAACCGTCAACTTCGAAGCAAATGTGGTGTTTTACGAATCATTGCTTGCAATGATAGATATTGAAAATATGGCGCAGCAAACGGGGGTTACCGTAGAAACTCCATCTATTGTAAATCCATATCCGTTTAAGGAAGGAAACCAAAACATACGTTGGTCGTATGACCAAGAAAGTTTAAAAAAGCTTTCAGATTTGGTCGTTGAAACATTAAGAAAAGATTATACTAAAGGTGGTCTATGGAATCCTGAAACCGGACGCTTTGCTTGGGCAATTTTTGACGAGGGCTCTTCCGATGGCGATGCCGGTGATGCGCTTGACTACGGCTATACTGAAATTAACCTTATTGCGGTTATCGACGGCATTGCCGATGAAACGCAAACGCAAAGTATAATGAGTTGGATTGACGGTACAAGAATCGTTGACGGTGACGACTCGCAAGGGGAAGATATTTATTTTTTTCAATTTGCGCCAAGGTTGCACACAAAGGATGCCTCCGGAAGTTCAAACAGTGTAGTAAATCTTAAAAAGTTCGGTACAGATATTCAAAACGGTGGTTCTTCAATACACGTTGCTTATTACGACTTGATTGCAAGAAATAAAGTTTACGGCGCGGACAATTCTTTTGCGCGCTTTAAAAAGATACAAAGTTGGTATGAAGAAGTTCAATCCTATGGTGGAGAAGATTCGAGTTTTTATAGGTCTTATTATATCCAAAAAAAATTGACAACAAAAGACAATCAATATACACTTGCCGGTGGTGGAACGGTAGGAGCAGTTGGTGTTGACTACGAGTTCTTTGAAGCCGCTTTATTGTATGCGGTATTGCCCACGATTTATTTCGGGATTGATTGTAAAGAGTATAAAGTTCTTAACGTCGAACCTTGCTTGCCGTCCGCTTTATCTTACTTAAAGGCATATAACTTTATGTTTAATAACGTGGTCTATAATCTCAAAGTAACGAATAACGAAGTTGAGATTTCAGGTGTTAAACAAGAGACGAGCGGTCTTTTTGTAAATGCGGTGTTAAGCGGCGTAAAAGGTAAAACAGTCAAAGTTGACGGCGAAAATTATAACGATTACGTTTACGAGAACGGAAAATATATCGTCAAAGTTCCGTTTGGAAATCATACAATAAAAGTTAATTAAACAAAAAGGAGTAGAATATGAAGAAACTAATTTCGTTTATTGCAGTTGTTTTATCGGTAATTATCTCTGTTTCAATGTTTGCTTGCGGTGGAGGGAACACGGCGAGAGAAGGCTTACTTGTAACGATAAGCGATAACGACAGAGACATTGAAATTCAAATTGCATTGCAGAATG
Organism: uncultured Eubacteriales bacterium; assembly: GCA_900320065.1. GTDB lineage: Bacteria > Bacillota > Clostridia > Christensenellales > Borkfalkiaceae > UBA1259. The sequence continues at coordinate 32,203 of ONQV01000008.1, read as the reverse complement.
CTTTCGTAACCTATATGAAAGCGAAAGGAACTGACGTTAAAGTTTCCTATAATACTTACACGTCAAGCAGTTATGCACAGGACTTATTGAATTTGCAAGCGGGTAAAAAACTTGGCGACGTTATTCAAACGAGTGACAGTTTCGCTTCGCTGTTTGCATATAAAAAAGTTTTTGAACCGCTTGACGGTTTCATTTCGAACGACTCTTCTTTTAATTTAAGCGATTATGATAATGAAATTATAGAATCTGCACGCGCGTATGAGAACAAAATTTACTATATGCCAAGATCTTACGATCAGGTTGTTATATTTATAAATACCGATTTCTTTGAAGCGATCGGCGTTGAGTATCCAAAGCCCGATACTACGGCTGACGACCCGTGGGCTTGGTGGACTTGGGATAAGTGTTTAGAATTATGTCAACAAATTCAGGATGCGTTGGCAAACAGTGTGTATAAGGCAAATAAAGGCATTTATCCGATGGACGCAAATATATTTTGGAATCCTGTTTATAATGCGATAATAAAATCGTTCGGCGGTAAAACCGTTGATGCCGATACGCTTACGACAGGGTTTAAGTCGGATGATGATAAATATCAGGCAACTTTAAATGCTGTTGAGTTTATAAAATCTCTCGTGACAAACAGATATACTTCAAGCACGAATGATACGAGATTTTTGGAAAAGGTCGGAGGAAAAAATAAAATCAACTGTATCGGTATGTGGTTTACTACAAGACCAAACGTTTTGACTTGTTTAAATAATAAAATCAACCTTGCATTTGCTCCGATTCCTAAATTAACGCAAAATCAAACCGGAAAAGCCGAAAATACCACTTACGTTGGATATGGCTCTGCGGGGTATGCTGTAAGTTCAATGTCGTCGCAGAAAACGCTTGCTTGGGAATTCGTTAAATTCTGTGCGAGTGAAGAAGGTCAAAAAATAATATCGGAAGGCGGTGCAAGCGTTCCAACGCTTAACAATTTAAAAAATTTAGAAGCGTCTTGGGTAAACTCCGTTAAGGATAAGGACGGTAAAGTCGTAAATCAAAGCGCGTTTTTATATAACGGGCTTACAAGGACTTTGTCTACTTATGCAAGAGGGGTAAATGCCGAAGTGGAGAATAATATATATCAAGCGGTACAACAGAAGATAATAAGCGAAATAAATACAGTTCCCGCCGATACGCTCTGTAATCATGTTTATACTCAAATAAAAGATTATTTGAGAAAATAGAGTAGAGGGTTTTTATGACCAATAATCAAAAAAGAAAATTAGAGAGAAACCTTTGGGGATGGGGAATGGCTTTGCCTTTGATTTTAGGTTTGGCGTTATTTACCGTTTACCCCTTTGTATCGTCTTTAATATATAGTTTTTTTGAATACGACGGTGGATTTCATCCGTTATCGGAGTCACTATTTGTAGGGTTTAATAATTACATTGAACTATTTAAATCTACAAATGAACTTTCCTTTTTGCACGCTTTAAAAAATACCGCAATATATACTCTGGTTTCCGTTCCGCTTGGCTTGGTTCTGGGGTATATGCTCGCAACGTTTTTGTGTGCAAAAGTTCAAGGGAATAAGTTTTTATTAGTTCTTTATTATTTCCCAACGCTCATATCCACAGTTATCACGGGTTCTTTGTGGGGTGATATGTTAAATCCCGAATACGGGTTTTTCAACACGATATTGAAAGATGTGTTTAACTTGTCGCAAGGAATTCCTTTTACCGATAAAAATCATCTTATGGCGTCTTACATCTGGATGACCACGTTTAATATGGCAGGTGGGTCTATTATATGGATTGCCGGAATTTCCGGAGTGGATAAAGTTTATTACGAGGCTGCGGATATCGATGGCGCAAATAAAATTGTAAAGTTTTTCAAAATAACTATTCCGCTTACTACGTCCTATATTTTTTATAATTTGATTATAGGTATGATAGGCGCTTTGCAATTGTTTAACCAGCCGTACGTTTTAACAAAAGGCGGTGGTGGTGACGGCGGAGCGTTGTACACAGTTGAGATGGCGATTTTCAATACAGCGTTCAGCAGTTTAAAGATGGGTGCGGCGTCTGCAATGGCATGGATATTGTGCTTGATTATCGCTGTTTTAGTAGGTATCACATTTAAATTTTCTAATAAATGGGTAAATTATGCAGATGAAATGTAAATCTAAAATCGCACATACAAAAAGAATTATCGGTTACGTCGTATATTACTCAGTTGCCTTTTTATTGGCGTGCTACTTTCTATTACCCTTTTTCGTATTGGTTACAAGGTCGTTTATGACCGTAGAAGAAGTGGGACAAACTTTATTGCCTTCAAGTTTCAACCTTAAAAACTACTTAAATATTTTTGTACTCGACAATCAGGTTGATATATTAAAGGCGTTATTCAATTCTTTAACTATAATGTTTTTTAAAACTTTGGGGACTGTCTTTTCTTCTTTTATTTGCGCTTACGCTTTAAGCCGAATAAAGTTTTTTGGCAGGAAGGTTTTATTTGCGTTCGGGATGATGACTATTATGCTTCCCGGAATAGTAACAACAATATCACTTTACTCGCTTTATTATAGTATAAATTGGATAGGTACGCTGTATCCGCTGATTGTACCTGCTTGGTTCGGCGGTGGAATGATGACGATTTTTTTAGAGATGCAGTTTATGAAGTCCATTTCAAACACTATGGACGAAGCCGCGATAATCGACGGTGCTAACCATTTACAAATTGCATTTGGTATATACCTGCCTTTGATAATTCCCGTAATCGTTTATATTGCAATTACAACGGCAATAGGTTCATGGAACGACTTTATGGCGCCGTTAACGTACATTACAAAAGGTTCTTATGAAAAATACACCTTACCGCTGGCATTTTATTATAAATATCAGTCGACAGGCGGTTTTGACCCGTCTATAACGAGACCTAATGAGCAAGCGGCGTTAGGAATATTTATGATGTTACCTATATTTATTTTATTTGCATTCTTTAAGGATAAAATGATAAAAGGTATATCGCTCGCTGGTGGCATAAAGGGGTGATATATGATTTTAAATTTTAACGAACACAATCAATTCATGCTTTCGTGTGACGAAAAGCGCGTTTGTCATCCGTTTGGTTTTACGAACGTTTCTATTGCCGTTGACGGCGACGAAGAAGCGCAACTTTCCGCCGTTCCTTTCTCTTCGTCTTCAATTCGGCTTGATAAGAATTATATAGAAAACGAAAAACTAAGCCACCGAATTTCATATAATATCGCGCAAAAGGGTTTGGAAGTTATAGAAGACGTAAAAACTTTTGACGGCATAGATATCGTTGAACAACGAAATACCGTAATCAATAAGTGCGAATCGGAAAGGACTTTGACGAGAGTTGCTACGCAGGTTCTAAATGTATGTGAAAACGATAAGCCGTTAAAGAACAGGCTGTTTAACCGAAGCATCTTAATTCACTACTGTTTCAACAAAACTCAAGGGGAAGGGCAGTGGAGAAGCTTCGTTCCGGAAGATTTGGGGCTCTATGAGTGTTCCACGCATTCTTGGGAAAAATGTGTTTATAGGTTTGATTCCGTGTCCTCTTACAGTACAGGCGCATATTTTCCTATACTTATTATTGAAGATAAAAAGAAAAACGAGTGCTGGTATTTTGAAATACTTGGCGGGAACAGTTGGTTTTTTGAATTATATCTTTACGGCGGTACAACGGCAACGTCTTTATCCGTTAAAATGGGCGGTGCAGATGAAAGGCTGGGGTTTAAGAAACAACTTAAAAACAATCAAAGTTATGTATCGTGCGATTGTATTTACGGCGTTACCAAAGGCGGTTTTGAAGACGGCATAAGACAACTTATCAAATATAAACGATTAACGGCCGATTATAAGGATTATTGCCCATTGGTCTTTAACGATTATATGAACTGTAATTGGGCAATCGAAAACGACGAAAGGCTTTTGAAATTGATAGATTATGCGTCATACGTCGGGGCGGAAGCGTTCTGCATAGACGACGGATGGCAAATCAAACAAGGGTTATGGTATCCTGCGGATGAAAAGTTTGACGGGTTGGGCGTTAAAGGGATCATAGATTATATAAAATCGAAAAATATGATTCCTGGTGTATGGTTCGAGTTTGAGACAGCGCCTTACGAACTTGCTGAAAGTTTGGGAGACGATATCTTCTTAAAGCGCAACGGAGGAATAGTTGTTCCGCGCAGACCGCTCGGTAATTTCAGATCGCAAAAGTTTTTAGATTATCTTTACGAAAGAGTTGACGCTTTATATTCGATGGGCGTCCGATATATAAAGAACGATCATAACAACAGCGAAGAAATCGGTGCGGATAATTTCGGAGAAAGCGACGGAGAGTGTCTGGAAAACAACGGACAAGCGTTTATTCGTTTTATAGATAGTCTAAAATCCAAGTATCCTGACTTGATTATTGAAAATTGCGGTGGCGGTGCAAAGCGTTCGGACTGGGGAACGTTAAAGCATTTTGCGATACAGTCAACTTCTGACCAAGAAAATTATCTGAAAAACCCATCTATTATATCGGGTAGCCTTGCGTTAATGCCGCCCGAAAAAGCGGGAATATGGTGTTATCCTTATCCCGTTGAATTTACAAAGCGTATGCAAAATCATCTTTCGCTTTTGGAAAAAAAGAAAATGGCGGACGGCGTGCAGACTTCGTTTAACATAGTTAATGGGTTTATGGGTGCAATTTATTTGTCCGGCAGAATTGACGATATGGACGAAGTAAACTTAAATATTTTGAAAGAAAGTGTTAAAGTTTATAAGGAAAACAGAGATTTTATTTCTTCTTCGTTTCCAATTTATCCGAAAGGTATGATAAAAATGTCAAGTAATAAAGAGCACGCTCTCGGTTTGATAAATGAAGAAAAAAATAAGATTATACTCGCAGTATGGAATTTATCAAAAACCAAAAGAAAAATTGAGATAGATTTGACAAAATATTCAATGAAAACGTGCAAAGTGTTGCTGGACGGGGTTTTGAAAGGTTTAGATTGGTATTCTTTCGAAAACGGGCGTTTAACGGCGCATATGGAAAAGCCTTTAAGCGCATGTCTTTTCGTGTTTAATAATTGAGATTACACCAAAAGAAAGATATATGTATATTAACTATTTATTATTGGCTGCTTCAATCGCCTGCGCGGCGTTGAATAACGTTTTTTTACATTTATATAACAACAAGAAAAATTATACTTGCAACATATTTGCTTTCAACGCAATAGTTTCTTTGATTTGGGCATTGATTTTTATAATCGTTGGCGGTGGATTCGGACAAGCGTCAAATACGACCATCGTCTTTGGCGTTATTTACGGGGTAATCATCGCTTTATTTTTAATCTTCAAAATGGCAGCACTTGGTAGTGGTCCCGTGTCTATCACCTCTTTAATAGGTTGTTGTTCATTGATAGTACCTACACTTTTCGGATTGGTTTTTTACCGCGAAGCGGTTAATTATTTGCAGATTATCGGGCTTGTTGTGCTTTTTGTTGCTTTGTATTTATGCGTAGATCCTAAATCTAATATGAAAATCAGTAAAAAGTGGATAATTTTCTGTATTATATTCTTTCTGTGTGCAGGCGCAAGCGGTGTTATATTAAAAATGTATAATAATACCGGTTTTTCTGCCGAAATGAATACTATGATGATTATAACCGCATTAACCGCAATGGTGTCTTTCGTGATAATTTATATTATTAACGGGTTGTTAAGGACAAAGAATAATAAAACTTTTTTAATGATAGAAAAAAACAACAACGCGTTTTTATGGTCAATCCTTTTTATAATTTTATGTGGTTTGGTCAGCGGCGGTTATCAAAGGCTTAATATGTATTTGACGGGAGTGTTGCCGAGCATATTGTTTTTCCCGACGTTCAACGGGGTTGTCATATTCTTATCGTGCGTATCCGGCGTCGTTCTGTTTAAGGAAAAATTGAGCGTAAAACAAATCATAGGTTTAATTTTAGGCGTTGTTTGTATTATGCTCGTCGGTAATGTTTTCAGTTTTTTAGTTTAAGTAAGACGTTATATCGGAAGAAGTTCCGTGTAACAAGTAACCGTATTAGAATAAAAGGAGCGTTATAAATGATTGTCGGCGGGAGAGTGTTCGATCGTTCAACGGATTACAACAAAGATGCGTCGAAAACGCCTTTGCCCGTAAATCCTTATAAGATTGCAGACGTTGTTAAACCCGATTTAATGTGGAATACACAATCGCTTTTTGCTATAAATCCGGAAATAAAAGCGTTTAAAAGCATAAATGATAATCTTGACTTTTTCAAGTTTAAGTCTTTCGCTTATACACCTAAAAACCTAAATGAAACGTGGGTGTTTGCGGCAATAGGCGTACCTGACGCAGTAAATTTTCCCATGCCACAGGGCGGTTATCCTGCTGTAATACTCGTTCACGGAGGTAACGGCGAAGTTTTCCCCGAATGGGTAAGATGGTGGAATAAAAAAGGCTACGTCGCGCTTGCTTTCGATACTTATTCTAATCAACTGTCGGATAGTTTCGTAAAGGAAGTCAATCCCGAAGGCGGAGTCTCCGAAAGGAACGGCCCGCTTAACGATAGCGTGGACGACAAGTTAAATTCCTGGACGTACCACGTGGTAGCAAGCATAATTTTATCTAACAACGTTTTGCGAGCCCGTTCGGACGTTAATCCTAATCTGATATGTCTTACGGGTATAAGTTGGGGCGGCGTCGCCACTTCTTTTGCGTCGGCTGTGGATAAAAGGTTTGCTTGTTTTGCGCCCGTTTACGGTGCGGGATATTTATATGAGGACTCGAAATGGACGGGGCTTAACGATAAGGTGCTTGTTAACGGGTTAAGCGGGAGCGACCTTAAAGAATGGATTAAATATTATGATCCGTCGTCTTATCTTACCTTTGACGTTAAACCTACGCTTTTTGTTGCCGGCATAAACGACAACTGTTTTTCGGTTAAGAACAGACAAAAGTCCGCGCAGCTCGTAAAAGGCAAAAAGTTCTTCGCACAGCATAGCGATTTAGGACACGGACATTGGTACACAAAAACGCCGGAGATCTACGAGTTTTTCCAGCACGTGCTTTTCGGCAAGGAAATAACGATAATAGACGGGGTAACGGTATCGAGCGGCGTTGCGACTTTACGTTATACGAATAAGAGGTTTGATGCGGTAAAATTCGTATATACGACGAGTAAGGACGAAGACAGCCATAAATGGGAGTTTATTTCTGAAACCGTAGAGCCGATAAACGGCGTATATTCTTATACGCTACCGATAGATACAGTTGCTTTTGCGTTTGAAGTTTACCATAGCGATATAAGTCCGGATTGTGTATTCAGTACGGAAATTTATCTGAATAAATAGTAATAAGATTATTTAGCGATTTCGGAGATGTAATGCAAGTAACGGTAAATAAATTAAAAAAAGCATATAAAAAAGATTTGCTGAAATATCGTCCTATACCTTTTTGGAGTTGGAATAACGCGCTTAACGAAAAAGAACTTGAACGGCAGATAGAAGAAATGTACTCAACCGGTGTGGGCGGATTTATTATCCACGCAAGAATGGGGCTAATAGACGAATATCTCGGTGAAAAATGGTTTTCGTGCGTGGATTTATGCTTAAAGACTGCGAAGCGATTAAAAATGCGTGTATGGATATACGACGAGAACGGTTATCCGAGCGGGTTTGTCGGTGGGAAATTATTACAATACGAAAATTTTCGCGCAAGATTTTTAAGGTACGAAATAAAATCTTTTTTCGACGAGAACGCTTTTTGCGTTTACAAAAAAAACGATAACGGCTACGAAAGAATTTTTTGCGGCGATAACGCAGTTACCGAATATCATTGCGTTTATCTTATCGTAAGTCCGTCGAATACCGATATACTTAATCCCAAACTTACAGACGCGTTTATAGCGGAAACGCACGAAAAATACTATGCCAGATATAAAAAAAGTTTCGGCAAAGAACTTGCAGGTTTTTTTACCGACGAACCGCAGTTTTACAGGTACGAAACTCCGTACGCGCCCGCTTGTGAAAAGTTTTTCAAAGAAAATTACGGGGAGAACGTAAAAGACGGACTCGTATATCTTTTTTTGCACGACGAACGGGGGTATTATTTCAGACAGAAATATTATTCCGCAATGAATTACCTGTACGTACATAATTATTACGAACGGCTTTATAAATGGTGCAGTAATCATAACTGCGAGTTGACGGGGCATAGCGTCGAAGAAACTTCGCTTTATACCCAAATGTGGGGCGGCGCGGCGTGTATGCCTACTTACGAGTACGAACATATTCCTGGGGTAGATTGTCTTGAAAGAAATTGTTGGACGGAATTAGCGCCTAAACAAGTAGCAAGCGTAGCGAGTCAACTCGGCAAGAAATTTATTTTGACCGAGTCTTTCGGGTGTGCGGGGTACGACGCTACGCCGGAAGAACTCAAAAGTTTAGGGGATTATCAGTATTTTAACGGCGTAAATCTTTTATGCCACCATCTTGTACCTTATTCGATTGCAGGGCAAGGTAAGTACGACAACCCGCCTATTTTTTCAAAACAAAACAACTGGTGGGATAAGTTTCATATCTTTAACGCATATTTTACAAGACTCGGATATATAATTGCAAACACCGAAGAAAGATGCGATGTTCTTATAATTCACCCTATGCGTGATATATGGCTTGAATATATAAGGAAAGACAACTTAAAAAGTGTATCCGAAACGGAAAAAAGATTTGCAGATTTCATTGCTTTATTAAGAAAGAAAGGTGTTTTATATCACTTTGCCGACGAAACGATTCTCGAAAAATACGGCAAAGCCGGTAAAAACGGGATTACAATAGGCAAACGTGTTTATTCTACGGTTATTGTTCCGGAGATGGATACTATTGCAAAAAGTACTTATGACATCTTAAAAAATTTCGGCGGTAAAATCTTTTTCGTTGGTAAACCGAAGTTTTTGGACGGCAAGGAGTTTGATTTTGATTTAAAATCAAACGTTGATTTTAACGAAATAATAACTTCGCTGACGTTTAATTTTACTTGTGAAGACGGTAAAACGCAAATAACTTCGAGAAAAGGTAGAATAGGGGATTACGTTTTTTTAAAAAACTATTCCAGAACGGAAGAATCTTATTGTGAAGTAAAAGGTATAAGCAAAAACTATCAAAAACTCAATTTATTGTCGCTGAAAACCTTCCCTGTCGAAGATGGTTTTTGCCTAAAAAATAACGAAAGCGTAATTTTGATAAAAGGCACTTCGCTAAAAAAACGAGAAATAAAAAAAGATAATACAATAAACGTTGAAAACATAACGGCAAATTTTTCGGTTAAAAGCGTTACAGATAACACGTTGGTATTAGATTACGGTTTTCTAAGTTACGACGGAATAAACTTCGGGGCAAAAGAACCGCTAACACAGTTTTTTGAAGAACTTTTGCGGGCAGATTATAAAGGCAGAATATTCATAAAACAAACATTTATATTAAACGATAAAGTAGCGTTAAAGTTAAGAGTGGAAAAAAACAGATATTTTCTCACACGATTAAACGGAAAAGCCGTAAATTTCAAACAGTCCGATTACGATATAAATTTTATTGAAAGTGATATATCGGACGCGCTTGTTATCGGTGAAAACGAGTTTATTTACGGTGTAGATTACTTTCAGCACGATGGCGTGCATTTTGCGCTATTTGATCCTTTGGCGACGGGCGGCATACGGACGTGTCTATATTACGATACACATATCGAAAATTCTTATCTGATTGGCGATTTTATTGTAAACGACGACTTTTCAATAAGCAAAAGGGACGCTTATCCGCCTGTTACGGTTAAAAACTATGAGTACGGATTTAAATTTTTTGCGGGAAAATTTACTTATGGCGGTCATTATTTTTACAATGGCAAAGGTAAAAGGACAATTGAAATTGAAGGAAGATTTTGTGTTGCCGATATAATCGTAAACGGCAAAATAATTTCAATGGTGTTAGATAGCAAAGCGGATATAACCGATGCGCTTATTAAGGGCGAGAACGAAATTACGATAGTTTTAAGGTCAAGTCTTCGCAATCTTTACGGACCGCATCATCTTAAAGGCGTAGTAGATCCTATGGGCGTTTGTCCGACTATGTTTACAATGCGCGGAGACTGGGGAAACGGAGTTTCACAGTATTATACTCACGATTATCATTTCGTTGATTTCGGCATTGAAAAAATAACAATTAAAAAAAGTAAATAGAGGAGAAAAGATATGAAGACGGTAAAAGACAAGTATTTAGTAGTAGGCGCGGACTTTGCGGGATTTCCGTTAAAGGAAGTCGTAGTCGAACACTTAACCAAAAAGGGTTGGAAAATCCTTGATTTAGGCGTAAAAAAAGACAGCGACCCGAAAGATACGGATTTAATGTTCCATAGGGTAGGATTAAGAGTAGGTGCTGAAATATCCGAAGGGAATTACGAAAGGGCAATGATATTCTGCGGAACGGGTATGGGAATACATATAGCGGCAAGTAAGTGTCCGCACGTACACGCAGGGGTAGTAGAGAGTTTACCCGCGGCAACCCGTGCTATAACGGGTAACGGAGTAAACGTACTTGCGATGGGAGCGTTTTACGTGGCGCCGCAGACAGCTTGCGACATAGCGGACGCATATTTATCTAACTCACTCGGCAGCGGCTGGGAGTGGTGGCATAATTTCTATGAATTCCATAAACTTGCAATCGACGAACTTGAAGCGTTTAATTATGAAGAATACAAGAAGAACGGTTTTAAGGTAAACAAACTCGGCGATTATGACTTAACGCTGGATTTCGATAAAAAACCGGAATAAATTATACTACCAAAATACAAATTAGAATTTTTATTATAGGTTTTATTCAAAGGGAAATAGCATGAAAATAATTGAAAGGATAAGTGCAAAAAACGTGGATATATATGGTGCAGAGCCAATAACGATAGCCTTTTTGGGCGACAGCGTAACGCAGGGGTGTTTTGAGTGCTATTTTGATGACAAGGGCGTGCAGACGGTATTCGACGCAAAAAGTGCTTATCCGACAAGGGTGAAAGAAATATTAAATATTCTTTATCCCGCTGCGCAGATAAACTTAATTAACGCGGGCATAAGCGGGGATAACGCGGTGAATGGAAATAATCGTTTTGAAAGAGATATTGCGCCGTATAAACCCGATTTAGTCGTAGCAAGTTTCGGGCTTAACGACGCTTGCGGAGGGAAAGAAAAGTTAAAGGATTATACCGTGGCGCTTGAAAGTATTTTCGGTAAGGTGAAAAATTTAGGCGCGGAGTGCATATTCGTGTTTCAGAATATAATGGACACGAAAGTAAGCCATAACTTAAAGGAAGACAGAGAAAAAGACCTTGCGAAGTTTTTTGCTGGAATACAGAACGGTGGAATAACGGATATATATTATAAAGCGGCGAAAGAAACTGCGTTAAAGTGCGGGGTAAAATTCTGCGATATATATTCGGCGTGGAAGAAGATGGAAGAAAGCGGAGTGGATACGACGGAACTTCTTGCTAATTACTATAATCACCCGAAGAGAGAGTTTCACTATTACACAGCGATAAAGATAATAGAAAAAATGTTTGAGATTTAAAATAAGTAGCTTTATTATAAAAACAGTAAAAGAAAAACATCCGATAGTAGGGGCGGATTTTGCGGAATTTCCGCTCAAAGAAACAGTGGTATAACACCTAAATAGTTGGGAAATTAGTGATTTAATCTTATGAATAGGTGTGGTTATTCGGTTTAATTAAAACAACTTAATATAGAAAAATAATATTCACATCTTCAAAAAAGTCGTTGATAGAAAATATCATCGACTTTTTTTGTACTATTTTAAATAAAAAGCAAATATGTATGCAAGCAAGCAGAAATATATTTTTGGGAAAACAGTAAGAATTGAAAGCATGTAAAGGGTTTTCCCAAAATCGAGTATTTTGGCGAAAACCGTATGGTTACAAACAGGAAACCTGTTTTAATTTAAAAACAACAGAATCGGGTTTCCCGATTGCTGCAAAACGAAAACGGTGCGTTTTCCTTTACCTGCTTGGAAAATAGAAAAGAAACCACCAAAATTTTAGTAGCAAATTTTTACTAATAAGAAAAAATTTTTAAAATTTACTAATATTACGGGTGTTCCCGTGGCTTAATATTAGAAGGAGGAATAAAATGACTTGGACGTAAAAAAGATTGACAAGCGAGTGGTAAGTACATATAATCGTAGTAACGAAAATTTACCATAGGCTTACACAATCAAATAAGACAACTGAATAACAATCCGACTGTGGGACATTACGAGCAGAATTGTAATGGTTAAATACTCGCATCTTCCTGAAACTGTCGGAAATAAAATAAGGGAGAACAATTTGTAGTAAATGGCGAGAGAACATTGTAGTCGATTGGGAATAGAATATTCCCGCGCAAATAAAAAATTAAGGAGAAAGTGGAATATAGGGAGATAGCAAAATTATTACAACAACTTAACAGGACAAACGACGATGCGACAATGAGTAAAATTATGGAATTAGTGGCAGGTTCTGTTGCTTACGATAAATTACGGAATTTAGTGTCGTCAAAATCGGGATTTGCGCCGAATAAAGAATTAAGAATAAAACGGCGTAAAAAAGTGGAGCGACAGGCAAAAGTCAGCACAACATTTAAAATCACGGAAAAGGAGATAAACGTTATGCTTGACAAATACAAAAACTTATTTGCCTGTAGCGACAGGATTGTACATTACAGATTTCATAAAGGAGTTTACGAGGCGCATTACAGAAGATACGGGCTTGACATATATGCGAGCGCAAAAGACTTTAATGAAATGAAAAAGAGATTTATCGAAAAACTTTTGAATATTACCGCAGGCGCGGGAGTTATGTGTCTTAACGTAAGCCCGCGGGAACTGCTTAACCGCAAAAAAGTAGGTATTCCTTTTATAAACTACGTGGACGAGTGGCTTAAAATAAAGAAGCAGACGGTAAAAGAATCTACGTATAAAGAATACGAAAGGGTAGCGGAATATAATCTGCGGAAGAAATTTGGTAAATATACGGTGGAACAGATGACGAGAAGCGTAATTCAGGATTATCTTTTCGGCATTGTAAAGGAAGGAAAACATAGAACAGCAGAAAAAGTGCATTTAGCACTTACCTGTATTTTCGATTTAATATCGGAAGATTTAGGTATAAGTTCGCCTATGAAAAAAATTATTCTGCCGTATTACGAATCCAAAAAAGGAAACGCGCTAACGAAAGACGAAGAAAAAAGGCTTGTGGAATATTGCGAGCAACATAAAGAAAACGAAGCAAGTTCCGCGCTTTTGGTTCTTCTATATTTCGGATTAAGGCGTTCCGAACTGAAAACGATAGAAGTAGAAAACGACGAATTGACCTGTATCACGAGTAAAACCAAACTCGGACGGAAAGAAGTAAAGCGGACGATACCGTTTACGCCTGTATTTAAGAGAGTGCTTAAAAGCGTTGATTTTGCGAAAGCGAAAAAGACGAATATACATACGATACATACTACGTTCAAGAGAATTTTTCCCGACCATCACGTTCACGAACTTCGATATACGTTTATAACGAGAGCGAAGGAAGCGGGATGTAATCAGGAAGTCGTAATGCTATGGGCGGGACACTCGTTCGATAAAGACGTCAAAACTTCTGCCGTTGACAGGGGATACACGGATTATTCAAAAGAATATTTGGTAAACGAAGCACAAAAAGTGAATTATATATTGTAAAATTTAAAATCTTTGACTGATAAAAAGATTTACCCCGCGATTTTAAGTAATTTTACCCCACAATTTACCCCACAATTCGCGCCGTGAACAGTAAAAACGGCATTAAAAACATGGTAAAAGTTGAAGAGTAGAACCTTAAAAATCGTAAGAAAAAGCCTGACGGTTTTGCTGTCAGGCTGTGGCAGGGGTAGCTGGATTCGAACCTAAAAGTCAATTTTAAAATAATAAGTAAAACACTGACGATTTTAACTGTTCAGTCCCCATTTGGTCCCCAAACAATTAAATAAAATATTTTTTATCATTATAAAAATATGCAAAAAACGGTAAAATAATATCCTTTTTTATGCATATTCATATTGACAACTATCCTTTTTTTATGTATAATACAATAAATTGTTATAGTAGGAGAATATAATTATGCTTAAACGAAAAATATACGATAAATTACTCGATTGGAAATATAAACGAAAAACGGAAGGTATAAAAAAATGTCTTTTAGTTAAGGGTGCGCGTCAGGTTGGCAAATCTTTTATTATAAAAGAATTCGGTAGAAATGAATATAAATCGTTTGTTTGCATTGATTTTTTCCGTCAGCCGGCGCTTAAATCGATATTCGACGGAGAACTGACGTCGGAAGAAGTTCTTAAAAGAATAACCGCTAATATTCGTGATTTCAGCCTTATTGCGGGTGAAACTCTTATATTCCTTGACGAAATTCAACGTTGCGGTAACGCACGGACAGCAATCAAGTTCCTCGCCGAAGATTTGCGGTTCGACGTAATATCTTCCGGTTCTCTTATGGGACTGACTTACGGCGAAGATGATGACGACAGCGTTGAAATTCCAGAGTCCGTTCCCGTTGGATACGAATCGCAGATTACTATGTTTTCTCTTGACTTTGAAGAGTTTTTATGGGCTTACGGATATGACGATAATGCCATAAGTGTTTTACGGTCGTATTATATTTCCGGTGAAACTATACCCGAAAGTATTCATAGTAAATATGAATCGCTTTTCCGTGAATTTATGGTCGTTGGCGGAATGCCCGAAGTTGTGGCGGATTTTGCGAAGCATAAAGATTTTAATCGTGTAGACAGAATTCAGAACGATATACTTGCAGAGTATAGGGACGATATAAGCAAGCACGCGAAAGGAAAAGAAAAGCAATTTGTCCGTATGTGTTACGACGCTATTCCTAAACAACTTGCAAAGGAATTGAAGAAGTTTCAATATTCCACCGTTGAAAAAGGACAGACGCGCAGAAAATACGGAGGCAGCGTTCAATGGTTGAAAGATTCAGAAATAGTAAACGCTTGTTATAATATTCACGAACCGTACTTGCCACTTATGGCAAACGCAAACGAAGATCAGTTTAAACTTTATATAAACGATACGGGACTACTTTGTTGTATGTACGGTTTTGAAACTAAACTTGCAATATTAAACGATACGATAAGGGGTAATGCCCGCGGCGGGATTTATGAAAATATTATATCAGAGTGTTTAATAAAACGCGGATATACGATTTATTATTATAAACCCGATAACGAACATGAACTTGAATTTCTGATTGAAAAAAACGGAGAAGTTGTTCCCGTGGAAGTAAAAGCGGGTAATACCGCAACCGTGTCGCTTAATAATTTTATAAATGATTTTTCACCGTCCGTTGCATATAAACTTATCGGTGGCAGAAACGGAAAAGTCGGGGTAAAAGAAACTTTGCCACATTATTTCGTTATATTTTTATAAACATTTTGTATGAAAAAGATTAACGAAATCTTTGGTATTTACCAAAGGAATAGATTTTTTGGCGACCAAAGATACCAAGCAATATTATTTTCAGGTTGCATACAGCGAGGCGGAAACAAAAACTTATGAAAAAGAAATGGGCGCTTTTAGGAATAAAGGTAATCTTTCTCAGAAAATATTAATAACGGATGGAAAAAATATTTTTATTTTTTAGAACTCTGTAATTTTCTGTATTGCAAGGGGGATAAACCTACTTTGCTTTTAAATATCAGCCCCATATAGGCGGCGGAAGAAAACCCGCATAAAGCGGATATTTCTTCCACACCTTTTTTTGTCGAAGAAAGATACTGCCTTGCTTTATTCAGTTTAAGACGCATAACGTATTCGCCTATCGTGCAATTCATTGCTTTTTTGAAGCAGTCGCAGAGTGTCGCTTTGGAAATGAAAAACTTTTCGGAAAGCACGTTCAAAGAAACGTTTTCCGTAAAGTTCACCGACACGTAATCTATAATTTTAAGCGCGAGCGGTGAAACTTTTTCGGTATTGCCTTTAACCGGCTCGAAAGTTTTGGTTTTATCCGTTTTTTCAAGAAGCGTAATTATATAACCGAACAGTGAAAAAAGTCTTTCGGCAGTGTATTTATCCTGCTCCGCGTAAATATCCGACGCTTGCTGTAAAAGGGGGAATATCGTTTCGGCGGTTTTTTGCGGTAGCGGAATTATTTTACCGCTTAACTCTTTCAGTACAAAAGTCTGGTACGGATTAAGGCTTGATGCGGAAACGTTTATGTTTATCCTTGTAAAAGCAAAACCTTCGGTTTTGTGCATGGTGTAAGGCGGAATAACTATTAAACAGGGCGCGGATATTTTGTACATTTTATCGGCGAGAAAAAAATTTCTCGTGCCCGAGATTAGAAAATAAATTTCGTAGTGAGAGTGGCTGTGAAGATCGGTCATATCCCACTCTTTTTCTTTGACGGATTTTTCAACTTCCAAAAACATAATTATCACTTTAAGATTTATAGAATTTTACATTATTATAAATTAAAATATATTTTTTTGCAAGGGCTTTGGTGGTATAATTATTAAAAATATTCAAAATTCAAGGAGATTTTATATGATAAAAATAATTCAATACGGCGAAGGCAATTTTTTAAGAACGTTTGCGGACTATTATTTCGATTGCTTAAATAAAGAAGGCGGGGAGTATGAAGTAAATATTATCAAACCCATCACTTTCGGCAATTTAGACAAGTTTAAAAAAC
The DNA here is from genome assembly GCA_900320065.1 of uncultured Eubacteriales bacterium. Classification (GTDB taxonomy): domain Bacteria; phylum Bacillota; class Clostridia; order Christensenellales; family Borkfalkiaceae; genus UBA1259. The sequence continues at coordinate 15,406 of ONQV01000008.1, read as the reverse complement.
AAAACAATATTTACCACATTGTTTTGCGCGGTGTTAAAAACGGCAACGCAGTCGAAGACGTTTACGAAATACATTCTGTCAAAAACGCCATCGATCCCTTTAACGAATATGATAAATACGTAGCGCTTGCAAAAGATAAAGGCCTTAAAGTCGTCGTGTCCAACACGACCGAAGCGGGTATTTGTTTTAATGAAAAGGACGATATAGCTGACTTTGCGGGAATAACATACCCCGCAAAACTTACTAAATTTTTATACGAACGGTTTAACGCGGGGCTTGACGGGCTTTATATGATGCCGGTGGAACTTATCGACAACAACGCCGACGAACTCTATAAATGCGTTCTTAAATATATAGAACTCTGGAATTTGCCGAAAGAGTTTAAAGCGTGGGTAGAGAATAAAAACTATTTCTGCAACACGCTTGTTGATAGAATAGTTTCGGGATATCCGCGTGACGAAGAAACTAAAAAACACTTGACCGATTTAATCGGGAAAGGAGACGCGCTTATGTCGGTAGGCGAGCCGTTCGGGCTTTGGGCGGTAGAAGATAAAGGCAATATAAAAGAGTATATTAAGGAAGGGCGGCACGGCATAGACGTAGTTTTAACAAAAGATATAAAATACTATAAAAAGAGAAAAGTACGCGTGCTTAACGGAAGCCATACGAATTTAGTTCCCGCAGGGCTTTGGTACGGAAAAGAAACGGTGTACGACTGTATGAAAGACGAAACGCTGCTTAAATTCGTAAACGATACTTTAAAAGACGAGATAATACCTTTCGTTTCCGACGATATTAAGGCGACGACCGAATTTTCGGACAGCGTAATAGAGCGTTTTTTCAATCCGTACCTTAATCATCAACTTACGAGTATCGCATTAAACAGCATAAGCAAGTGGCGTGCAAGGGATTTGCCGAGTTTTAAGGATTATTACGAAAAGTACGGCAAGATACCGCACAATCTGACAATCGGATTTTCCTATCTTATGGCGACGTATAAGAGCGTGAAAAAGGGAGACGACGGCAAATATTATGTGAAACTTCCCGCAAGAACGATAGAACTTAAAGACGATATCCCGTATCTCGAATATTTTGTTAGCGGCGGTAGCGTAATAGAGTTTATGAAAGATGTTAAAGTCTGGGGTGAAGATTTGACGGCTTATAGAGGTTTTGCGGAAAAAGTCAAAGAAAATGTAGAAAAAATCAAAGATGGTCTTTGTTTGCTATAAGGAGAATTATGAATATTTACGAATATATAAATTTTAACGAAAACGAAAAACCACTCGACCGTATCGTAACCGATGGCGGATTTTGCGGGATTTTTCGCAAGATTGCTTGCATAGGGGACAGTTTATCTTCGGGCGAGTTTGAATCAACTAAATCGGATGGTACGACACGCTATCATGATTTTTATGAGTATTCCTGGGGACAGTATATAGCCAGAAGTACGGGCGCAACAGTATATAATTTTTCGCGCGGCGGGATGACGGCAAAAGAGTATATAGAAGATTTTGCGGATAAGATGGGCTACTGGGATAGAAACAAGGCTTGTCAAGCATATATTATCGCACTTGGCGTTAATGATATTTCTTGTCATTTAAAGAACGAGTTGGAGTTCGGCTCGATTGTGGATATCGATATAAACGATTATAACAATAACGCAAAGACATTTGTTGGATATTATGCACAGATTATTCAACGCATAAAGCATATACAGCCGCGGGCAAAGATATTCTTAGTTTCTCCCCTTAGGCATGGCGACGAAAAAGATGAGAAACGGAAATTTGTTCGTGATTTGTTAGAGAATATGACGAAAGTATTCGACAATACGTATTTGTTAGACATGTGGACGTACGCACCTTTGCAAGATGCAGAATACAGAAGCAGGTTTTATTTGGGGCATTTGACGCCGACGGGATATATTATAACTGCAAGAATGATTGAAAGCTATATTGATTATATCATTAGACACAATCTCGGAGAGTTTAAGCAAGTCGCATTTATCGGTACAGATTTGCATAATGACGAAGAAAAATAAAATGGAAAGCGTAATTATCGATAAAAAGGACAATGTCGGCGTTTGCTTAGACGGAAACAATCAAATCCCCGCGGGGCATAAGTTTGCTTTGCGCGACATTTCCGCGGGCGAATACGTTATAAAGTACGGAGAAATTATAGGCAAAGCCACAGAGAATATTAAAAAGGGTGCATGGGTACATACGCATAACGTAAAATCACATCTGGATGAAAAGTTCGAGTATATGTATAACCCCGACTTTACCGAAACTAACGTCGTAAAAGCGACGTTTCAAGGGTATAAACGCAAAATCGGCAGAGCGGGGATAAGAAACGACATATATATAATTCCGACAGTCGGTTGCGTGAATAAAGTATGCCGCCGCCTTGAAACGCTTTCGCAAAAGTATATAGCGGGCAGTATAGACGGTATTTTTGCGCTTACGCATCAGTTCGGGTGCAGTCAATTAGGGCAGGACAACGAGAACATCAAAAAACTGTTATGCGCTATCGCGCTTAATCCTAACGCAAGTTTCGTGCTTTTCGTAGGCTTGGGCTGCGAAAACAACTCTCTTGACGGAATAAAGGAATATTTAAAACCGTTCGGTAGGGATAATATAGCATATTTCAATTGTCAGGACGTAAAAGACGAGATAGAATACGGACTTAGTATCTTAAAAGATTTTTCGGATAAAGCGAAAGAATTAAAGCGCGAAACCGTGAATATGAAAGAACTCTGTATAGGGTTAAAGTGCGGCGGCAGCGACGGGTATTCGGGGCTTACCGCAAATCCGCTCGTCGGCAAAATATCCGATAAAATAGTTTCTGCGGGTGGTAGCGCGATACTTACCGAAGTTCCCGAAATGTTCGGCGCGGAACAACTTTTAATGAATAAGTGTAAAACGCGAGAAGTCTTTGAAAAGTACAAAAAGATGATAGTGGATTTCAAAAATTACTATATAAGTCAAGGCTTTCCCGTCTATGAAAATCCAAGCCCAGGCAATAAAAAAGGCGGAATAACCACATTAGAAGAAAAATCATTAGGTTGTATAGAAAAAGCGGGTAGCACCAAGATAGTGGACGTTTTAGATTACGGCGAACTTGTAAAAGAACAGGGTGTTTCGGCACTCGACGCGCCGGGGAACGATCTTATCGCCGCGACGGCGCTTGCCGCAAGCGGCTGTCAGATAGTATTGTTTACTACGGGCAGGGGAACGCCGTTTTCTACTTTCGTACCGACTATGAAAATAGCGTCGAACGAACGATTATCGGATTTTAAAAACAACTGGATAGATTTCAATGCTTATTCAATGGACGAAAAAGGGCTTTACTATTTACTGATTAAAACGATAAGCGGCGAATACAAGTGTAAGAGCGAAGACATAAGGGAAATAGCGTTTTATAAAACAGGAGTAACATTATGAGTTATATAAAAGAAAATTTTATGTTAAAGAATAAGACGGCGGAAAAACTGTATTTTGATTATGCCAAGGATATGCCTATAATAGACTATCATTGTCATTTACCCGAAAAACAGATTTTAGAGAACAAAAAGTTTAACGATATATTCGAGATATGGCTGTCGGGCGACCATTATAAATGGCGTTTAATGCGAAATTACGGTATAGACGAAGAGTTTATTACGGGGAATAAAAGCAATAAGGAAAAATTTTTGACCTATTGCAAAGTTTTAGGCACAGCGTTCGGCAATCCCTTGTATCACTGGTCGCAGGTAGAACTTAAAGAGTTTTTCAACTGCGAGTTAGAGATAAACGAAGAAAACGCCGAACAGATTTGGGACTGGTGCAACGAGTACATAAGAATAAACGATATAACCCCGCAGTCTTTAATAGAAAAATCCAACGTAACGCACGTATTTACCACGAACGAGATATTCGACGATTTAACTACTTTTACCGAGATAGCGAAAAAGGGATATAAATTTAAAGTAATACCCGCTTTCCGCGCGGATAAGATAATGAATATCGAAGCGGAAAAGTATAATGAGTTTGTCGATAAGTTAGGCATTGTTAAAACTCTTTCCGAACTTGAAGAAAAAATCGAAGAAAGATTAAAAGAGTTTATAAAGGTCGGATGCATGGCGGCGGATGTCGCTTTACAGGCGGTTTATCCCGTATCCCAAAAAGCGGACGCCGAAAATGTGTTTATTAAACGCAGAAAAGGCGAAACCGTGAACGAAACGGAAAGCGAGATTTTCAAAGGCTATCTTACTTATTATCTTTTTAAGTTATACGCAAAATACGGTATCGCGACGGAATTGCACGTCGGGGCGATGCGAAACAACAATACCGTTATGCTGAACAAATTAGGCTTGGACACGGGGTACGACAGCATAGCGGAAGATAACAGTATAAAATATATGTCAAGGCTTTTCGACAGATTAAACAGCGAAAATGCGTTGCCTAAAACGATAGTATTCAACCTTAACCCGAAAATGAATACCGAAATAATGACTTTAATCGGCAGTTTTCAGTCGGCGGAAGCGAAGGGAAAATTGCAATACGGCCCAGCGTGGTGGTTTTTAGACAATAAAGTCGGTATGTACAAGCATCTGGAAGACTTGACCGCGACGGGGCATATCGGCGCGTTTATAGGTATGCTTACGGACAGCCGTTCGTTTTTGTCCTATCCCCGCCATCACTATTTCAGAAGAATACTCTGTTCTTATTTTGGCGAACTTATCGAAAACGGTGAAATGACGTCGGATTTAGGGTTTGTCGGCAAGGTTATTAAAGATATTTGTTACAATAACGCGATAAAATATTTCGGAGTGAAATAAAATGGATAAAATAATACCTGTAGTAACGCTTAAAAGCGCAGAAGAGAGAACGAAAGTTCTGACGGCACTAAAAGAGAATAATATCAACTGTGCGGAAATATGTTTCAGAACGGATTGCGCGGAAGAGGCTATAACGCTTGCGACAAAAGAGTTTCCCGAAATGAATATAGGCGCGGGAACTGTAATAAATAAAGCGCAAGCAATAAAGGCAATAAACGCGGGGGCGAAATTCATAGTTTCCCCCGGGCTATCCGAAGACGTAGCAAAAGTATGTAAAAATAAAAATATATCGTATTATCCGGGGTGCGTAACACCGACGGAAATAATGAAAGCGATAGAATTAGGACTTACGGTAGTAAAGTTTTTCCCGTCGAACGTGTACGGGGGATTAAAGGCAATGAAAGCCTTATCCGCACCTTTCCCGCAAGTTAAGTTTATACCTACGGGCGGGGTTGACAGCAGTAACATAGACGAATATCTTGCGTGGGATAAAATATACGCGGTCGGTGGTAGCAGTTTCGTTAAAGAAAGTTTAGCAAAAGGAGAAAACTGAAATGTCAAAAGTAATAACGTTCGGAGAATTGATGTTAAGGCTTGCACCCGAGAATTATTTAAGGTTTGTACAGAGCGAAAAATATGAAGCGACCTTCGGCGGCGCGGAAGCGAACGTGGCGGTGAGTTTAGCAAACTACGGAGTAGATACAGCCTTCGTAACAAAGTTACCCGAACACGAGATAGGACAAGCGGCGGTAAACAGTTTACGCAAATTCGGCGTGGATACGAGTTTAATAACAAGGGGCGGGGATAGAGTAGGAATATATTACTGCGAGAAGGGCGCAAGTCAAAGACCGAGTAAGGTAATATACGACAGAGCGTATTCAGCGATAGCGTTAGCAAATGAAGAAGATTTCGAGTGGGATAAAATATTTAAGGGTGCAACTTGGTTTCACTTCACGGGTATAACACCGGCACTGTCCGACAGTATGGCAAATATAACCTTAAAAGCGGTAAAGGCGGCCAAAGAGAAAGGTATAACGGTATCTTGCGACCTTAATTTCAGGAAGAAACTTTGGAGCAAAGAAAAGGCAAACTCTGTAATGGGCGAACTGTGTAAATATGTAGATTATTGTATAGCGAACGAAGAAGACGCGAAAGACGTATTCGGAATAGAAGCGGATAACACGGATATAAACACGGGAAAACTCGACAGAAACGGATATATATCGGTAGCGAAGAAACTGACCGATAGATTTAATTTCAAGGGAGTAGCGATAACGTTAAGGGAAAGCATATCCGCAAACGACAACAACTGGTCGGCAATGCTATATACCAACGGGCAAGCGGTCTTTTCAAAGAAATATGCAATGCACATAGTAGACAGAGTAGGCGGTGGCGACAGTTTCGGCGCGGGGCTAATATATTCACTTATAAATAATTACGACAGTCAAAAAGCGATAGAGTTTGCGGTAGCGGCAAGTTGTTTAAAGCACTCTATCGAAGGGGACTATAATATGGTATCCGTAAAAGAAGTGGAAACGCTCGCCGGTGGCAACGCTTCGGGCAGAGTGCAAAGGTAGTTGTTATATAAATCAAATTAATATTATATTTTATTTTTCAATATACAATACTGGATGTTAAGGATTTTGTATGAACAAACAACGTTTTAAATCGCTTGATAAGTTAGTTAGTAACATATGGCGGGCTTTGTGAGATTTTTAGGTTAATTGTTTGTATAGGTAACAGCCTTGCTTTCGGAGAACTTTAGGATAAAAACAATGATGGTGGTAGGGTGTCCCGAGGCCGTTTTGAATATTTGTGAGGGCAGTTTATATGAAGAAACTGTAGGAATTGCTGTATATAATTTTTCCATCGGTGGACTGACGGCGAAAAAACACATAGAAGAGTTTTCTGAAAGTAAAGGGTTACGGGGTAAGAAGAATAATAGTTTTCGATTTTGAAAAAAGTATTACAAAAATAACAGTTATATTTTATAATATAACATTTAAGGAGTACATATGAAAGCGATAGTAAATGCGAATATAGTTATGCGTGACTATATTATTCCAAATGGCGTGGTTTTGTTTGACACGGAAAAAATTATTGAAGTCGGAAAGGCGAAAGAAGTTGTTATTCCGTCAGGTATTGAAATAATTGACGCGGGAAACAAATTCGTGGGGCCGGGACTTATAGATATACATACTCATGCGGCAGATAATAAATGGATTTTTGAAGAGCCCGAATATACCTCTAAATATATGCTTAAACACGGAATAACCGGCGTGTTGCCCGCTCTTTATTATAATCTTAATAAAGCACAATACCTAAAAGCCATAGAAGACATTATATCGGCTTATAAAATGGGTATGTTTGACAATTTTGTTGGATTTTATATGGAAGGACCGTATTTGAATCCCAAATTCGGATGCGACCGAGAAAAGAATACGTGGAAAGATGCAATAGACAAAGCCGATTATACGGAGATAATAGAAAAAGTCAAAAACTATGTGAAAGTATGGTGTATTTCGCCCGAAAGAGAAGGAATAGAAGGTTTTGTAAAAGACGTAAAAAAAGCGATACCTGATATAACATTTACAGTTGCGCACAGCGAAGCTACTCCAGAACAAGTAGAGAAATTTATACCTGAAGGATTGAAGATAGGTACGCACCACACAAATGCAACAGGGACTATAGTTAAGTATTCGGAATGCAGGGGCGTATGCGTTGACGAAGCAGTGAATTACAACGACGATATATACGCGGAACTTATCTGTGATAAAGTCGGTATGCACGTAGATCCGTATATGTTGCGACTGGTAAGGAAAATAAAAGGCGATAACAAAATAATACTTATTTCCGATCAATTTGTTTCTGACGGACCTATTCCGAAAGGTTATGAAGAGTGCGACGATATACATTTCGACTGGTCGGGGGAAATCGCGGGATCGGGACTTACGCTTGATATAGCGTGCAGAAATATGATGTTTCATACTGGGTGTTCTGTATGCGATTGCTTTAAGTTTGCGTCATATAATCCTGCAAAAGCGATAGGACTTCAACGATGTGGATATATTACGAAAAACAATAAATCAAATCTTATTATCGTAGATCAATTTTTTAATGTTGAAAAAGTTATATTTAACGGGGAAATTGTATAATTATTGTGTATTCTAGATTGAAAATTTAATAAAAAACATACACCAATAGCACAAAAAAACAACAATCGAAATAAATGGTATTGCCTACAAAATAGATTTAAAACATAGGCTAAATTCATATTTGTGTTTTTTTAATTGACACTGGCAACATAATTCTGTGTACATCCATATTAATAGGATGGGTTGTAGGTGCTTTGGTGTATTTTAATTATCTCCTAGACTGACTATTTGGGTGGCGCAAAGTTCGATGGATTATTATTTTTATACGGTTGATAAAAGTTTTTTGAAGACACAGTTTTTCCGTTTTTAAGCGGGGTAGGAAACACCATAGAAGAATTATTGATTGAAAAAGACAGGAAATTATATTTGCTGTTGAGAAATGTGTTAGTAACATTCGCGGCGTGTTTTTAATTGAAGAAAGAGCACATAATGCCGTTGAAAATATTGAAATCTGCGATTGCGAGTTCAATATGCTGGGCGGAATAACGACTGAGAATAACGATTTTACAGTAAGGGAGTTGTCTACGGATTGAGTATTATATCTTAGGTAGAACTTCGGCACGGTGTTTATATAAGACATTGCAAGGATGTAAGACAGAAAATCACTCTTGAAGATGTTGAAAATTATATTGAATATAATAATAAGTAAATTGCTTTGGAGGTGATAAGTAAAATGGAACATATATATGAGTATGAATTTAACGGTTATAAAGCAACCGTAATTCAGCCTGAACAGCCTAATGGCAAATGGATATGGAAAACGGAATTTTTATATGCGTTTGACCAAGCTGAAATCGAGTTGGTAAAAAAAGGATATACCCGCGTTTATTATCAAATAAGCGATATGTACGGTAATTATCAGTCGATACGTCTTATGCATACGTTTTATTTGCATGTTATAGAAAAATTTAATCTTGATAAAAAATGCGTATTATTTGGTTTTAGCAGAGGCGGTCTATACGCGTTTAACTATGCTGTATATTACCCGGAAACAGTTGATAAAATATATTTAGACGCGCCGGTTTTAGACTTAACCGATTGGCCAAATCCGAACCATGCACCAAAAGAGTATAACGAAATGCTTGACAGTTATAATCTTACAGTCGAAACTTTGAAAACGTTTAAGGATACGCCGATATATAATTTAGATGAATTTTTCAGGTTAGGGATACCGATGCTCTTGGTTGCGGGAGATAGCGATGATGTCGTTCATTTTGGGAATAATTCGGAAAAAGTTATTGCATATTGCAAAGAACACGGTATACCGATATTTCCTTTATATAAACAAGTGGCTGAAAAAGATTGCGGAAAACTCAATCCTAGAAAATTGTCGTACGAGTTCAGAGAATATTGTCCTAACCATCAGTTAAAAGATTTGCGTCATACATTTACCACAAGGGCAAGGGAGTGCGGAATAGATAATGAACTTGTTGCAGTATGGACAGGACACTCGCTCGGAAACATAACAAGTAGCGTTTATACTCATTTTTCGATAGAGTTTCAGCAAGAACAGGCAAAAAAATTAGTATATATCTAACAAAAATTTATGCGGTTAGTCCCCAATTAGTCCCCACAAAGTCTGAAATGGGATAAAAAATTAACCGCGAAAGTGGTCAAGCTACCCCTAAAACAAAAGGTAGATTGACTGATAATACAGTCAATCTACCCGTTAAAGTGGGCAAAAGCCCAAAAAATGGCAGGGGTAGCTGGCAACGAAGTGACGGAGTCAGAGTCCGTTGCCTTACCGCTTGGCGATACCCCTAAATCTAAATCGCTATTGTATTGTATCAAAATAATTAAAATTTTTCAACTGTTTTTAGTACCTTTTATTAAATTTTTATTTTTACTTTCGTTTATGGAGTTTCGTTAGGTTGCAAAAGGTGTAAAAATATAGTAAAATGTTCTAAAATACAACTTATCGGAGAGAAAAATGCTATATATTGTCGGTAACAAGCGTTTATCCGTTGCCGTGGACTCAATAGGTGCGGAACTTAACAGCGTTAAAAAAGACGGAAAAGAACTTCTTTGGCAAAATTACGACGGTTCATGGAACGGGCATGCGCCCGTACTTTTTCCGTTTTGCGGGCATTGTGCGGTGAATATCGGCGGAAAAGATTATAACGCCCCCGCGCACGGTATTGTACAGTATCATGAATTTTCCCGTACTTTTCAGACGGGAACGGAACTCGTTTTAACGTTTACATCAAGTGCGGAAACGAAAAAGATTTATCCTTACGATTTTTCTTTTTCCGTGCGATATTTCGTCCGTAAAACCACACTTTATATAGATTATGCGGTAAAAAATACGGGAAACAGCGCTATGTATTTCGGTTGCGGCGGGCACGAATCGTTCAATATAGACGGGAAACTATCGCAATACAGTATAGAATTTGAAAAGGAAGAGAGTTTATTGCGACTTTTTCATGACGATAACGGCTATCTTACGGGCGAAAGCAAAGCGTATCCGAAGAGCAAGTTTTTGCGGTTTAAAGATATGCCCGTGGATAATTCCGAAACGCTTATATTCAAAGGCGTTAAATCGAACCGGTGTAAACTTATAAACAACAAAGGAGAAACGGTTGCCGAAACATGTTTTAAGGGTTTTGATAACCTGTTATTCTGGCGACCGGACGGAGCGGCGGTAATATGTATGGAACCGTGGTCGAATTTGCCCGACATGAAAGGCGATTCGACGGATTTCCGCACGAAAAACGGCATAAAGTCGCTCGAAGCGGGTGCGGAAAAGGTCATAAAAAGGAAAATTATTTATTAAAACCGAATAAAAATCTTGTTTCCGTTATAAAAACTTTGCGTGCGGGTAAAAGAATTGACAATTCGTAAAAAAACGCTTATTATATTAACTGTATGAAAATAATTGTTGTCGGCGTCGGTAAAGTCGGCGCAACGCTTGTTGAGAATTTTGTTAAAGAAAGGCACGACGTCGTAGTCGTGGACAGCGAAGAAAAGCAGGTTGATTTCGTTGTAAATCATTACGACGCCAACGGTATAGTCGGCAGCGGACTGGAAAGAGCCGTTTTACACGAAGCGGGGGTGGAAACCGCCGATTTTCTTATTGCTTGTACTTCGCACGACGAATTGAATATACTTTGTTGCGTGCTTGCTAAAAAACTCGGCGTTAAAAAGACGATAGCACGCGTTCGCGACCCGCAACTTTTTGCGGAAATTGACAGTATGCGCGAATATCTGGGGCTTGACCTTGCGTTTAACCCCGAACTTCAAACTGCGCGGGAGATTGCGCAGGTTTTGAAATTTCCTTCGGCAAAGAGCGTGGACAGTTTTGCGGACGGTACGGCGCTTATGGTCGAATTCGGCATAGGGGAAAATAATCCGATAGTGGGCAAATCCCTTATGCAGATATCCGTCGAATACGGTTATAAACTGCTTTTCTGTATGATAAGGCGCGGGGACAAGGTAATTATTCCGCGCGGCGACTTTACTATCGAAGTAAACGACGAAGTGTATACAATAGCGACGGAAAGCGAACTTGCGGCTTTCTGTAAAAAACTTAAAATATTCAAACCGCGTGCGAAATCCGTATTTATAGTAGGCGGCGGCAAAATCGCCTATTATCTTGCCAAAGAACTGCTGTCCGACGGCGTTTCCGTCAAGATTTTGGAAGCGGATAAAGCGCGTTGCGAAGAACTTTCCGAGGAACTTCCCGGGGCAACGGTGCTGTTCGGAGACGGTACGGATCAAACGATACTCGACGAAGAAGGGTTGAAGAACAACGACGGTTGCGTAACTCTTACCGGTATGGACGAAGAAAACGTTATCATATCCCTTTACGCTCAGCAGAAGTCGGTCGATAAGATCGTAACAAAAGTGGATAGGTCTTCCGTTGGGGAAATGGTGAAAAAACTCGGGCTCGACACCATCCTTTCGCCGCGAACCGTCATAGCGAACAGGATAATAATGTTTATACGCGCGGCGCAGACGGAGTTTTCGGAAAAAATCGATTCGCTTTATATACTGAACGATAAAGTGGAAGCGCTGGAATTTACGGTAGGGAACGAGTTTGAAAGACAGAACGAACCTCTTTCAAAACTCAAAATAAAAAAGGACGTGCTTGTCGGCGGTATCGTCAGGGACGGGGAATATATATTCCCTTCGGGCGACGCTTGCATACACAAGGGCGATAAAGTAATAGTCGTTACCACGTTGAAGAGAATCGGCGGGCTGTCCGATATTTTCAAAGCGGGAGCGTATAAATCCAAGCAGTAAACGGTAAACGATGAACTATAAAATGGTTTTAAGCGTCTTGGGCAAGGCGATGGTTATAGAAGCGACTTTGCTTCTCGTGCCGCTCCTTGTCGGCGTTTATTTCGGTGAAAATTATTATTTGAGTTTTCTTATTCCGATGGCGGGATTGTTCGCCGTCGGTTTGCCGTTGTCGTTTTTAAGAACGCGCGACAAGTCGATCTATGCAAAAGAAGGCTTCGTTATAGTCGCCCTTTGCTGGGTCGTTCTTTCTTTGGTAGGTTGTCTGCCGTTTATCATTTCCGGCGAAATAAAAGGGTTTGCGGACGCGTTTTTCGAAACCGTGTCCGGATTTACTACGACGGGTGCGAGTACTCTCGACAGCGTCGAAGGTATGTCCAAGTCGGTTATGTTTTGGCGTATCCTTACCCATTGGCTCGGCGGTATGGGCGTGCTCGTGTTTATACTTGCCATTATGCCTAGTGCGGGGGCGGGGCTTATGTACGTATTCCGCGCCGAATCTCCGGGACCGTCTTCTGGCAAACTTGTCGGTAAGATGCGGTACACCGCGCAGATATTGTACGGGATATACGTCATTATGACTTTTGCCGAAGCGATTTTGTTACTTATCGGCGGTATGTCTTTATACGATTCGGTGCTTACCGCGTTTTCGACAGCCGGCACGGGCGGCTTCGGAATACACGACGGAAGCATAGCCTATTATAATAACGTTTATTACGAAATGGTCGTCGCGGTATTTATGTTCCTGTTTGGCATAAACTTTAATATTTTTTATCTTATACTTACGGGCAACGTGCTTAAAGCGCTTAAAAGCGAAGAACTTATCGTTTACGTCGTTATGATAGTTACCGCATCACTCGTTATCGCGATAAATATTCTAGATACGGTCGGCAATTTCGGTGAAGCGATAAGATATTCGTTTTTCCAGGTCAACACGGTAAGTTCGACGACGGGATTTTCTACGGCGGATTTCGCCGAGTGGCCGGCGCTGTCCAAAGGAATACTGTTGTTTTTGACGGTAGTTGGCGCGAGCGGCGGTTCTACGGGCGGCGGTATGAAAGTCGCGAGAATGTGCATTTTAGCGCGTTCCGCGCAGGCGAACGTCCGCAGGATGAGTTATCCCAGAGCGGTCGTTCCCGTCAAATTCGAAGGCAAAACGGTTTCGCACGAAACCGAACGCGGCGTGCTGACCTATTTTATTCTGTACGTTGCGATAACGTGCGCGTGTACGCTTTTGCTGTCGCTGTTAAACGCGTTTACAGGCGTTTTCGATAATTTCTCCGCAACTCTCGCGTGTATAAGCAACGTAGGTCCGGGGGTAACGAAAGCGATAGGGCCTATGGCGTCTTATTCGCAGTATTCGTCCGTTTCAAAAATACTGTTATCTATCGTAATGCTTGCGGGAAGGCTGGAAATATTCCCTATGCTTATCCTTCTCGTCCCGCGGACGTGGAAGAAAGGTTAAGCGATAAGCGTCCTTTGGCGACGCGGCTGTTTTTACGTTAAGACGACTTTAAGGAGCAACTTATGGGCAACAAAAGCGATATTGAAATTGCAAATTCCGTAATACCCAAGCGCATTATCGAAATTGCGGAGAGTGCGGGGATAGCTGAAAAATATATCGAGCAATACGGAAATTATAAAGCCAAAATAGACCTTTCTTTTCTTAAAGAAACTAAAAATAAAGACGGTAAACTCGTTCTCGTATCGGCGATAACGCCGACGGCGGCGGGCGAAGGCAAAACCACTACTACGATAGGGCTTGCCGACGCGCTGGGTAAAATAGGCAAAAAAGCGGTCGTCGCACTTCGCGAACCCTCTTTGGGACCCGTTTTCGGTCTGAAAGGCGGCGCAACGGGCGGCGGCTACGCGCAGGTTATTCCGATGGAAGATATAAACCTGCATTTTACGGGGGATTTCCACGCGATAGGTGCGGCGAACAATCTGTTAGCCGCAATGCTCGACAATCATATATATCAGGGCAACGCGCTTAAAATAGACGTTAAAAGCATTACTTTCAGGCGTTGTCTGGATATGAACGACCGCCAACTCCGTAAAATCGTGGACGGTATGGGGAAAAGGACCGACGGCGTTATGCGTGAAGACGGTTTCGATATAACCGTCGCTTCGGAAATAATGGCGATATTCTGTCTTGCGAACGATATAGACGATTTAAAGGCAAGGCTTGCTAAAATAATAGTCGCTTACAATATCGAAGGTCAGCCCGTAACTGCGGGGGATTTAAAGGCGCAAGGCGCAATGGCGGCGCTTTTAAAGGACGCTATAAAGCCTAATCTTGTTCAGACGCTCGAAGGTACGCCCGCCGTAGTACACGGCGGACCTTTTGCGAATATCGCGCACGGTTGCAACTCTTTGATAGCGACGCGCACCGCGTTAAAACTTGCCGATTACTGCATTACCGAGGCGGGTTTCGGTTCGGATCTCGGCGCGGAAAAGTTTTTGGATATAAAATGCCGAATTTCGGGGTTAAAGCCGTCTTGTGCGGTTGTCGTAGCCACGGTTCGGGCGCTTAAAATGCACGGCGGGGTAAAAAAGTCCGACCTTTCGACCGAGAACGTGCAAGCCGTAACGCTCGGCATACCTAATCTTTTAAGGCACGTCCACGTAATAAAAGACGTATTCGGGATACCCGCGGTAGTCGCCGTGAACAGGTTTCCGACGGATACCGACGCCGAAGTTCAGGCGGTATTTAAAGAGTGCAAAAGCCGCGGCATAAACGTAGCCGTTTCCAACGTTCGGGAAAAGGGCGGTAAAGGCGGCACGGCACTTGCGGAAGAAGTGGTAAGGCTGTGCGAAGAACCTAACGATTTTAAATATTCTTACGACGTAAACGAACCCATAAGACAGAAGATAATCGACGTCGTAACGAAAGTTTACGGCGGTGAAGGCGCTCATTTCAGCGAAGAAGCCAAAAAACAAATGGAAAAAATAACCGCGTTGGGGCTTGATAAATTGCCCGTTTGCATAGCGAAAACGCAGTATTCGTTTTCGGACGATAAGGATAAGATATGCGCGCCCGAAGGCTTTAAAATCACCGTTAAAAACTTAAAAGTTTCCGCGGGCGCAGGGTTTATAGTCGCGCTTACGGGCGATATAATGACTATGCCGGGGCTACCGAAAGTTCCCGCGGCGGAAAATATCGACGTGGACGGAAACGGTAAAATTTACGGATTGT
>ONQV01000064.1 GCA_900320065.1 uncultured Eubacteriales bacterium | reverse complement strand
CGTATAATTATGACAATCTTAAAATTGAAAAAAGATAAAACAGTCAAAGAAATTGTTGTACCCGATTGTGTTACACATATAGGCAGGCGCGCGTTTGAGGATTGTCAAAATTTAGAAACTGTAATAATAAGCAATAATGTTGTAAGTATAGGGGAACGGGCATTTTATGGTTGTACTTGTTTGTATAATGTTGTATATAAAAGCACAGGACAATGGAAAATTAGTGTAAGTGATAATGTTAGGGTCTTTACACACATAACAGCGATAGATTTAAAGTCTACTTATAGTGCTTATAAATGGGAACGCGTGTAGGAATTTAAGCTACAACAGCAAATATATCTTTATGAAAGATACTGCTTCTATTTGTTGTTTAGTAAATAAAATCAAGGCTTATTTCTCAAAAATCTAACAAAAGAAAAAGCCTAAGGAGAAAACAATGTTAGACAACTTTAAGAAAAGTTTTAAGTGCCCACATTGCGGTAAAACTTTTGACTTGAATTTAGCGGATTATATGGAGTTTTCAAGTGCTTGTGAACACGGCGAAGACTGTATGGGGATAGAAAACGAATATAGTGTAGAGTATACAGAAGATTGTCCATTATGTAAAAAAGGAATATCAATAACGGGGTTTTTATATGAATATCCGGAGGGGGCGTATAATTATGACAATCTTAAAATTGAAAAAAGATAAATACAATTTACGTGAACAGTATCGTTATTATTTGATTAAACAGGGGTATTCGATAGAGACACCGAGCGGTTACCCAAGCACGGTTTACGATTACATAAAAAGAATTGACAGAATTGCAAAACGGGAAAATTATGATTGGAACGAAATTGCCGATAAGATTGAAAATATAGTAATAAAGTATGATTGCAATGGTACGGAAGAAGAGTTTGGAAATAAAAGTCACAGGGCTTATATTAACGCATTAAAAGCGTATAAAGATTTTTTACAAAATAGATAAAAATACGATTGTTTTATTTTATACGGCGAGCCGAATATTCGGCTCGCCATGCTATATCAAAATTTCCTTATTAGTCCTTTAACTATTCCCAAAATCTGAACGTTGTCGAAAATCATATCGGACATAAAGTCGTTTTCAGGGTGAAGGACGATTTTCCCGTCTTTTTTATAAAAGCGTTTGACCGTTGCGCTGTCGTCAATCAAAGCGACCACGATACTGCCGTTATCGGCGGTATCGCACTTTTTAACGATTATTATATCTTTATCGTAAATCCCTGCGTTTATCATACTTTCGCCCGAAACGCGAAGGGCAAAATCGTCTTCCGCACCGTTAAAGTCTTCGGGGAGCGGGCAATAGCCTTCTAAATTTTCAACGGCGAAAATGGGCGTGCCTGCCGTAATAGTACCTATAAGCGGGATACTCGCAAAATTAGCCTTTTTGGTTGCAGGGGTTATCGCGCGCTTTTTCATGGGCGATTTTTCCAAAAGCCCGCGTTCTTTAAGTCTGTCTATATAAGAATAGGCTGTGGCGGTGGATTTAATGTTAAGTTTCGCGCAAATTTCCCGTATAGACGGTGGGTAACCGTTATTGTCGATATAATTGATTACGAACTTATAAACCTTGTCTGTTTTTTCGTTAATTTTTTTCATAATTATAAAATATCACAAAAAAATCAAAAAGTCAAACAAATGTTCGATATTTTTTATTTTAAATCGTTTGATTTATACAATAAATATGATAAAATATAATAAAAGGCAAAAGGGAACTAAAATGGACGATAAAGACAAGTATTCCGAGTATTTGAAAAATACCGCCGAATTTAACGAGTGTGAAGACGATTTATGCGATTTGGATAGAACCAAAGTTTGCGACAACTGCGGCAAGTGCTTGGAAGAAGAAAAAAATTACAAAATAATCAAAATCACTAAAATCATAACGGACGACAAGGATTAAATTGACAAACACTCGCATTTTACGGTAAAATAATAAAAAGGAATATCGAGTTGTTTAAATTAGGGCTCCCAAAAAAGATTTGTTTACAAAGATTTTTTGGGATAAGGAGGAGCCGACGTGAAAAATACGGAATAACCTTTCTAGGTTATTCCGTAAAAAAATCGTCGAGCGACGACGTGGCAGGGGAGACGCGATTCGAACACGCAACCGGCGGTTTTGGAGACCGCTGCTCTACCGTTGAGCCACTCCCCTAAAAGCACCCTTAAAGTATAATATAATTGCGTGTTTTAGTCAATTAAAATGAGGTAAAAATGGAAAAGAAATTTAAATTAGGCGTTATAGGCGGGGGCTTTATGTCCTATTCTATCGTCAGCGGTGCGTTAAGCACAAAATTTTTATCGGCAAACGAAATTTTAGTAAGCGACGTGAACGAGTCTTCGCTTGTCAAGTTTTCGGATAAGGGCGTAAACGTTACTTTATCAAATTCCGAAGTGTTAAATCAATCGGAATTCGTGCTTTTTGCCGTAAAACCGCAAAATTTTATCGGTTCGGTAAGCGAAACCGAAAATATATCTTGCAAAAAGTTCATTTCCATTATGGCGGGCGTTAAGAAATTGACCGTAAAATCCGCGTTGAAATCAGCAGACGCCAAAGTCGCGCGTTGTATGCCGAATACCCCTTGTTCGGTCGGTAGCGGTGCGGTCGGGGTAGATTTATCAGATTACGAAACCGCGGTCGATAGAGATTTTATCGGGAATTTGTTTTCTTCGTTTGCTAAGGTCGTATTTGTCGATGAAGGCAAATTAAACGCAGTAACGGGGATAAGCGGCAGTTCGCCCGCATATTTTTATCTGTTTGTAAAATGTCTGGTCGAAGCAGGGGTAAAGCAAGGGCTTTCGGAGTCTGACGCAAAAAAACTCGTCGCAAACACTATGATAGGCAGCGGCAAAATGATATTCGAGAACGCCGATAAAAGTCTTGACGAACTGATTACCGCAGTATGCAGTAAAGGCGGTACGACGATAGAGGCGATAAAGGTTTTTAACGAGTGCAACCTTGCGGGGATTACCGATAAAGCCGTTGACGCCTGCGTTAAAAGAGCGAAAGAGTTGGAAAACTTATCATGAAAAAGGTAGATATTTACACCGACGGCGCGTGTAGCGGCAATCCCGGGGCGGGCGGCTATTGTGCTATCCTTATTTTCAACGGCATAGAAAAAATCGTGAGTGGCGGTGAAGCGGAAACGACTAACAACCGTATGGAACTCGTTGCGGTGATAGAGGGGCTTAAAGCACTTAAAGAACCGTGCGAAGTCGATTTATACAGCGATTCGCAATACGTTATTAACGCGATAAACGAAAAGTGGCTTGACGGGTGGGTACAATCGGGCTGGCGTTCCGAATCTAAAAAAAGCGTTAAAAACGTTGATTTATGGCAAGCGCTTCTTCCGCTTATTAAAAAACACAAGGTCAATTTTATTAAAGTAAAGGGGCATTCCGATAACGAATACAATAACCGCTGTGATAAAATCGCGGTTAGCATCTATAAAAATAGCAATAAAAAAGAAAGTTAGTAAATTACTTGCGTTGTTTATATAAATAATGTCTGACATAATAGTGTTGAAATGAAAATTCTTATATGTAACGACGACGGAATAGAAAGCGGCGGTTTAAAGACTTTGGCGGAAAGGCTTTCCGTAAATAACGACGTGCTTGTTGTCGCTCCCGACGGTAACAGGTCGGCGTGTTCGCACACGTTGACCGTACGGGATTCGATAAAAATTACGGAATACGGCAAAATCAAAGGATGCAAATCTTACGCCATTTCGGGTTCGCCGGCAGATTGCGTAAAAATTGCAAAGCACGTTTTCGGTGATTTTGTTCCCGACGTCGTTTTATCAGGTATAAATAAGGGACACAATCTAGGTTCGGATATAATGTATTCGGGCACGGTTGCCATCGCTTACGAAGCGGCGTATTTCGGCTTTCCTGCGTTTGCGTTTTCAGCCTTTTCGCACGACGAAGGCGATTTTAACGAATTTGCGGATATTTCTGTCGATATTCTCAATAAATTGCTGCCTTTTACGCGCGGCGGGCAAATATGGAACGTGAATTTTCCCGATTTCGGCGTTGAAATAAAAGGCAAAAAATTTACGCCGCTCGGTTCAAAAGTTTACGTTGACGAGTACGTGTTTGACGGCGACGGAAAATGCAGACTATACGGTGTCGTTGACGATAAAATACCGTTTTGCGATTGCGACGTTTACTGGAACGGGCAAGGTTACGTTACGGTTACGCCCTTAAAATACGATAAAAGCGATTACGAAATTCTGAAAAATATCGGAGAAAAATGCATAATGTAGTTGTTATCGGCGGTGGTGCTGCGGGGATGATGGCGGCATATTCCGCCGCTTTTTGCGGTAAACAAGTCGTTTTGATTGAGAAAAACGAAAAACTCGGAAAAAAACTTTATATAACGGGTAAGGGGCGTTGTAATCTTACGAATAACGTGCCTGTTTCGGAGTTTTTAAATAACGTTGCTTGCAATCCGAAATTTTTATACGGTGCGCTTAACGAGTTTTCACCGTCCGACACGATTGATTTGTTTCAAAACAACGGTTGTAAGTTAAAAACGGAACGCGGTAATCGCGTGTTTCCCGAAAGCGATAAAGCGAGCGACGTTTCTAAAACTTTGCAAAAACTTTTGGCGGGTCTCGGCGTAAAAATTTTACTCAACACCGCCGTTACGGAAATATTAACGGAAAACGGACAAGTTACGGGTGTAAAAACCGATAGCGCTTTAATTTCTTGCGACTCCGTTATTATTTGTACAGGCGGCGTTTCATACCCGCTCACGGGAAGTACTGGCGATGGGTATTCGTTTGCCAGAAATATCGGACACGCGATAGTGCCGCTAAAACCTTCGCTTGTAGGTATTGAGTTACAAGGCAATGTTTTTTCCGATTTGCAAGGATTATCGCTTAAAAACGTCGCGATAACTTTTTACGATAAAAGTAAAAAACTTTACGACGATTTCGGAGAAATGCTGTTTACGCATTTCGGTGTATCGGGACCGATTATTCTTTCCGCATCTTGCATATTAAATCGGATCGGATTAAATGGTGTAACGCTGAAAATCGACCTAAAACCCGCGCTTTCCGAAAAAACTTTGGACGAAAGGCTGTTGAGAGAATTTGAGACGGGGAAATTGAAATCCATAGCGAACGTTATGCGTGCGCTTTTGCCGCAAGCGCTTGTGGAAACGGTTTTAAAAGTTGCAAAAGTCGAAGGAACCAAGCGTTGCTCGGATATTCTTAAATCCGAGCGGTCAAATATTGTTTACGCCCTGAAAAATCTGGAATTCAAAGTAAAGGGGCTGCGCCCGATAGAAGAAGCGATCGTTACCGCAGGCGGCGTTTCGGTAAAAGAAATAAATCCCAAAACTATGGAAAGTAAACTTGTAAAAGGATTGTTTTTCGGTGGCGAAGTAATTGACGTTGACGCCTTTACGGGTGGATTTAATATTCAAATCGCTTTTTCAACCGGTTTTGTAGCGGGGCAAAACGCATAAACTTTATTTATTGAATTGATTTTTCGCGGCGTATTTGATATAATTTTTTAAACTGACATTTTTTATGGAGTGAATATGAAAAGTAAAACGCTTTCTCTAATAAACGATATATTAGATAAAAACAATCTTGCATATTTGTCCGAAGCAATAAAAACTGCGGTGGACAAATCGGTTGAAAGAATTAAAAAAGGCGGAAAAA
>ONQV01000049.1 GCA_900320065.1 uncultured Eubacteriales bacterium | reverse complement strand
ATCGTGTCGGTCATACCGTACGAAGAAGGTCCTGCCGCCATATTGTCGGGGTGCAAGGTTCTGCCCGTGCCGCCGCCCGACGCAACCGAGAAATATTTAACGCCGTTTTCCACGCACCACTTTTTGTAAGTGCCCGCAACGGGATGCTGGAATCTCGTGGGGTTAGTCGAGTTACCCGTTATCGAAACGCCGACTTTTTCGAGTTTCATTATAGCGACGCCTTCGGGAACGTTGTCCGCGCCGTAGCATTTCACTTTAGCGCGCGGTCCGTCCGAATACGGTTTTTCATACACCACCTTAACCGTTTCGGTATAGGGGTCGAATTCCGTTTCGACGAAGGTAAAGCCGTTTATTCTCGAAATTATCATAGCCGCGTCTTTGCCGAGTCCGTTTAAGATAACCCTTAAAGGTTTGGTTCTTACGGTGTTGGCGTTCAAAGCGATTTTAATAGCGCCTTCCGCCGCCGCAAACGATTCGTGTCCCGCCAAAAAGCAGAAACACTCCGTTTCGTCGGATAAAAGCATCGAAGCGAGATTGCCGTGTCCTAAACCTACCTTTCTGTTTTCCGCAACCGACCCGGGAATACAGAAACTCTGTAAACCGATACCGATAGCGGTAGCCGCGTCCGCCGCTTTTTTAGCGTTCTTCTTTATGGCGATAGCCGCGCCTACGGTGTACGCCCAGACTGCGTTTTCAAAACATATCGGTTGGGTACTTCTCACGATATCGTCGCAATCAATGCCCTTTGCAAGACAGATTTCTTTACACTCTTCCACCGACTTGATGCCGTACTCAGCGAGTACGCCGTTGATTTTATCTATTCTTCTTTCATAACCTTCAAACAATGCCATAATAACTCTCCTTACTCCTTGCGCGGATCGACGTATTTAGCGGCGTTTTCAAATCTGCCGTAGTGCCCCATCGCTTTCTTGTACGCTTCGTTGGGTTCTAATCCTTTCTTGATAAAATCGGTCATCTTGCCGAGCGAAACGAATTCGTAACCGATAATTTGTTCGTCTTCGTCCAAGGCAAGGCGGGTAACGTAACCTTCCGCCATTTCAAGATACCTAGGACCTTTTTTAAGAGTTCCGTACATCGTGCCGACCTGCGAACGAAGTCCTTTGCCGAGATCTTCGAGCCCTGCGCCGATAGTCAAGCCGTCATCCGAAAAAGCCGACTGCGTTCTGCCGTAAACTATCTGCAAGAACAGTTCGCGCATCGCGGTGTTTATCGCGTCGCACACAAGGTCGGTGTTAAGCGCTTCCAAAATAGTTTTGCCGGGAAGAATTTCCGCCGCCATAGCCGCGGAGTGCGTCATACCCGAACAGCCTATCGTTTCGACGAGCGCTTCCTGAATAATGCCGTTTTTAACGTTCAAGGACAGTTTGCACGCCCCCTGTTGCGGCGCGCACCAGCCGATCCCGTGCGAATAACCGGATACGTCCTTTATTTCTTTGGACTGAATCCATTTGCCTTCTTCGGGAATAGGCGCAGGGCCGTGGTTAGGTCCTTGCTTGATACAAGCCATATTTTCCACTTCGTTTGAATATTGCATAAAGTTTCCTCCGTTTTATAGTTAAAGATAAGCCTTTAATTCCAAAAGTTAGTATAACATAAAACCCGCGATTTTGACAATCGTTTTCGGGCGGTTATTTATCTTAATCCCCGACTTTTTCAAGCGTTCGCTTATAGTAGAACAGATATTGCTGAAAATACCCCGCGTTTTCACCGAATTTCGTCGTAAACTCGTCGGATATTTTCGACCTGTCCGTAAGCGTGCCGCCGAAATTTTCACGGTACACTTTTTCTATCCACGTATCGACGGGAAAACTGTCCGCACGGTGAAACCCGAAAAGCGAAACACAGTCCGCTACCTTCGGTCCTACGCCGTAGATGGCGGTAAGCCGTGTTTTAAGGTCTTTGGTCGTAAGTGCGGAAAATTCCTTTTCGTTAAACGTTTCGTTAAACCCGTCCGCCAAACGCTTGATATATTCCGCCCTGTATCCTAAACCTATTTCCTTAAAAAATCCCAAGGACTTTGCGGCAAGTTCGGAAAACAAAGGAAAAGTATAATATTCTTCACCGTAAAAAGTCCGTTTTTTGCCCGCGCCCGCGCAAAGCCGTTCTATTATACCCTTAATTCTCGGAATATTGTTGTTTTGCGAAACGATAAACGAAAAAAGCGCTTCCGCCCTGTCCTGATTTAAAATCCTTATGCCCTTGCCGAGTCTTGCGGCGGTTTGTAAAACGCCGCCCTGCGCCGCTCCCGCGGCAACTATCGCGCCGTAATCGCGGGTAAGGTCGAAATAGTTTTCAAAATACGCGCGGTCGGCGTTCTCACACTCGATAACGGTATTTTCACCGTCTTCGTAAATAAGACAGCGTTTATCGGCGCTGTTTACAAAGTACGCGTTTTCCCTGCCGTTTACGGGAAAATAACGGAACAGTTGCCCGCACAAAAGCGTGTCCGTTACGTTAAAATATTCGCTGTCAAAAACGATTTTTTCCATAGTGAATAAAAAAAGCGAAATAAAACGGTCGTTTTATTTCGCTTTTTAAGTTAATTTTCTTTTGCGTAAACGCTTACCTGTTTTCCGTCTCTGCCAAGCCTTTCAAACTTGACGACGCCGTCTATCAAAGCGAAAAGCGTATCGTCTGCTCCTAACCCAACGTTGTTGCCCGCGTGGATCTTAGTACCGCGCTGACGAACGATTATGCTGCCCGCTAAAACCGCCTGTCCGTTAGCCGCTTTAATGCCTAAACGCTTCGCGTTGCTGTCTCTGCCGTTCTTGGTGCTGCCGCCGCCTTTGTGGTGGGCGAATAATCTAAATAATATCATAAATCTACCCCCTTATTTTGCGACGATTTCGGTTATCTTAACCGCCGTGAAAGGCTGCCTGTGCCCCTGCTTTTTCCTTTCGTTCTTCTTGGCTTTGTACTTGAAAACTACGATTTTCTTATCCTTGCCCTGTTCTACGATTTCGCCTACCGCTTTATATGCGCTTGCATCTTTTGCGGTTTTGATACCGTTTTCGTCGGAAATCATCAATACGGGGAATTCGACTTTCGCGCCGACTTCGCCTTCGAGTTTCTCGAATCTGATGACAGAACCGACTTCCGCTTTGTACTGCTTTGAACCGTTTTCCACGATTGCGTACATATTCTCGTTACCTCCTAAAAGACTCGCCGACTGCTGGCGGCGCTGAAATTTTAAGCGCACTTAAAAACCCCGTCGAGCGGTACTTTGTTATTTTACAATATAATAAACGGTTTGTCAAACGTTTTAGGCAAGAAAAACCCGAGTTTTTAACCTTTTTTGTTTAATTAAAGGTATATTTATCCCGAAAAGGCGAATACTTAAATCAAAAAGCAAAAAGGAGCGAAAATGTTAAACGATTACAACGTAAAAGCGGTGAACGACGCTTATAAGAACGCGCATATTGCGATGCAAAGTATCTCTGACCTTCTTCCCGAAGTCAAGGACGAAGGCATAAAAAGAGAATTAGAAGAAGAATTTAAGGGTTACGAAACTCATATCAATAACATTTCGGCGTTTATGAAGGAAAACGAAATAGAACCGCAAGACATTAACGCATTTAAAAAAGCGATAATGAAAGGCAGTATCAAAATGAAAACGTTTTTCGACGACAGCAAAAATCAAATAGCCGATATGATGCTTAAAGGCACGGTTATGGGTATAAACGAACTTGCGCAAATGATGAACGAAAAGAAAAATCTCGACGAAAACGTGAAAACGCTTATCTCCGAACTTCTAAAAACCGAAGAAAGTTACGAAAAAAGATTGAGAAAATTTTTGTAATTTATTTATTTAATATACTGTGCGGGCGGGGCAATTTTGCCCCGCCCGCAGTGATTATTTTACCGTTTAATTCTAAAAAATTCTGCACGCCTTTTCGGGTTTGCGCTTTTTGTTTTCGTTCTTTAAAGTTTTGCCCTTGGTTGTTCTGCCTTCTATCGATAATTCTTCGGTATTAACGCCGAAAACTACCCCGAAATTGTCCACCACCGCTATATCGAACGGTTCTTTAACGTAAGACGCGTATATTATTTTGTTCTGGCGACCGAGTTCGCAGATTTTAACGCCCTTTCTGTAACGCGCCATCGGTTCTATTTCCGCCGCAAGCACCCGCTTATAAAAGCCCGTATCGGTAATTATCACGAATTCCCCTTCGTCGTCTATCTGCCCCACGAATTTTATGCCGTCGCCCTTGTTGAGATTTACGCCCTTAACGCCTCCCGCAACTCTGCCCTGAACGGGTATATCGTCCTTTAACGCGTTCAGCACTAACCCCTGTTCGGTAACGAAGCCGATAGTTGTTTCCGCCCTGTCTTCTTCGACGCCGATAAGTTCGTCGCCGTCCTTTAATTTTATCGCCTGATAATACGGTTTGATAAGCGCGTACTCAGCCCACTCCGTCTTTTTAATCAAGCCGTCTTTTGTAAAGAACAACAGACATCCTTGCGGCAACGCGCTTTCGTCTACCGCAAAGAACGCGACGGGACGTTCGTTTCTCGCGGCGTCTTTTACGATATCGGTAAACTTATACCCTTTATCGCGGAAACGGGATTCGGGAGCAATCTCGGGGTCTATCTTACAGCAGTTACCGAGATTTGTAAACGCTATGAGCGTCTGATTGCTCTTAACGCTTGCGAAAACCTGCACGAAATCGCTTATATCCGCGTTATCCTTTATTTTTCTCTCGCTCGACTTAAAGTTGCGTTCGGTCATCTTTTTGAACGCACCGCCGAAAGTTTCCGCCGCGACGAAATCTTCCACGGGCTTCAATTTCTGCTCCACGCTCTTTATGTCTATCGCTTCGCCGCCGTTGATTATATTACTGCGCCTGTCGTCTTTGTACTTCTTCTTTACGTCGAGAATTTCCTTTCTGACGACTTCCATCTGGCGCGCTTTGCTACCGATTATCTCGGTAAGTTCTTCTATGCGCTTTTTGAGTTCTTTAAGTTCTTGCTCTAACTTTTCCACTTCGAGTTTGGTGAGCCGCGCTAAGCGCAAATCTAAAATCGCGTTCGCCTGAACTTCGGAAAGCGAAAACTTTACCCGCAGTTTCGCTCTCGCGTCCGCCGTGTTGTCGGCGTTCTTTATTATCTTTATGACTTCGTCGATATTTTTTACGGCGACAATAAGCCCTTCCAAAATATGCGCGCGCTCTTTCGCTCTTTCCAAGTCGAATTTGCTGCGGCGCAAAATCACTTCGCGCTGATAGTTGACGTAATACGAGATGATGTCCATAAGCCCTAACTGCGCGGGCTTTCCGTGGGCTATCGCCACCATATTGATACCGAAACTCGTTTCCAAATTCGTGTTCTTATAAAGATAATTGAGTATCGCTTTCGCGTCGGCGTCTTTACGAAGTTTTACCACGGCGCGCATACCGTTTCTGTCCGATTCGTCGACCACGTCCGCTATATCGCCCAAAATATCTTTCTTCGCTTCTTTCAGCTCGGATATCTTTTTAAGAAGGTCGGACTTATTTACCTGATACGGTATTTCCGAAATTACGAGATTTTGTTTATCGCCGTTCTCCTTTTCTATATTCACGCGGGCGCGGATCCTTATTTTGCCCTTGCCCGTCTTGTACGCTTCTTCGAGTTCTTCGTCGGCTATTATATATCCTCCCGTCGGGAAATCGGGCGCGGGAATATATTTCATCATTTCTTTTAAAGAAATTTTCGGGTTGTCTATATAAGCCACGACGCCGTTTATGACTTCGCCGAGATTGTGCGGCGGTATGTTCGTCGCAAGTCCCACCGCTATACCCATAGCGCCGTTTACGAGTAAATTAGGGAAACGCCCCGGGAGCGTGTCAGGTTCTTCTTCGGTATCGTCGAAGTTAAGGCTGAAATTTACGGTGTCCTTTTCTATGTCGGAAAGAAGTTCCAAGGCAAGCGGACACAACTTCGCTTCGGTGTACCTGTAAGCCGCCGCCCCGTCGCCGTCCACCGTGCCGAAGTTGCCGTGCCCGTCGATCAGGGGGTGTCTCATATTGAAATCCTGCGCTAAATGCACGAGTGCGCCGTAAACCGAACTGTCCCCGTGCGGGTGAAATTTACCGAGCACTTCGCCGACGATTTTAGCGCACTTTTTATGCGGTTTATCGGGCGTTAAGCCCATTTCGTACATATCGTAGAGTATGCGGCGCTGAACGGGCTTCAATCCGTCTTCCACTCTCGGCAGCGCCCTGTCTAAAATTACGTCTTCCGCATACGCTATCATCGAATTTTTAAATACTTCGTCCAAGGGGCTTAATATTATGCCCTTTCCGTTTTCGTTTTCCATTTATAACTCCCCCGATATTACGAACGTTTGATCTTTGCGAATTTATCCACTCTGTCGAAATCCGCGTGGTCGAAAATGTATTTCTTCCGCTCCGAAACTTCGTCGCCCATAAGCACCGTTATAAGTCTATCCGCTTCCGCCGCGTCTTCTATCGTTACCTGCATAAGGTTGCGCTTGGCGGGGTCCATCGTCGTTTCCCAAAGTTGCGCGGGGTCCATTTCGCCGAGACCTTTATAGCGCTGGATCTGATACCCCCTGCCGACCTTTTCTATCTTTTCGTTGAGTTCCTTGTCGTCGTAGGCGTATTCTTCGGTGTTGCCCTTGTACACCTTATAAAGCGGCGGCATACCGATATAAACGTGCCCTTCGTTTATGAGTTCGCGCATATAACGGAAGAAGAAAGTTAAAAGCAGTATGCGGATATGGCTGCCGTCCACGTCCGCATCCGACAGGATTATGACTTTATGGAATTTTAAGTCTTCTATCGAAAAGTCCGAGCCTATCCCCGTGCCGAGCGCGGAAATTATCGTGCGTATTTCTTCATTCTGTAAAATCTGGTCGAGTTTCTTTTTCTCGACGTTCAAGGGCTTTCCGCGAAGGGGCAAAATCGCCTGCGTCTGACGCACGCGCGCCTGCTTTGCACTACCGCCCGCCGAATCCCCTTCCACGATAAAGAGTTCGTTGAGTTCGGGTTTCCTGCCCGAACACGAAGCGAGTTTGCCGACTAAATTCGCGCTTTCAAGGCTCTTTGTCGCGCGGGCGAGTTCCTTTGCCTTTTTGGCCGCAAGTCTGACTTTCGCCGCGCCCATCGCCTTGCTTATTATGGTATCGAAGGTCTTTCCGAGTTTTTTGTTATTCATAAGCGCGGCGAGTTCGTTTATAACGACGTACTCCACCGCGGGACGCGCTTCGGGATTGCCGAGTTTGTTTTTAGTCTGCCCTTCAAACTGGACGTTCTGCATTTTGACCGAAATTATAGCAGTCAATCCTTCCTTAAAGTCGTCGCCCAAAAGATTGTCGTCTTTATCTTTTAAGAGATTGTGTTCCCGTGCGTAGTCGTTAAAGGAACGAGTAAGCCCCGAACGGAACCCCGTTTCGTGCATACCGCCTTCGCCCGTCGGGATATTGTTGACGTAGGAAAACACGCTGTCCGTGTACGCGTCGGTATGTTGGATGGCGAATTCCACGAGTATGCCGTCCTTTTCCGCTTTGGCGTAAAGGGGTTCGCCGTAAAGCGTGGTCTTGCCTTCGTTAGCGTACTTGATGAAATCGATAAGCCCGCCCTGATACTCGTATACGCGGTGAAAATCGCTTTTCTCGTCGTAAAAATCTATCGTAAGCCCCTTATTCAGAAAGGCGAGTTCTTTAAGGCGTTTAAGTATGCTCTCGACCGAAAACTCCACCGTCTCGAATACACGCGCGTCGGGCATAAACCGCACGAAAGTCCCGCGTTTTTTGGTCTTTTCCTTTGTGTCTAAAAGCGGTGCGACGGGTACGCCCGATTTTATTT
>ONQV01000094.1 GCA_900320065.1 uncultured Eubacteriales bacterium | reverse complement strand
TTTTATTATTTGCCGAGTATTTTTCTTGCGACGAAAATACCGCTTGCCGAAGCGTGGGAAAGGGAGTGGGTTACGCCGCTGCAATCACCGATAACGTATAGGCCTTTAAGTTTCGTTTCAAGATTGTCGTCGATAGAAACTTCCATATTGTAAAATTTAACTTCTACACCGTATAGAAGAGTATCGTCGTTTGCCGTTCCTGGGGCGACCTTGTCGAGAGCGTAAATCATTTCGATTATTCCGTCGAGAATCCTTTTAGGCAGTACTAAACTCAAATCTCCGGGGGTTGCTGCAAGCGTAGGGATGGTGATGTTTTCTTCGATACGCTTTTCAGTACTGCGCCTACCCCTTATAAGATCGCCGAAACGCTGAACTATAACTCCGCCGCCAAGCATATTAGAAAGACGGGCTATGCTTTCCGCATATCCGTTACTGTCTTTAAATGGTTCTGAAAAATGTTTGCTTACGAGCAGGGCAAAGTTGGTGTTTTTGGTCTTTAATTCGGGATTTTCGTAACTGTGCCCGTTTACCGTAACTATTCCGTTGGTGTTTTCGTTGACCACAATACCGTTAGGGTTCATACAGAAAGTTCGGACGGAATCTTCGAATTTTTCCGTTCTGTAAACGATTTTACTTTCATATAGTTCGTCGGTTAAATTCGAGAAAATTTCAGCGGGAAGCTCAACTCTGACGCCGATATCAACACGGTTTGACTTCGTCGGAATTTTCAGATTTTTGCAAAGTTTTTCCATCCAACTGCTACCGCTTCTGCCGACGGAAATTATACATTTACGGCAGGTAAATTCCGCGCTATCGGTAATTACGGTAAATCCGTCGTCGGTATTTTTCACGTCGGCAACGGGGGTGTCGAAATAAAAATCCACTTTATCTTTTAACCTGTCGTAAAGATTTTTCAGCACGATAAAGTTTTTATCCGTTCCAAGATGGCGGACTTTTGCGTCTAAAAGGTTAAGTTTGTTTTGCAGACATATTTTTTTAAGATAAGTGCCCGCCGTAGAATACATTTTAGTACCTTCGCCGCCGTATTTCATATTTATATCGTCAACGTAGGTCATAAGGTCGATGGCTGTTTGCTTGCCGATATGTTCGTGTAAACTTCCGCCGAAATCGTTAGTAATATTGTATTTTCCGTCCGAAAATGCACCCGCTCCGCCGAAACCGGACATGATAGAGCATATTTTGCAATTTATACACGCTTTGACTTTTTTGCCGTCTATCGGGCAGAATCTTTTTTCCAAAGAGTGTCCCGCGTCGAAAACCGCAACGGACAGACCGTTTTGTTCTTTCGTCAGTTCGTAAGCGGCAAAAATTCCGCCGGGTCCGGCACCGACAATTATAACGTCGTAATTCATAGATATCTCCGTAAAATTATTTCCGAACGATATTATACCATTTATTATCATTGAACGCAAATATTTATTTAATTTTTCGTTCAAGCTGTTGTTTTTTAACGCGTTTTATTGTAAACTAAAATAAAAAAGGATAATACAATGAAGATAATTTTCAATCAAGATGAAAAAATAGTGAAAGCGATAAGAGAAGGCTTAAAGAAAAAGGACGGATACTGTCCCTGTCGCGTGGCAAAAACGGAAGATACCGTTTGTATGTGCAAAGAATTTCGCGACCAGATAGCAGACCCTGATTTTGAAGGGTATTGCCATTGTAGACTTTACTATAAATTTAAATAAAAACACCCGCCCAATTAACAGGCGGGGTGTTTCTATATTTTCAAGTCGTTACATCGCGGTATATCCGCCGTCTACAGGGAGTATTACGCCGTTAACGTAAGAAGATTTTGGCGAAGCCAGAAACAGCGCGGCTGTGTCGAGTTCTCCTTCGTTGCCGTAACGTTCGCAGGGAATCATCGTTTTTGCGTTTGATTGAAAGAAATCGCTATCAAGCGTTTCTTTCGTGAGCGGGGAATAGAAGTATCCCGGGCAGATTGCATTTACCGTTATACCTTTCGAGCCCCATTCGCTTGCAAGTCCCCTCGTCATATTAACTACCCCGCCTT
The DNA here is from genome assembly GCA_900320065.1 of uncultured Eubacteriales bacterium. Classification (GTDB taxonomy): domain Bacteria; phylum Bacillota; class Clostridia; order Christensenellales; family Borkfalkiaceae; genus UBA1259. Next base: position 884 of record ONQV01000094.1, on the reverse strand, counting down.
TTGCCGCGTGGTACGGGGAGCACGGTGCGACTTTGTTCCCGACTAAGCCGTACATAGAAGCAATATTAATTATTCTGCCGTATTTTTGCGGTAGCATAGCGACTTTTGCGATTTTTCTTGCCATCCTGAAACTGCCGAACAGGTCGATATTTATTTCATTGTAAAATTGTTCGTCAGTAATGTCTTCCGCGGGGGCGACTGCGCCTGTTCCGGCATTATTAATTAAAATATCGATGCGACCGAACTCTTTCATTATTTTGTCAATTGCAGAATCCACCGCATCCGTCGAAGTAATATCGCAACAAACCGCCAGAGTTTTAACGTTGAAAGTTTTAGCAATCTCTGCGGCAACTTGTTCGATTAAATTTTGCCTACGTGCTATTGCAACGATATTTGCACCTTGACTTGCCAGTGCTTGCGCCATTTGCACTCCGAGTCCTGTCGAACAGCCGGTTATTACAGCCACTTGATTTTTTAAATCAAAATAATTTCTCATATTATACCACCTTTGTTTTAAAATATTTATTTGTTAAAAAACAATTTTTAATCATTAATAAAGATATTTACCGCGGAAAGCAGGTTGTCCGCATAATAATCCGGGGCAATCGAAAGTTCTTCTTTTATACCCGTTTTAACTAAAACCGTGGGAATACCCGCGTTTTTGCCCGTTTTAACGTCGAGTTCGCCGTCGCCTATCATAATGCACTTTTTTAAATCGAGATTGAAGTCCTTTTCGGCTTTTTTCAGCATACCGATTTCGGGTTTTCTGCAATCGCATTTGATTTTGAGTTCTTTTACTTCGCCGTCGTAACCCGAATGCGGGTGGTGGGGGCAATAGTAAATTCCGTCTATATACGCACCGCTTTTGCCGAGCAGAGTTTCTA
>ONQV01000048.1 GCA_900320065.1 uncultured Eubacteriales bacterium | reverse complement strand
ACGCGGAAGACGTGTTGCGGAAAACAAAGGAAAAAGAAATCGCAGGAAAGATACCCAAAGCATATAACAAAGAAATGCAACATTTTGCATTTTACGATAGTTATTACAGGGCAATGAAAATGATGAAAGAAGAAGACTGCGGCGCATACGTCAAAGCGTTGTGCGGGTATATGTTCGACGGCGCAGAACCGAAGAAATTAAAACCGCCCGTAAGCGAGTATTTCGAGTTTGCAAAACTCAAATTGAAGTTATCAAGACTACGCATATCGATAGGTAGAAAAGGCGGTAAAGCGGAACGGGTTCTTATAACGGATAAAGAGATACAAGCGGCGTCCGAAAAGGACGATTACGCTGTTACTTTTGAAGAATTTTTGAAATTGCATCCGAACGTGAAAAACGACCTATATACTTCGAGAAAGTATCTTCTGGATAACGTAGATTGGGGCTGTCTTGATATAAGTATGAAGAAGAATGAGAGATATAAAAACTGTGATAGTTTATTTCAACTTCTCACGCATTATAAAGAAATAATAAAGAGTTTCTAACGGAGACAAAAACGGGAAGCAAAATGGAAGCAAAATAGGCGAAAAAGTAAGCAGGCTAAGGTTTTGCAGTTTTCACGCAAAACTGTAAGCGAAATAGGGATACCCGACTTTCGGTTTTCGCCCACAGAGAACGAAAAAATTAAAAGAGGAAATGTATTATAGAAAACAGTAATTCACCCGTCATATTCGATATTGCTTATACACCGTATAGACTGCCGAAGAACGCCACGCAAGACGAGATAGAAAAGCACGCGGCGGAACGTGCTTTCTTCGATATGTCGGGCGAGAACAATATCTACAAGTATATGACGACGGAAGGCAAAGTTTACGGCGAAGAAGCGATAAAATATACAATGCTTCAATACCTGCAAAAAAGCACGGGCGTTTTTAATCAAAACGGTATGTTATCGAAAGCGGAAGTAAAGGAAATTAAGCAGCGCGCACGAGACGGCGAGAAGAACTTGTGGCACGGGTTTATATCTTTTAATAAGGAAGATTCAAGGATTATAGACACACCCGAAAAGTGTATCGCCCTTGTCAAGAAAACGTTTAATCAATTCTATAAGGACGCTGGCTTTGATCCCGACAATATGGACTTGATATGCGCCTTGCATTTGGACAGACCTGAACACTTGCATATCCACTACCTTTTCTTTGAAAAAGAGCCGAAAGTCAAGAACAAACGCGCCGCCGGATATATCTACCGTAAGAAAGGTAAAATACCGTTTGACGCTATCGAGAAGATGACCGAAAGATTAAACGATTATACCCTTGACGACGAGTTGGAAGAAAAGCGGCAAGCACTTATCGACTCTTTACAAAAAGACGAAGTTTTTTCGCAAGCGCACATAAAAGACGCTGTTAAAAAGTGGCTTAAAGAACTTGTCGAAGATCTGCCGAAAGATAAACCGCTTTGGTATGCGAGTAAAGAAATGGAGCCGTATAGATATACGATTGACCTTATAGCAGATTTTGTTATAGAAACAAATCCGGAAGCAAGTAAAGCAAACGAGGCTTTCAGAAACGAGTTAAGAGAAAAGCAGGAGCGTTTGCAAGCAAAGATGGGCGGTTGGTATAAGGCGCAAGCGGAAAGCGAATTAGACAGAGTTCAGAACTTAAAAGGTTATGAAGAAGTCGTAGTCAGCAATAAAAGCCTACATACCGTCGAAGCGTTAGAGTTCGATTACAGACGAAGAATCGGGAACATTGTTCTCCGCCACGTCAGAGATTTACAGAAAGAAACGTTTCAGCGCGGTAAAAGAACGTATTACAAAACAAACGACAAACGGTTAAAGTGCGGTATAAGAATTTCAGAAAGGAAGATAAAACGGTTAAACGACAAGTTCTTCTCTGCCGTTATAGACACTTTTCTACCCGAAACACGGTCGTATCACAACCGCCTAAATGAAATCGAAGAAGAACTTGAAGAAAAGAAAAAACAGGAGGAATGGCAAAATGAACAGGAAGAACTAAAACGTTCTAAATATTCTTGGAGCAAGTGAAACTCGTATTTATACGAAAAAGTCTTGACACCCGACTTCTTTTTGTGTATAATATCGGTATCGTATTTATACGACACTATATTTACAGGAGAAGTGATTATGAAAAAGAAGGTTATATCAAAAGACAAGAGATACGAGGACAAGCACAAAGAACAAAGGAAAGCGAAGTGTATGGTATGGGGAACGAGCGTTGAGAGAACGCTCGGAGAAGAAATCAACGGGTTTCTGAAAAAATACGGCTATACCAAAGTCCAACTGATACAAGCAGGATACGACGCACTTTTTGAAGATGCAGCGTGCAAGGATGTAAAATTAGGTAAAATGTTGGACGGCTACGATGACTTTTTCGGTTTCGAGGATGTCGAAAAGAAAAAACCGAATACTTAATGTTCTAAAAGAAGGAGGAAAAGCAATGGAAAGAGAACATAGTATTCAGAGCAATAAGGACGCGGAATAATTCCGCCACTAAGTCCGAATAAGGAGTTTTGAATACAAATAGCAAATTAACAAAAAGATATTTGCCGAGCGGACAAACCGCTCTGGCAGAAAAACGCAGTTATTATCAAGCAACAAGAACAAGGCGAACGGCTTTAACCGACGATATTTCTAACGACGAAACGATAAACGGACTTGCAAGAAGTTGTCTTACGGGTTTACTTACGGCAATCAAGTCGGAAATAGCGAAAACTATTGCAAACACAAAGTCAGAGAAAAACGTGTGTTTAAGCACGGCGACACCGATGCAAAAAGATGAAAATATCGATGCCGACAAAGGTTTGCCTAAAAAACAGGACGACTCTTTTTCCGCCAAAAAGGAGGAAGAAGAAATGGACATAGATTTTCCGGGAATTTCAGTAAATTCTGTGCCCCGTGCAGACGGAAGGTATCAAGGACACATTACGGATAACGGAGAACGAACTTACGTTTATGGGAGGACAATAAATGAAGTAAAGTGGAAGATAAGAGAATTATTAAAATTCGGTATTCCGAAGAAGAAACGAGTTAAAAAGGATACTTCGCCGACAGTAAAAGAGTGGGGTGAAAAGTGGTTTGAACTTTATAAAGTACCTAACTTAAAACCTAAAAGCATTGAAAGTTTAAGGTATTCTTTGAAGAAAATATACTTAAAATACGCGAACACGCACTTAAATAGCCTGAACGCGCTTGATTTACAGGAATTTTTCCTGTCGATGGGGGAAACGCGGTCGAGAGATATGGCGCTTCACACTTTGACAGAAATGCTTGAAAAGGCGCGCAAGCAAAGACTTATCAAAGAAAATCCTTGCGACGGTGTGGAAATAAAGAAACACGTCAAAGAACAAAAGTGCGGGCTTACGCCGGAAGAACAAATGACTTTGGAGAAAGCGGTTAAAGGTATGCTTGTCGAGCCGATATTTCAGTTGTTATTGACGGGCGGATTCAGAATCGGCGAACTGCTTGCGTTAACTTCGGACGACGTGGATTTTGAAAACAACAAAGTTCACATAAATAAAGACGTGGTTTTCATCAGAAACAAAAGAATAGTCCAGACGACCAAGACGAAAGCGGGAAACAGAATAATTCCGCTGCCCGAAAAGTCAATGGAATACCTGAAAGGGAGAAAGGGTGTATTGTTCAACACAACGTATAGCGCAGTGCAAAATTTGTTTAAGCGGCTTGTTAAAAGGACGGGAATAAAAGTGTCGGCACATATTTTACGGCATACTTATTCAAATAGGCTTGAAGAAGCGGGCGTTCCGCCGAAAGTAAAGCAATATCTTTTGGGACACGCGAAACTTGACACCACGCAAAACGTTTATACGGACACGCAAGCGCATTACGTTAATAGGTTTTTAGATGATATTAGAGGTGCTTTTGATACCCGTTTGACACCTAAAATGACACCTTGACACCCGAAATTTTCAAAAAAATCAAATTTTAAAAACCTTAAAAACGTCAGGTAAAATCAAGGGATTTGTGGGCAAGTAAAACTGATGGCAAATCAAGTGGTCGCAGGCAAAATTTTCGCCCCGACGAAAAAATCAAAACATGCAAAATCCGCTGATAAAATCAGCGGATTCGTGGTGGAGATAGTCGGGGTCGAACCGGCGACCTCTTGAATGCCATTCAAGCGCTCTACCAACTGAGCTATACCCCCAAACGCTTAATAAATATAACATAAAAGCGGAAAAATGGCAAGTGTTTTTAATTGATTTTAAATTATTCGCGTAAACGTGTTATTATGGTATTGCCCGTTAAATGGCGGACGAGCCCACTAGGGTTTTAGTTCTAAACCTATAAAAAAATACCGCCGTAAAAGCGGCGGTATTTTTTGGTGGAGGCGTAGGGACTCGAACCCTAGACCTCTCGCATGTGAAGCGAGCGCTCTAACCGACTGAGCTACGTCTCCGAACGCATTTTATTTTATCACAACGCTTGGCTTTTTGCAAGCGTTTTTTATACCGATAGGGTAAGAAAATAAATTCCGTATTAAATAATCTACAAAACTACATACTATGTTTGGAAATGAAAAAATTTATAACTGTTAAAATCTTATTTTTGAGTATTTTAGTGCTTCTTACCTTGATTTTTTCGTCTTTCGGGTGGGCAATGAGTGTGTTCGCTATGCCGTTTTACGATTTGCATCCGCAAGAACCCGTTCTTCGCGCAGAATTTTCCACAGACTACTCTAAATCGTCGATAGATAGAAAACACAATATCGCGCTTGCGGCAAAATCTCTCGATAAAACTTTCATTGACGTCGGCGGGGAATTTTCTTTTAACCGTACCGTTGGCGCAAGAACGGAAAAACGGGGCTATAAATCGGCAAAAATCATAGTCAAGGGCGAATTTATCGAAGGTATAGGCGGCGGAGTGTGTCAGGTTTCCACGACGGTCTATAACGCCGCGATCCGCGCGGGACTTTATATTACCGAAGTTCACGGACATAGCCTTGCGGTGTCTTACGTAAAGCCTTCGTGCGACGCAATGGTGAATTCGGGTAGTGCCGATTTAAGGTTTATAAACCGCACGCACAATCCGGTGATAATAAGGACGTATTTTGACGGAAAAACGTTAAAAGTGAAAATTTACGGCGAACCCATGACGGAAAAGTACGAACTTAAAAGCGTTATAAAGCGCGAAATTTTGCCCGAATATACGGTATATTCTGACGATGCCGGCGAATATCCCGATCTTTATTCGGGCGAGCGTAAAGTTATAAGCGGCGGTAAAAAGGGTTACGAGAGCGAAGGTTATCTCGTAAAAAAAGTAAACGGCAAAATGATTTCGAGTGTTCGTGTAAGGCGCGACACGTATCTTTCGGTAAACGGGCTGATTGTCGAAGGAACGGCGCGGCGACCGACGGAAGACGGATTCGGTTTAGACGATTATTTTGAAAACGCAGGTTAAATTAAATTTTTATTTTTACACTTCTTAAAAAACAACTTAAATGTTTGACAATGTTTTTTTGGTGTTATATAATGTTGTAGGTATTACAAAAAAGGAGGGCTTTTATGGCTCATTTAAGCGAAGCGGCTGTAAAAAAGATCAACGAAATCTGCGACAGATACATAGCCGAACCGACTCCGCTCATGATGATTTTGAGCGATATTCAAAAAGAATATGGATATATTCCGCTTGAAGTTCAGGAAATCGTGTCGGAGAGAACGGGGATTCCCGTAGCGGAAATTTACGGCGTTGTAACCTTTTATTCGTTCTTCTCGTTAAAGCCGAAGGGGAAATACGTTATAGGATGTTGTTTGGGAACCGCGTGCTACGTTAAAGGCGCGCAAATGGTTATCGACAAGTTTTCCGAAATTCTCGGAATCAAGGCGGGCGAAACGACTGCGGACGGATTGTTCACTTTGGACGCGCTACGTTGCATCGGCGCTTGCGGAATCGCTCCCGCTGTTTCGATAAACGGCAAAGTTTATCCCAAAGTTTCGGTGGATGCGGTTGCCGGAATAGTGGCTGAATACAAGAATAAGGAGACGGCGAAATGATAAAGAATTTTGAAGAACTTGAAAAAGTTTCCTGCGAATGTTCGGCTTGTCTTGCCGCTAAATTTTCAGGGAAGGACAGCAAAAGGCATATAGTTCTCTGCGGCGGAACGGGGTGTTTGTCTTCAAACTCCGCGGAAATACTTGCCGAATTTGAAAAGCAGATAAAAGAAAGGGGTCTCGAAGATAAGGTAACGGTAAACCAAGTCGGTTGTTTCGGTTTTTGTTCGCAAGGGCCGTTCGTTAAAATTTATCCCGAAGATACCCTTTATAAAATGGTAAAAGTCGGCGACGTGTCCGAAATAATGGATAAAGATATCGCCAAGGGCGAAATCGTCGAAAGACTTTTATACGTCGATCCTAAAAACGGTGAAAAGGTTGCGAAACAGGACGACATCAATTTTTATAAAAAACAGCACCGTATCGCTCTTAACGGTTGCGGCAGTATCAATCCCGAAGATATAAAAGAAGGCTTCGGCGCGGGCGCGTTCAAAGGCTTGGCGAAAGCGCTCAAAATGGACAGGCAGGCGGTTATCGACGAAGTTCTCGCTTCCGGTATAAGGGGCAGAGGCGGCGCAGGTTTCCCGACGGGTAGAAAGTGGCAGTTCGCTTACAACCAACCCGAAGGCGAAAAGTACGTTATCTGTAACGGCGACGAGGGCGACCCCGGCGCGTTTATGGACAGGTCGATATTAGAAGGTAATCCGCTTGCGGTCATCGAAGGTATGATGATAGCGGGTTACGCCATCGGCGCGCAGAACGGTTATTTCTACGTCCGCGCGGAATATCCCATCGCGGTCAACAGGCTTAAACTTGCTATCGCGCAAGCGGAAAAAGAAGGACTTATCGGCGACAATATTTTCGGAACTGACTTCTCGTTCAGAGTGCATCTCCGTTTAGGCGCGGGCGCGTTCGTTTGCGGTGAAGAAACGGCGCTTCTTAACTCCATTGAAGGTCAGCGCGGTATGCCGCGTCCCCGTCCGCCTTTCCCTGCGGTGAAAGGACTTTGGCAGAAACCTTCCATAGTCAATAACGTCGAAACGCTTGCTTGTATACCTTATATAATGCGCGAAGGCGCGGCGGAATTCGCGTCGGTAGGCACGGAAAAGAGCAAGGGAACGAAAGTGTTCGCGCTGGGCGGAAAAGTAAACAACGTAGGGCTTGTCGAAGTTCCTATGGGTACGACTCTTCGCGAACTTATATACGATATCGGCGGCGGAATTCCGAACGGCAAGAAATTCAAAGCGATCCAAACGGGCGGACCTTCCGGCGGTTGTCTCACCGAAGAAGCGCTTGACGCGGAGATCGATTTCGACAATCTCGTTGCAAGGGGCTCGATGATGGGTTCCGGCGGCGCGATCGTTATGGACGAAGATAACTGTATGGTTGACGTTGCGAAATTCTATATGGAATTTATCTGCGACGAATCGTGCGGAAAATGTTCGCCTTGCCGTATCGGTACGAAGCGTATGCTTGAAATTTTAACCAAGATCACCGAAGGCAAAGCGACGATGGACGATCTCGATAAATTGCAGGAACTTGCGGCGAACATCAAGAGCAATTCGCTCTGCGCGCTCGGGCAGACTGCGCCGAATCCGGTACTTTCCACGCTCGCGCATTTTAAGGACGAATATATCGCTCATATCGTTGATAAAAAGTGTCCCGCGCACGTTTGCAAGAGTCTTATGACTTACGAAATAGACAAAGATAAATGTATCGGGTGCGGCCTTTGCGAAAGGCAGTGTCCCGTAAGCGCCATTTCCAAGACCGATTACATAGCGGAAGGGCATAAATTGCCGTCCCGCATTATCGATTCCGAGAAGTGTGTCAAGTGCGGTTTATGTATGGCTTCGTGTAAGTTCAAAGCCATATCCAAAAAGTAATCGGGGGAAGTAAAAAATGGCAAAAGTAAACATTAAAATAGAAGGTGTTCCTTTGTTCCAAGGCTTCCTGCCGCGTGTGTCTTGTCGAAGCGACGGGTGCAAGGGGGCTTGTGGCGGCGTGCGTATATCCCGTTGCCGAAGGTATGGAAATAACTATTTCTTCCCCGAAAGCCACGGCGGCGAGAAGGGTTTCCGTAGAACTTCTTCTCTCTAACCACAACAAAAACTGTCAGCAATGCGATAAAAACGGCAAGTGCGAACTTTTACACGTAGCGCAGATAACCGGTGCGAGAGAAGGGGTGTTTGAAGGCGAAAAAACTCCTACGACCGTAGATATGCTTACGCCTACCATTAAGAGAGATACTTCTAAATGTATTCTCTGCGGCAGATGCGTCGAACGTTGCAAGAACGCGCACGGTATCGGTATTTTGGGGTTTGAAAACAGGGGATTCAAGACGATAGTCGCCCCCGCCGAAAACAGAAGTTTCATAAATTCGCCGTGTATTATGTGCGGACAATGCATCAACGTCTGTCCGACGGGCGCGCTTATGGAAGCGTCCGAAATCGAAAAGGTCGACGCGGCTTTCGCTGCGGGCAAATACGTCGTCGTTCAGACCGCTCCCGCGGTACGCGCTGCGCTCGGCGAAGAGTTCGGTATGAAGATCGGAACGCCCGTTACGGGTAAAATGGTAGCGGCTCTCCGCAGACTCGGATTTAAAAAGGTATTCGACACCAACTTCGGTGCAGACCTTACCATAATGGAAGAAGCGAACGAACTTTTGGCGAGAGTTAAAAACGGCGGTACTCTTCCGATGATAACGTCGTGTTCTCCCGGTTGGGTAAATTACGCGGAATATTATTACGGCGATTTATTAGACCACTTGTCGTCTTGCAAATCTCCGCACGAAATGTTCGGCGCGATATTGAAAAATTATTACGCGCAGAAGATCGGCGTAGATCGCGGTCGCAAGCGACTGCGCTTCGTCGAGAAGCAGCGTGACGCACTGCTTTCCGCGCATGAACACGACAAACCAGACCCCGTCGTCGCAGTGCAGGCAG
>ONQV01000047.1 GCA_900320065.1 uncultured Eubacteriales bacterium | reverse complement strand
CTCGCGCATCGGATATTTCTTGCGCGGCATTAAGCCCACCGCGATAAAGTGCGGAAGGATTGTAAAAATTTTCCTTTAAAAATATTTCGGCTTTTTTAAACGCGGTTTCGGACGGTTTGGTCGTCGCCGCATTATCGAAGTAGATCATTTATTCTCGCTTTTCTTGTTGAAGAAGTCGTCTTCAAACACTAATTTTCCCGTGAATTTAAGAATATTTACTAAAAACGATTCGGAACACTCCAAAATCAAAAAGTACTTCTGACCGTTTACGTTTACCACCATATAGTAAAAGTCTTTGCCTTCCGCGGGTTCGACGTTAGACGTTAAATAAATCTGTTTTTGGTTCGGCATAGCGGCGTATCTTGCAAACGTGTTACTGCCGTATCTACCTATTTTTTCGATATTATGAGTATCGAAAACGAGAACATTTTTACGTTTGACGTTTTTTATAACCCGCGAAAATCTAATAGACCCCGTTACGAACGTATAATCGTAATCGACGTAAAATTTATCTTTTATTCTTCCGAGCAAAATACCCGAAGCCAAAAAAAGCGCGAACGGCACTGCAACGTATAATATATTCAATAAAATATTGCCTTGAAGCTGAAATACCATAATGTTTATCAATAGCCACACCACGGCAATAACATAAGAAATTATCGAAAAAGTCTTTATAACGTAATATTTGGTTTTTGCCGGTCCCGCGTTAGTTATCGCGGCGGTCTCTTCATAAAAAACTTCCTGCATGATTTTGCCCCTGTCTTATTATTGAATTATTGTATCACATTTAATCCGTAATTACAATTATTTTAATTTAATTACGGTTACACCGTTTTCACCTTCGCCGTAGATACCGCGGCGATATTCTTTTACGTTTTTATCGTGCTTTAAATATTCCCTTACGGTTTTTAACAACACTCCCGAACCGACTCCGTGAATAACTTTTATCTCTTCCAAGCCGTTTACGACAGCCTGATCGATAAACGCCTTTAATTCGTCTATCGTTTCCAAAGAAGTTTTTCCGATAACGTTCAATTCCGTTTGCGGATTGACGTTTCGTGCGCGGTTAAACACCTTGATAGGCTTTTCATTTAAAAAGTCGTCTTCGCTGTTATACAGATCGGAAATTTTTACCTTGGATTTTATGTCCCCGATAAGAATTTCGGCTTCTCCTTTATCGGATTTTACCGAAACGATTTTGGCGTAAGCGTCCAAAGATTTAACGTAAACCTTTTTACCCGTCTTGATATCGCCCGACTTAACCTTTTTAAGTTCTATGGGCGCGTTCTGAATATCGTAGCCGAGATACCTGCTGTTTTCCAGTCGGTTTTTAAGTTCGCTCGCGCGGAAAACTTCGCGACTTTCGAGTTCCGCGGTTTTAAGTATCTTTTTTAATTCGGAAACGATTTCTTCAGCCTCGACGAGTTTATCCGTCACGATCCGCTTTGTTTCTTGTTTAGCATTATAATAAATTTTTTCCCGTTCACGGATTATTTTTGTTTTTTCATCCGAAATTTCTTTAAGTTCCTTTTCTTTCTCGCCTTGTAAGCGCGAAAGTTCTTCGGTAAGTCTGTCTGCTTCCCGTCGGCTTTCTTCGGCTTTTTTAAGCACCTTTTCAAAACCTATCTGTTTATCGGACATATACTCCGTCGCTTTATCTATAACGTCGGACGGAAGCCCCAAGGATTTTGCAATTTCAAGCGCGTTGGAACTCCCGGGAATGCCTATATTTATCTTATATACGGGTTTTAACGTAACCGCGTCGAATTCCATAGAAGCGTTTTCTATTTTCTCGGTATTTAACGCGTACTCTTTAAGCCTGGAATAATGCGTGGTTATTATACCGTAACAATCCGATTCTAAAAGCTTATCTATTATAGCAAGCGCTATGGCGCTGCCTTCTTCGGGATCCGTACCCGCGCCGATTTCGTCAAGTAAAATCAGGTTTTTCCCACTCGTGGCGTTTACGATTTCGATAAGGTTTTTAACGTGCGACGAAAACGTGGAAAGGCTTTGTTCTATGCTTTGTTCATCGCCGATATCGCAATAAACACCGTCGAACACGGATACCTTACTATCAAACCCCGCAGGAATAAACATACCGCTCATAGCCATAAGCGAAAAAAGTCCGACGAGTTTTAAACTGACCGTCTTTCCGCCGGTATTAGGTCCCGTGATAAGCAAAAACTTAAATTTTTCACCGAAATACAGCGATATCGGCACGACTTTATCTTCGGCAATTAACGGATGTCTGCCCTTTCTTATATCCGTAATCCCCTTATCGTTTATAACGGGACGAATACTTTTCGTCCTAAACGCGTATTCCGCGCGCGCGAAAAACCCGTCTATTTCGGAAAGAGTTTCCGCATTAGTCCTTAACGCTTCCGACATAAATATAAGCCGCGCGGACAAGTCGGATAATATCCTGTAAATTTCTTCCCGTTCTTCAAACGTCGCGCGCTTCAAATCGTTGTTGAGTTCCATTACTTGTTCCGGCTCGATAAACACGGTCGCGCCCGAAGAAGATTGATCGTGTATAAAGCCTTTTATCTTACTGCGGAACTCGCTTTTTACAGGAATAACGTATCTGTCTTGCCGCATCGTAACTACGGCGTCCTGCAAATACTGGTTAAGTCCCGTTCTCATATATGAATTAAGTTTTTCCCTGATTTTAGCGTTTATGTCACGCATATTCTTGCGTATAGAACATAGGCGCGGAGAAGCGTTATCGCTTATTTCATCTTCCGAAATGATTTTAGTCGTAATTTCCTTCTCAAAATCGTAATTAACGTACAGTTTTTCTGAAAGCGTGCGCAAAAGAGTTATTTTCTCGTCGTTTACCGATTCTATCGCGCTTTTGATCATACGGGCGCTTTTAAGATTATCCGCAACGCGCAAAAGTTCGGCGTTATTGAGTGTTCCCCCTGCGTCCGCACGGGTCAGTTCGTCGGAAATATCCGCAAAATAAAAGATACCCGATACGCCGTGATTATATAAAAGCGAATAGGCTTCTTCTGTTTTGTCAAGCAGTTCCGTTGCCTTTTTAAAATCGGAAACGGGCGAAAAGTCCGATAAAAGACTTTTCGTCCTGTCAAGCACGGCGTATTTGCTTAAAATTGACGTAACTTTATCAAATTCAAGCGATTTTAAGGTTTTTTCCGAAATCATTTATCTTAATTCCGCGTTTAAATTGTCCTTTAACGTTTTAAGAATTTTCTTTATCGAAGAATCCACTTCTTCCACGCTTAACGTTCTCTCGTGTGAAACGAATATAAGGTTAAACGCAAGACTCTTTTTGCCTTCTGGCACTTGACCGCCCTGATATACGTCGAATAGAGTTAGTTTATCGAGGTTTTTGCCGCCCGCTTTAAGTATGCAGTCCGAAACGCTTGCACACGGACACTCTTCGTCGACGATAACTGCTAAATCCCTTTCGACAGTCGGGAATTTCGATATCGCTTTCGCAACGATTTTGTCGTTAAAGAATTGCGAAAGAGTTTTATAATCGATTTCACCACCGTAAACGGGTTTGTCTATATCGTATTTAACCGCTATTTCAGGATGAACCTGCCCTACGAAACCGATTTTAACGCCGTCAACCATCACGTCGGCGGTGCGCGTCGGATGCATAAACGGTTCGATAGGTTTCACGTATTCGGTTTTTACTCCGCGGCAGAAAGTTTCGATTATTCCTTCTACAACTCCTTTTGCCGTAAAGAAATCTTCGTTATCACCGAAACAAACGAATGCTAAACTATCGGTTTCCATAGGAAGCCCGAGTTTAGATACAGTTTTACCGTCGTACACCTTGGCAATTTCAAAAAGCCTGCCACTCATATTCTTTCTTTTTAAGTTATTCGCTGCGGCACGTACGGCAGACGGAAACAACGAAGTGCGCATTACTGCAAGGTCTTCGCTTATAGGATTTAAAATCTTTACAACACCCGATTTGTCAAGCCCAAAGAGTTCAAATTCCTTTTCCGACACGAAGGAATAACTGATCATCTCCGAATAGCCGTACCCGACGAGCAGATTTTTTACGTTTTCCATAGTTTTTTGCGCGTCGTTTCTTCCGCCGTTGGTGATTGCGGAAGTCTTTAACAGCGTGGGTGTGATGTGGTCGTAACCGTATTCGCGGATTATCTCTTCCGCAATATCGGGATAACTCTCCATATCTTCCCTATAAAGCGGAACGGTAACTTTCAGATTATTTCCGTCGGTTTTAACCTTGAAATTCAACCTTTCAAGAATATTGACTATATATGCCGCGGGAACGTCTATCCCCAAGACGCCGTTTACCTTTTCTACCGTCGTTTCAATGACTTTTTCCTTTATCGGCGCGTCGATTAGGTCGTATTCGTCCACGGCGATATCGCCGCAACCGAACTCGCTTATAAAATGTAAAGCACGGTTCATACCGTTTTCTACGGACAGATAGTCTACGCCCTTTTCGTATCTTGCGGAAGCGTCCGTGCGCTGACCCAAAGTTCTGGCGGTTTTTCTCACGTTATCACGCGAAAATTTAGCCGATTCGAACAATACGTGTTTGGTATCCTGCTTGATTTCGCTGTTAAGCCCGCCCATAACTCCCGCGATTGCAACGGGTTTTTCCGCGTCGCAGATAACGAGATTGTTTTCGTTCAATTCAAATTCTTTTTCATCGAGAGTAATTATTTTCTCACCCTTTTCCGCGCGACGAACGATAATCGTATTTTCTTTTAAATCGTTCAAATCGAACGCGTGCATCGGCTGCCCGATTTCAAGTAAAACGTAATTCGTTATATCGACTATATTGTTAATAGAGCGCAATCCCATTAAAAACAACCTTCTTTTCATCCATAAGGGCGAACTTCCGATTTTTATATTCTCTACGAGATGCCCTTTGTATCTCTGGCACAAATCAAACGCTTTATCGTAGATTTTTACTTTTTTCAAAGTAGAAACCGCAGCGTTCGTTTTATACGAAAAATCGGGCGATTTTAAGGGTCTGCCAAGCACCGCGGCGACTTCGCGCGCTAAACCTAAAATCGACTGACAATCAGGGCGGTTTGCGGTTACGTTTATGTCAAACACAACGTCGTTGAGTTGCAAAATTTTCTTTATGTCTTCGCCGAGAGCGACGTCTTCTTTTATAATAAGGATTCCATGCGTAGAAGCACCGTCGTACCAGTCGTCCGTGATGCCGAGTTCTTCCCCACTACAAAACATACCGCAAGACGGTAAGCCACGCAGATTGCCCTTTTTAATCTTATCGCCGCTTGCGAGCGTAGACCCGTCCAAAGCCACGGGAACTATCGCGCCTTCAAAGATATTCGTCGCGGCAGTAATTATCTGCAATTCGCCGTATTCGCCCGCATCGACCTGACATACGCTTAACTTGTCCGCGTTTGGATGCTTTTCGATTTTAACGATTTTACTCGTTACTATCCTGTCGATTTTATCGCCGAACTTTTCTTCGCTCTCGACTTCAAATCCGCAGGAAAAAAGTTTTCCGACGAGTTCGTCCGCGGAACAATCTATATCAACGTATTCTTTTAACCAAGAAAGTGGAAGTTTCATTTTTTATCTCCTATTAAATTGCTGTAAGAAAGCGACGTTGTTTTCAAACAACGTTCTTATATCCGAAATACCGTATTTTATCATAGTGATGCGCTCTATGCCGAGTCCGAACGCCAGCCCTGAATACACGTTAGAATCTATACCGCTCATTTCAAGTACTTTTTTATTTACTACGCCCGCGCCGAGAATTTCTATCCAACCCGTGCCCTTACAAAGATTGCATCCCTTACCGCCGCATTTACAACAGGTAACGTCAACTTCTACGCTAGGCTCGGTAAAAGGAAAATACGACGGACGGAAACGCGTTTTCGTATCTTTATCGAAGATTATCTTAACGAACTCGTCCAAAAGCCCTTTAAGGTCGCACAGCGAAACGCCCTTATCGACCACAAGCCCTTCTATCTGGTGGAACATCGGCGAGTGCGAAGCATCGTCGTCCGCCCTGTACACTCTGCCGGGGCTTAAAATTTTGATAGGCGGTTTTTTATTCTCCATCGTTCTGACCTGCCCCGGAGAAGTATGCGGACGGAGCAGCACGTTGTCGTTTATATAAAAAGTGTCCTGCATATCGCGCGCGGGATGATCTTTGGGGATATTAAGCGCCTGAAAACAATAGTAGTCGGTATCGATTTCAGGTCCTTCGAAAATTTCAAACCCCATACCCGTAAACGCGTCTATTATCTTATTTTTAACTATATTTAAGGGATGCAGTCCGCCGACCTGCAAAGTTTTTGCGGGAAGCGTTATATCCACCGCTTCTTTTTTGAACTTGTCCGCGCTTTCCGCCGCTTTAAGTTCCGTTTCCTTTTTAGCGAAAAACGCCGACACTTCTTCTTTTAAGTCGTTTACGCGCTTACCGAACGCCGCGCGCATTTCGGCGGGGATATCTTTCATTCCCCTTAAAAGCGCCGTAATTTCGCCGTTTTTGCCGATAAACTTCGCCTTAACGTCGTTTATCGTTTTCATAGAAGCGATTTTTTCGATTTCCGCTTTCGCTTTAAGTTTAAGTTCTTCAAATTTTTCCATATCCGATACAATTTCCTCCGATAAAAATAAAAACGCCCTATAAAATAGGGCGTTATGAACGCGGTACCACCTAATTCGCTTTTTATTAAAAAGCCTTTACTTCCTGTAACGGGAAACGCCCGACGCGACCTACTGCCGTTTTCTGCCGCGCAACTCCAAAGCGAAAATATCAACGGGTCTCATAAAAACCTTTCAGCCAACGGGTTTTTTCTCTGAAAAAAGACGTGTCCGCCGATTTAACTTCTTCAACGTTTTTTTTATTATACCCCGTTTTTTCCGTAGTTGTCAAGCGTTTATTCCTACAATGCTCCTTTTAAGTAAACTTCGGGCACGTTTCCGACAAGCACCGCTTCGCTTATAAGAATACCCGACGAACAGTTAAAACTCCTTTTTTTGTATAAAAATTCTATGTCCACCGTACACGTTACGGTTATATATAAAGAGTGAAGCGTCTGGTTTATGCCTACCGAAGTAAATTCGCCGCTGAAATCGCTGTTTACCCCTACGACCGTTATCGCATCGTATTGCACGGCAGGTCCGTACCCCGAAGCGAGTTTTATCCCCGTAAATGCAAAAATCGGCACGGGTATACCGGTTTTAAGTCTATCCGTCAGTATTTTTTCGGTGTTTTCACAGACCGTTCTGCTGATAGAATTTATTTTTACCGCGTCCGAACTCATTAAAGTTATTTCGCCTTCGTTATTTTTTTCGACTTTAATAAGGTCGCTGTACTTTATTTCGTCGGAAAGCGAAGTCAGTACCGCCTTGTTTATTGACGAAAGCGCCGCGGAATAGGTATAATCTTCGCATATTTCGGAAACAAGATTAAATACCGCGCCGTTTATATGATAAAACAGATATCCGCATAATACGATTAAGATAACAAAAATTAAAAACCGCTTTACGCGACGTCTTCGGTATTTGCGGTTTTTTACGTGAAAAGTTTCACAATAAATATATTCGTCGGTGCAATCTATCATAATAGATTTTATGCCAAACTAATTCTTTTTAGACCTTGACTTAAACAGCAGAGCGAAAAGATATCCGAATACAATCGCGGCGGCGATTCCCATACCAGCCGCGCCGATACCGCCCGTTATAGCCTTGAATAAACTTACTTTCGCGCCCTCGATAGCGCCTTTTGCAAGAAGATATCCGAAGCCGGAAATCGGCACGGTCGCACCCGCCCCCGCAAAGTCAACGATATACTGATATAGTCCCACCGATTGAAGAACCGCTCCCGCGAGTAAAAAGTAAACGAGAATTTTACCCGCCGTTATTTTCGTATAATTTATAAGAAGTTGAGCGAGAGTACAAATCGCACCGCCGACCAAAAAAACTTTAAGAAACATTAAAAATATATCCATTTTATACCTTATTCTCCTTTTAACTTTCGATACTTACCGCGTGCGCTATACCCGGGATACTTTCCCCTTGCTGCGCGGAAAGCGAAGATAACAGCGCACCCGTCGACATAAGCAGAATTCTTTTCAGGCTTTTTTCGCGCAATTTTTTATAAAGATAGGAACAGAATACCATCGACGAACAGCCCGCGCCGCTAC
>ONQV01000021.1 GCA_900320065.1 uncultured Eubacteriales bacterium | reverse complement strand
GTTTGATATGGATAAAACCTATTTAATTTATGAATAAAATCATGCCTTATTCGATTGTTAAAATCTGACTTTTTTTACAAAAATCTCTTATGCTTTTTTCATCCGTAAGCCCAGAAACGGCGTCGGGAACGCGAAGCGACACCGCCGCGCTTTTGGGGATAACCCGCTATCCGATATAGCTTATTCACGAGCACGTTGCTCGCAACCGCTATCCTTTTTATATATTCCTATCGCCTTTTCGACTTCACCATCAAAAATTATTTTGCCGTTATCCAGCACCACGCACCTGTCGCAAAGGCGACGTATCGTATCCATATTATGACTGACGTATAATATCGTTCTGCCTTCCTGACGGGATACGTCTCCCATTTTGTCGAGACACTTCTTCTGAAACGCCAAATCCCCGACCGCTAAAACTTCGTCCATTATCATTATTTCGCTGTCGAGATGCGCCGCCACAGAAAACGCGAGTTTAACGTACATCCCCGAAGAATATCTTTTAGCGGGCGTATCGATAAATTTTTCTATCTCCGAAAATTCTATTATTTTATCTATCTTACTATTCACTTCGGACTTGCTCATACCGAGTATTGCGCCGTTTAAGTAAATATTTTCTCTGCCCGTCAGTTCGCCGTGAAAACCCGTGCCGACTTCAAGCATACTCGAAACCCTTCCGTTTATGCCTATCGTGCCTTCCGTCGGCGAAGTGATACGCGATATAAGTTTAAGCAGTGTGGATTTACCCGCGCCGTTTTTGCCGATAATTCCCAGTCTTTCGCCTTTATACACGGTAAGGTCTATTCCGTCAAGCGCAACGAATTTTTCGTTTTTACCGTGCTTTACGGAATTTATTTTTGTATTCGGATCTTCCTTTTTGCGAAGCCGTGCCCAAAAACTCTGGATATCCCGTTGCAACGTTCCACCGCTTATTACGCCAAGGCGGTATTCCTTTTTTACGCCTTGTATTTTTATCGCTATTTCTCTTTCTTAAATATAACTATACTGAAAAATGCTAATATTACGGTTATCCCGAAACTTATCGCCAAATATAGCCACGGCGTAGAACCGGCGTTTATAAAACCTTTCCGCATAAACTCGATAATAGGTGTTACAGGGTTTATATAAACGAGAGTTTTAAGCGTCGCATTTTCTATCGACGAAACCGAATACACCACGGGCGAAACGTACATCCATAATTGTACACCGAAACTTACCAAAACCTGCAAATCCCTGTATTTTACGGTAAGCGACGATATAATTATCCCCACGCTCATACCAAGCACTCCGAGTTGCAGTATAAGTAATGGTGCCAGCAACGCATACAGTGTTATTTCCGTATTTGCGCCCGTAATAATAAATATAACGTCTATTACTATAAACATTACGAACTGTATAAGGAAATTGAAAAAACAGGTAATTACCGTGGATATAGGCGTTATTATTCTAGGAAAATACACTCTCGAAAAAAGCCTTGCGTGAGAATAAAAGGTCGTCGAAGTCTGATTTATAACCGCTGCGAAAAAGAGCCACGGCACGTTCCCCGCAAGATAAAATAAAAACTGCGGCACTCCGTCGGTAGAAAGTTTCGCGATTTGCCCAAAAACTATGGTAAATATAAAAGTAGTAAGTAGCGGCTGAATAATAAACCACAGCGGTCCTAAAATCGTCTGTTTATATTTAGTTTTGAAATCCCTTTGCACGAAAAGCCATATAAGGTCTTTATACTTTGCCGTTTCCTTTAAGTTTAACCTGAACGGATTGCTTTTCGCGGTGATAACGGTATCGAATTTCTCTTTCATCATTTTAATTCAAGTTCTTCCAGCAACCTGCCTACCGACAAAATGTCTTCCTGCGACTGCGACATCGTGTTGTCGATTTTCGCTTTTACCTTTTGTCTGTCTTTACCGAATAACTTGGCAAAAATTCGGTGAATATAATAAAAAGGCAACAGAATTTTCCGCTTTTTAAGCGACGGATAAATTATGCACATAATTTTATAGGGCGGAAAAGCGATTTTTAATAGATATTTCCTTTTCCCTTTACTCTTTGCAGCCCCAGCGGCGTTCGCGTTGCCCGAAGTGCCGTAAACTCCGCCGCTCAATATATACCGTTCCGTCTGTAAAGTCAGGTCGTCGTGTTTTTCGCTATTCATCCAAACGCCCGTTAATTTACAAACAGATTGATAAAACTTAACGAGATTACTTTTTTCAAGTAAGGGTAATAATTTTTCTTCCTGATAAAATCCCCTTTGTTTTAATATCCACAAATCTATAAAAGGTCTTATTCCGCACCCGCCGCCGACAAAATGATACGCCATATGCGCGATATGATGAAAAACAAAATATTCGGGAAGTTCCGCGTACTCGTAATCGCCGACCTTTTCCGCGTGATCCCAGACTTTTGACAAAACCGCGTCTAACCTTTTATCGTTTTCGCAAATACTGAAATGCAACTCTAAATGAATATTGCCGTTATAAAAATGTATATCGTGAAAGTTTTCTTTGCCGTCGGTTTCAAACCCGATTTCAATAAGCGAGTGCGTTGCTTTTTTAATATCTTCCTTTTTAACCAAAATATCTATATCGCAACTCGTGCGCATCCACGCTTTCGGATACAGTCCCCTTATCACCGCGCCTTTTAACGGAATATACGGGATTTTTGCGTCTTCAAGCGCGGCGCTTATCCTTTTAAGTTCCGCCGTTTGTTGTTCTACCCTTAAAACAGCCAGCATCATTTGCTCTTTGAACGCTTCACCGACTTTATTTTCGGGCAACAATTCATTGCGGAATAAAGCGTCGCCGATTAAATGCGCTATATCATGACGCTTTGACAGCCGATACAAATCTATTATTTTATCCGTCAAGTCAAAATCTGCGAGTAGTTCTTTACCGCAAATTTCATTCCTTAACAAACATAATAATATTTCTTCCGTCGTCATTTTCTCTCCAAAAATTAAACCCCTTTTCTCCAAACCGTTTTGTTTACAACGCCCGTATAGGACTGTATTATCTTTACCACCTTGTCCGAAACGTTAGTGTCCGTATAATCGTCAACGGGCTTACAGCCGTTTTTATTCATCACCGCGACTTCTATCGCCTGCATTAAATTCTTTTCATCTATTCCCGCCAGAACGAAACAACCGCTGTCCAAGGCTTCGGGACGTTCGGTCGAAGTCCTTATGCATACCGCCGCAATAGGCTTATTTATACTCGCGTAAAAACTGCTCTCTTCGGGCAAAGTACCGCTGTCCGACACCACCGCAAAGGCGTTAATTTGCAAATTGTTGTAATCGTGAAAGCCCAAAGGCTCGTGTCGTATCACGCGCTTATCCAACTTGAAATTACGCTGTTCAAGCATCTTTTTCGAACGCGGATGACAAGAATATAATATCGGCATATCGTATTTTTCCGCCATCTTGTTTACCGCGTTGAAAAGCGACACGAAGTTCTTTTCGGTGTCGATATTCTCTTCCCTGTGCGCCGAAAGCAGTATATATTTACCTTTTTCAAGATTTAATTTCTTTAATATATCGCTGTTTTCGATTTGTTTTAAGTTTGCGGTCAGCACTTCCGCCATAGGACTGCCCGTAACGTAAGTTCTTTCTTTCGGAAGTCCACACTCCGCAAGATAACGCCGCGCGTGTTCGCTGTAAGCAAGGTTTACGTCGGATATTATATCGACTATCCTGCGGTTCGTTTCTTCCGGCAGACACTCGTCCTTGCAACGGTTGCCCGCTTCCATATGAAAGATAGGTATATGCAACCTTTTCGCGCCTATCACCGAAAGGCAACTGTTGGTATCGCCGAGAACAAGCACTGCGTCGGGCTTTATTTCAACCATAAGTTCGTAAGACTTCGCTATGATATTGCCCATAGTTTCACCCAGATCTTTGCCCACCGCGTTCATATACACTTCGGGATCGGCAATTTTTAAGTCCTTGAAAAACACGCCGTTTAAGTTATAATCGTAATTCTGCCCCGTATGTGCCAAAACGCAATCGAAATACTCGCGGCACTTATTTATTACCGCCGCAAGACGTATTATTTCGGGGCGCGTACCCACGATTATCAGAAGTTTCAGTTTTCCGTTGTTTTTAAACATATTTACACCTTTTCGCCGAACGTGTCGGGTTTATCTTTATCGAACCGTTCGTTCGCCCACATTACCGTAATTAAATCTTCCGTTTCGCTTAAATTTATTATGTTATGCGTGTACCCGGGAAGCATATGCACCGCCTTAATATTCTCGCCCGATACTTCAAACTCGATTATTTCGTCCGTACCGATCTTTCTTTCCTGAATAAGTCCGTGCCCTTTTACGACGATAAAAAATTCCCATTTACTGTTATGCCAATGCTGACCTTTTGTAATTCCCGCTTTACTTATATTTACCGAAACCTGTCCGCAGTTTACGGTCTTTATAAGTTCCGTAAAACTACCCCTGTCGTCAATATTCATTTTAAGCGGAAACGCAACCTTTTCTTTCGGCAGATAACTTAAATAAGTCGAATACAGTTTTTTAGCAAAACTGCCCGTCGGCATTTCGGGAATAACGAGAGTATTCGGTTGATCGTGAAACTTGTGCAACAAGTCCGCGATCTCGCCGAGAGTTACCTTATGCGTTACGGGAACGGCGCAGAATTTTCCGTTTTCGGTAATGACCGTATTTATACCGTCAAACTCCGCCCTGTGTTCTTTGCCTTCAAGGGCGTTAAGCATTTCTTCGACCAAATCGTCGATATATAAGAGTTCGAGTTCGGTGTTTCTGTCGTTTACCGTTATCGGCAAGTCGTTTGCGATATTATGGCAAAAAGTCGCGACCGCCGAATTGTAATTCGGTCTGCACCATTTGCCGAATAAGTTCGGAAAGCGGTAAACAAGCACCTTTGCGCCCGTTTTTTTCGCATAGTCGAAAAAAAGATCTTCGCCCGCCTTTTTACTTCTGCCGTATTCGCCGTCGTATCTGCCTATAAGCGTCGCCTGTATCGAACTCGACAGCATTACGGGGCAATTGTTGTTATGCTTTTTAAGCGTTTCCAAAAGTTTACCCGCAAAACCGAAATTGCCACGCATAAACTCTTCCTGCGATTCAGGACGGTTCACCCCCGCAAGATTAAATACGAAATCCGCGTTTTTACAGTATTCTTCGAGTTGGTTTTCGGTAGAGTCGATATCGTACTCGTAAATCTCTTCTATTTTTAAGGCGGTGCGGGTTCTATCTTTTCCGTCGCGTAAGTTTTTAAGCGCTTCGCAAAGATTTTTGCCGACAAACCCCTTCGCCCCCGTTACTAAAATTTTCATATCTTTATTTTAACGCTTGTCCTTTGATTTTGCAAGTTCTTCTTTAATATATTCTAAACTCGCTATTTTAGCCTTTGTTTCTTCCAAAGTCAGACGCTTTGTATTATTACTGTTGAATTCGGTAAGAGTATTGCGTTTTTCGTCGCCTTCCTTAAAATATTTGTCGTAATTAAGTCCGCGATTGTCGCACGGCACACGGTAAAAATCGCCCATATCTATCGCCTGCGCGCACTCTTCGTTGGTTAAAAGCGTTTCGTACATCTTCTCACCATGACGAATACCTATTACTTTTATATCTTTCTTGTTGCCGCCGAATAGTTCGCACACCGCTTCCGCTTGCGTCTGTATCGTACAGGCGGGCGCTTTTTGTACGAGTATATCGCCGTTTTCGCCGTGCTCGAAAGCAAACAGCACGAGATCCACCGCTTCGTCCAAAGACATTATAAACCGCGTCATACTCGGTTCGGTGAGAGTTATAGGTTGTCCGTTTCTTATCTGGTCTATCCATAAAGGAATTACGCTGCCGCGACTGCACATAACGTTCCCGTATCTCGTACAGCAAATCTTCGTCTTTCCGCTGTAACGGGATTTCGCCACCGCGACTTTTTCTTCCATTTTTTTGGAAGTCCCCATCGCGTTGATAGGATACGCCGCTTTATCCGTAGAAAGACAGATCACAGATTGCACGCCTTCTTCGATCGCCGCGGTTAAAACGTTATCCGTACCGATTATGTTGGTGCGTACCGCTTCCATCGGGAAAAATTCACACGAAGGCACTTGCTTTAAAGCGGCTGCGTGAAATATGTAATCTACGCCGTGCATAGCGCTACGACAGGACTGCAAATCGCGAACGTCGCCTATGTAGAATTTGATTTTTCCGCACTCGTTAGGATATTTCGCCTGATATTCGTGGCGCATATCGTCCTGTTTTTTCTCGTCGCGGGAAAAAATGCGAATTTCGCCTATATCGGTTTTCAAAAACCTATTAAGCACGGCGTTTCCGAAACTCCCCGTTCCCCCCGTAATCATCAACGTTTTGTTTGTAAATAATGACATAATATTTAATCCTTAAAATAATTTCTTGCTTTTTCTAAATCTTCTAAATTATCTATTTCGCACCAAGCGGTTTCGGGTACGGAAACAACATTTATATTGCACTCTTTATAATAAATCAAACTGCCTAAAATCTTTTCGTAATAACTGTTTTTACCCATCTTTTCAACATACCACTTCAAAAGCGGTGCAAATTTCTCTTGTATAAAGCCCTTGCTGAATTTATATACGTTAACGGTCTTTTGACAATCTGCGTAATTAAAATCAGCACCCTGCCATTTTCCTAATATAAGTTCAATCGCTTTATTTTTAAAAACACGAATTACAGTTCCGTCCATCGTGTCGGGATTAAACGGGCTGACAACGATTGAACACTCGCTATCATCAGCAACAACTTTTTCAATTAGATCTCTCTTGTAATATATATCGCACTCCGAAAGAATCACATCGTCATCAAAAAAAGACATTGCTTTATACATTGAAAAAACATTGTTTGTCGTCTCATATTCTTCGTTTTCAAAATATTTAATCTGCACACCGTTCCAACTATAACCTATACGTTCCTTTATGTAATCGGCTAAATGACCTACAACTATGCCTATTTCTTTTATGCCGCACCCTGATAAAATATTTAAGGTGTGCACAAGCAACGGTTCTCCATTGATTTCTACCATAGATTTTGGTATTTTATTCGTCAAGGGCTGTAAACGTTTACCAAATCCAGCCGCTAATATTAAACCTTTCATTTTTGATTCTTCCTATTCAACCGTTTTATACGCCACAAATTCATGATGCGACATCCTTTTTTCAAGTGGCGGCAATTCCATATAATTACCGTAAAACGCCGTTAGCCATTTATCATAACCTATCGGCGCGGGGTATTTACCGCCTTCAAATTCAACTTCTATAAAATTATTAAATACCGATTTGTCCACTACAATTTCTGAATAAGACGTAAAATTCCCAACTCGTTTAGTTTCTTTATCTGCATATTTTTTTGAATTTTTAATCATTTTCTTTACAAAAAAATCACGTGGGAATATTTTTAGTAAAACCTTAATTATTTTGATAATAATCCTGCGCAAAAAGCGACGACTTGATATTCCTGTATTTCTGATAATGTTAAGTGTTCTAAAAGTATTCCGCCGTTTATACATTTTTTTTACTTTTCTATCACTGTCAGGCGCATTATCATAAACGAACACATCTATATTAACTGAAAGTTTTAAACCTGTCTCATCCGGTTCATACAATTCCGTAGTCAAATCAAGAACTTTTCCATGTGCATAATAAAAGTCTTTTTTATTTTCATTAGAATACGCTTTATATCTGCTGCTATAATCATTAAAAAGTTGCAAAAACCGATCGAAATCCGGTCTTAACATTCCTATATCTATATCATCATCCCATGGAATATAGCCCTTATGTCTTATGGCGCCCAATAGAGTCCCGCAATCAATCCAATAGTTTATATTGTTTAATTTACAGAAGGAATCAACTTCTTTTAAAATATTTAACTGAATTTCTTTTAATTCTGCAGTTTCAATTTTCTTTTTCATATCTTAATTTTCTTAATTGCTTAATATTAAACAATAATACTTTACATCAAATATATTTTTTCAAGTTTTTTTACTATTTGTTTAATATCAAAATCATTTTTTGAATTATAAGGCGTTATATTTGATTTGAATTGCACAGCGGAATTAGCCCACTCTTCAGCCCCTACATTTAAGGACTTGACACAAACATTATTACTAATGAAAGATTCCTCCGGAATTTGATTCGAAACCAAACAATTTAGACCCGTCATTTGTGCTTCAATAACGCTTAATGGAAGTCCTTCATATTTTGACGGAAATAAAAACAAATCCATACTTTTAAGCAATTCTGGAATATCAGTTCTATTTGACAATATCATAACATTGTTATATAAATTTTTTTCTTTTATTTTACAAACGACTTCGTCGTAAAGTTCTCCATTGCCCACTAATAATAAAACAGCATCAGATTTCAATTTTAGTATTATCTCAAAAATATCTATCAAAAAACTGTGATTTTTAGCAAGTGTAAATCGACCGACATGTCCTATAACAAAAGCGTTCTCGTTAATATTTAATTGCCTTCTTATTGTATTTTTATCTATATCGCATTTTTCAAATCTATCAATATTTATTCCATTATAAAGACATATCGTATTAGTAAAATAATATTTTTCAATAATTTCCTTTTTCATTTTATTATGAAGGGCAATTAGTGTTAAATCATTGTTTTCTGCAATATATTTAATATTTTTATAAACTTTTGCATCTTCAAAATAATACCTTGGCTCGCTATGAATAGTAAAAAACAACTTGATATTTTTTAATTTTTTTGAAATGTTCTTTATATATTTTAAATTTCGCGGTAAATGGAAATGAATACAATCCGGTTTTGCATCTTTAACTATTTTTGATAATTTTCTTTCAATATAAAAATCACCAAAAAATCTATAAATGACTTTCATAAAAAAATTCCATTTTTTAAATATAACTTGGTACGGAATTTTATTTGCATTTAAAATTTTTGAATTTACGGAATTAGGCAAATCCCTTATAATTACTAATTTATAATTAAATAGATTTTTATTAATCAATAAACTATAATCTTTTACTAAAGTCTCTGCACCACCATTTCCCAACGTAGTTATCAATTCTATAACTGTTTTTTTCATTTATTCCCCTTTTTTATCAAGCGTTTCGTTTGTTTTACAATTAATATAAAAGAATCATTTTTTAATATTAAACTACAAATAGAAAAAACAAGTATTCCTACTACAAAGCCAACTAAACAAATAATAAAATTCGACACAGACAATAGTGTAATTCCGTAAACCGCAACACCCATAACTATGGCACTTAAAACAGACTTGAAAAAATTCATATATGGAAACCTAAACTTAATTTTTCTTAAAACGAATATCAATAAGAAGAAGTTTATCAAAAATTCACTTAAAATTGAAGCAATTACAGCACCCCAGTCATTATAAATAGGAATAAATATTAAGTTCAATGTAATATTAATAAAAACACAAACTATATTGCAAATCAATCTTAATTTTTCATAACCAATTGCGATTAATGTCTGATAACAAAATAAATCTCCAAATGAAATAATTATAACTAGAATTGAAAACGTTCTTAACAGTTTACCTGATCCAACAAATGATTCTCCATATAAAACTTTAACTATATATGGTGCTAATATACAAAGTCCGACAGCGGTTGGAATAGATAATAATGAAATTAAATTTGTTCCCTTTGTTAATGCATTACTAAATTCTTCTCTTTCTTTATTAAATAACAAACTCAACCTGGGCATAAAAACCGCTGTCAAAGCAGTAGTTAAAGAAATAATTATATTTACTGACTTGTGCGCATTTGAATATAAGCCGATTGCACTATCATTCGAAAATATACCAAGCATTGTTATATCAATTTTATTATAAATTGTTCCAAAAAAAGATGCCAAAGTTATAATTATAACTGGTCTCAAATGTTTTGATATACTTATATTTTTTAAATGAAATCTCGCATATTTTCTTGAATAAAATATATTAAATAAATTATTTCCCCCTAATGCTAAACTCGATAATAATGCATAAACGATAAAATCTTTTTGTTCTTTAACAAAGATTACTATACAAATAAAAGATATTATTTTTACAATAGCGCTTCTTAAAACAATATAACCGTATTCTTCTTTTCCTTTAAAAAGCCAATCCACATTAATAAAATTAAAAAATAAATGCAAACCACAAACAAAATATAAAATTATATTTTCACGAAAAGAATTTATACATAAAATTAAAACTAAAAAAATTAATACTGCCAAAAAAGTTAAGATAAAATTTAACAATAGTAATTCTGAAAAAACATCACTCGTTTTTTCAGAATCATCTTGATTTTTAGCGATCTCCCTTAACCCATATGTCAATATTCCAGCCGAAGCAAACGTTGTAAAGTACGAAACAAATGTTTGAGCATAAGCAACCTTACCTACACCTTCCGCTAATAATACACGCGATACAACCATAGATGTTAAAAGCGGAAACAAAGTATTTAAAATAACATACAATATGTTATAAAAAGAATTCTTTACAAGCGATTTCATAATATTTACCCGACACAAGAAATATATAACTCTATATACTCCTGGAAGCGTTCGTTCATATCAAAATGCTTTGAACGCGTTAAACACGCGTCCTGTGGATACGGTCTTTCTGTACAAATTCGCTTTATTTCGCTTTCTAACGCGTCAATATCGTCGCAATCAACTACGCTGCCGCAAGTTTCGTCAATAATTTCCGGACTGCCGCCCGTTCTGAAAGTAAGTACGGGCGTTCCGCAAGCAAGACTTTCCATATTAACGGTAGGATAATTTTCTTCTCTCGTAGGGTTTACGAACAAATCCGCCGCAGTGTAAATTTCCGCAAGTTCGGCTTGATTTTGCGTCCTATGTATTGAAATAATATTTTTCGGCAGTTGCTTGTCCGTTTTGTCGTTAGTTCCCACCAAAACTATCTGATAGTTGTCGGGCAAGCGTTTGGAAAGTTCGATAAATACGTCAAGCCCTTTTCTTGCCCCCCAACCGAACGCCACGCCAAGCAAAATATACTTTTCGGCGGAAATATTGTATCTTTCCCTGAAATTGCTTTCCGTAGGCTTAAACACGGATAAATCTATGCCGTTATTTATCACCTGTACGGGATAATCTTTCAAAAACGACTGCTTAACCAGATCCGCAAGCCACTTTGACGGCGTAACGATAGTAAGATTTTTAAGACGTGTTATCAAGCGTTTTTTACGCTTATAAATGCTTTTACTTCTGTCAAAAAACCAAGTTATATTTCTCGTTTGCGGACACTTATAACAACCCGTTTTCCACTTGTCGCATTTCACCATTGTAAAATGCGGACAATAAGCCGTAAACGCCCAACAGTCGTGAAAAGTCCAAACAACCTTTTTATTACTTTTGCTTAAATAATTAAATAAGATTTTCAAATCAACGTTATGTCCGTGCAGATTGTGCAAATGAATAATATCGGGGTCGAATTTTTTTAATTTTCTTACAAGTCTGCGTGTTGCAATACTTGAATTAAACCCGTAATTGCCGAATACGCGAGAAAACAGCGCCATAAATTTAGTATAAAAAGCAGCAGAATATTTGACACCGTTTTTATAAGTTTTATTTCCCGATATAAAATAAATCTTATTTTCTATATTATCTGTATCAAGGCAATTCCCTATTTCCACGCAAATTTTGCCCGTGCTCCCCTTGCCGCAAACTGCATTTATTTGTGCGACTTTCATTTTCAATTACTCCAATACGGAACGTATGGGAATATTTGTAAAATATCTTCCCCGAAATACGCTTTATAAAAAAATATTCCTATAAAAGCAACGGTAATAATCCAAACGGAAACATTAGTTAATTTTAACAATCCGTCTTTTCTGTATTTTATTATTTTCGGAATAAGAATCGGAATAAACAACAGAAAATAATAATTCATTCTCATTGCCAAAGAGTGAATAGGCGCAAAACATTGAACACAAATAGAAAACAATAAAATATTTCTTAATGCAATAGTGTTCTTATCCATTTTCTGTTCGTCGGGGATAAGAAATGAATATACTGCAAAAATCACGAGCAACGCCAACGTTCCAAACGCCCCCGTCTGCGTAATAGAATTATATCTCTCATCGTATCTTTCGGAAAAAGAAATAAGAAAAGAAAAAATCTGTTCATTAAACGCCAGTATTAAAAGCATAACCAAAGCAACGGGAATAATCCAGTTTTTTGTTATTCTTATATGATACAAAGGAAATAAAAATAACAAAATTATCGCCGATTGATGAAAAGCCGCCGCCAATAAAACGGTTATTATAAATAAAATAATCTTTTTCCTTTTAACACAAAGCCAAGCAAGGATTCCTACTCCCATAGCGATCGATTGCCTTAACCCCGAAAAGAACATCGAAAACGGCGCAACGGTAATAAATAAAATAACGGTCAAAAGAGAAAAATCGGATTCTGTTTTATAATAAATCCATATCGGCAATAGACAAATTATCGCAACGATAGTGAGAAAAACATTAAAATCGTTCGTAATATACGATATAAGTTTTTGAAAAACCCAGTACCCCGTTTCCACGTCTTGATTGAAAATCTCTTGCCAAGACATATTTTGAACGGAATTAAAATAAGATTTATAATTTGACAAATCGACCCCGCATTCAATACTGCGCAAAGCAAGCATAACCGTAAATATCAGGAAAAAAACGGATATTGTAATATTCTTCGTTTTCTTTTGATAAGTTACTGTTCTCGATTCAATAGAATACGTAAAAATCGGGATAATAAATAATAAATAATACGGTATCATTATATAATTTACTGTGTTTTTACCTTTTTGAATATTTTATAATAAATTCTTCTTATCAACGGTCTTATTCTGCCGTAAGCCATAATTAATTTAAGTTTTAAGACCTTTCTTAAACCTATAAGTTTTTTCTCTTTCCCTTTCGTAATATATTGTTTTACAACTTGCGGATTATTATATTTAGCGTTAAACTTTGCATAATAATATAAAAAATTGTACTCTTTCGTAGATAATTCCGCTAAATCACTTATCAATACATCTCCCATATATTGACAGTCTTTGTGAAAAACACTTCTTCCCGTTTGCGTCAACTGCTTATCGTGTACTCTGCTTAAAACATCGCAACCCGTTGAACAAACCAACTCATATCTATTTAAGAAAAGTTTAATCCACATCAATAAGTCCTGACTGTATCTTAAAGATTCGTCGAACAACCCGCATTTATCAAAAGCCGATTTCGGTATAAGAAAAGCGCAACCGTTAAACGAACCGTGTAATATCAAAGACTTTAACCCTTCTTGCCACGTTAAAAATCGCGTTTGACTTGCATCTTTAATTTTTTTTCTTTGCAATAGATTCGAATTTTTATCAATCTGCCACGTACCGCATAACGCTAACGTGTTTTTACCATAACTACTTATAAGTTTTATCTGATTTTCTACTTTGTTCGGCTCATATTTATCGTCATGGGAAAGCCAAGAAAAATATTCGCCTTTCATTTCTCTTATGCCGAGATTAAGTGCCGAAGAAACTCCCCCGTTGTCCTTATACAAATAACGAATTTTATCGCCGTATGATAACGCTATTTCTTCCGTATTATCTGTTGAACCGTCGTTTACGACAATAACTTCTATATTACTATACGTTTGCGCAAGTGCACTGTCAATCGCTTCACGCATATAGTTCGCGCCGTTATATACGGGAATTATAATAGAAACAAGCGGTCTTTCTTGCATAATTTATCTTTTAGATTAAACCTATACTTTTAACTATCTTTTCGTTGATTTTATTACAATCAAAGTTTTCTTCCGCAAATTTACGGGCGTTTTGTCCCATAATAACCATTTCGTCAAAATGTTCTATCGCATAGATACATTTCTCCGCCATCGCTTTTACGTCTTTTTTTTCTATTAAAAAACCGTTATAACCGTCTATTACGGTATCACGAGTTCCGTTTGTGTCACATGTTATAGACGGTCTCCCCATAGCAGCGGATTCTGCATTAACAAGTCCAAAACCTTCTCTGTAAGAAGGCAAAACGTTAATAAAACATTCTTCTATATACGGTCTAACATCACTTGTAGTGCCGAGATAGTTTATACTGCCATCGTCAATATAAGATTTTATATCTGATTGTTTTAATTCCACTTCCGCGCCGAGATAATTAAATACCGCATCAGGGTATTTCTGCTTGACAATTCTTGCGCACTCGCAATATTCAAAAACGCCTTTGGTTTTTAACATTCGCGCAATCATTAAAAACGTTCTATTATTTTTGACAGGTTTATACGTAAACCGTTCTAAATCAACACCTATACCGTGAACAATTTCACATTGTTCTTCTTTAACAAGTTCACGTTCGATAAATTCCGCCTTATCGTCATTATTTAAGAAGAATACCTTTTTAGAAAACTTAAACGCTTTTTTATATAAACGGCAAACCACGCTACGAATAACTTTCCACTTGAAACCGTTTTTAATAAAAACGTCCCCTGCGCCTTCTACCATAGAATAAATATTCTCTATTCCCGCTTTATGCGCCGCAAGCACTCCGAAAGTGTTTGGCTTTAACTGAAAAGAAAAAACCATATAAGGTTTTATACATTTTATTTCTTTTGCAATTTTTTTTGATAATGATAAAATTTTGAACGGATTTATTGAACGATTTTTATCTTTAATAAAATGAAAATCAACACCATATTCTAAAATTCTATCTTTATAATCATCGTCAAAAGCAATTACACTCACAGCAAAGTTTTTGCTTTTTAAAGTATCAATTAAACTCTTTCTAAATCCAAAAACATGTGAAGAATTAGGTGTAATAATAAGAATTTTTTTCATTTTTTTAATTTCAAATTTTTTCTTGCTTTTCTTGTTTATTTATTTCCCCCGTACCGCCTTCGACGACACCGTCGCGCTTTAAAACGCTTTTAATCGTTCCGAAAAAACACTTGCAATCAAAACAGAAACTCTGCCGTTTAACATATTCTCCGTCAAATTTCGCTTTTACGGGAATTTCAAGCTCGTCACGTCCGTTTATCTGCGCCCAGCCCGTTAAGCCAGGCTTTACGTCGTTAGCACCGTATTTATCCCTTTCCGCTATCAAATCGTCCTGATTCCAAAGTGCGGGACGCGGTCCTATTATGCTCATTTTGCCTGTAAATATATTAAATATCTGCGGCAGTTCGTCAAGCGATGTCTTGCGTAAAAACTTCCCGACTTTCGTTATCCATTGTTCGGGATTTTCAAGCATATGAGTAGGTACGTCGTGCGGAGTGTCAATGCGCATCGTTCTGAATTTTAAAATATTAAATATTTTCTTATGAATCCCAACTCTTTTCTGTTTAAAAAAAATAGGTCCTTTCGAATCAATTTTTATCGCAATAAATATAATCAGCCAAAACGGTATTAAAACTATTATGCCAACGCCGGAAAGCAAGATGTCGATTATTCTTTTAAAAAAATGCTTATACACTTTCACTACCAAAAAATTAATAAAAAGTATTTATAATAAAATAAAAATATAAAAATTTAACTAAAATATTATAACATTATAAATTTATTCTGTCAATAATAGTTTAAAATTAAACTTAAAAACAAAACCTGTTTTGTCAAAATGTTGTAAAAAATTAATTTTGATTTTGTCAGAAAGCCGCCGCATCAGGAAAATATCCTAACGTGGTGGCTTTGTAGATTTTTGTATTCCAAAAGATACACGTAAAGCGGACACTCGTCAGTAATTTACTGACGAGTGTCCGCTTTATCCCCCCCCAAAAAAAAACAACCCTAAAAGTTAAAAACTTTCTATAACAATTTTGGGCAATTTCAAATCGTTATCATTTAAAAACATCGTCATATAAATCGGATAATACGTTATTTTACCATTGACCGCTCTATTATGTTTTTTCATAAAAAAATGCACCCCAAAAGTATCTAACTTTATAGGACGCATTTCATTCCTTATTGCATTAAAATTATCTGATTTCAAGAAATTTTCTTGACAAGTTTTTACAGAAATCCCGTATCCCTTTTTCATCCGTCAATCCCGAAACGGCGTCGGGAACGCGAAGCGACACCGCCGCGCACATAGAACCGAATTCAAGGATTTCTCTATCGGTGTAACCTTTATATATCCCGTACAGCGAGCCTGCGCAGAACGCGTCGCCCGCGCCGGTCGTCCCCTTTATATAACCCTTCGGTAAATCGAAAGACGGAATTTCCGTATAACCACTTTCGGATAAGCACACGCCGAACTGCGGTAAATGTATTATAACCCGTTCTTTAACGCCTTTCTCCTTCAGTTTTTCGGCGATTTTGCGGATATTTCCCTTTTCGGGCTCTATCCCCGCTATACTACCCGCTTCTATTTCGTTTATTATAAGGTTGTCGGTATATTGCAAGCACGGAATAACGAGCGAATATCTGTCCGAATTTTCACTTACAAGGTCAATAGACGTTTTTACGCCCTTCGCTTTGGCTTTTTTAAGTATTTTAAGCCCGTCCCCGTTATCGATTTTATCCAGCAGCAAAAAATATCCCAAATGCAACATATCTGCGTCGGTTTTATCGAAATCCATATCGCTTTCGCCGAAATCCGCACTCGCGCCCGCGTAGGTAAAGAAAGTTCTTTCGCCGCCTATCTCACTCATTACGTCGGTAAAACTCGTCTTTTCCTTCGCGTCGGTTTTAAGACCGCTCATATCCAGTCCGTAACGGGAAAATTCCGATTTCACAAACTCGCCTTCTTCGTCGTTTCCGACCTTACCGCAAGCGTAAACGGTCAGACTGCCGTCTATCTTTTTCAGGTCTATTCCGACGTTCGGAACAAGCCCGCCAACTGCACGGCTTATACCCTTTATCTGCGTAAGTTCGCCCTTTTGGGGATAACCCGCTATCTGATATATCTTATCCACAAGCACGCTGCCCGCAACCGCTATACCTTTTTTCACGTTCCACCTACACGATTATTTTCTTGCCCGTCTTTTCGTCTATTACTTTTACCACTTCCGCAAGCGTCCTGCCTTGTTTAAATTCGTTATATATTTCCGTTATCGTCGAAACGTATTTACCGTCATATTCCGAATACTTTTCAAGCGTTGCTTTTACTCCGTTTTCGTTTGCAAATGCGTTAAGTTCCACGCTCGACGCGTCCGCTTTTGGCGCAAACAGCATACCGGCCGCTAATAATCTCCTTTATATCAGGAATCATAAATGATTCCGATCCGTTCTCGTTAGACACAGTTATTAGATCATCATAATTATAGTGTCCCTTCTTATGGCCAGTTAGTATTCCTATAAAATACGGACCAAGTCTATTGCCGAAAATAGTTGTATCTATAATAACCTTAACACGTTTGCCGAGACACCTAGGAATCTTTTCCTTTGTCTCTTCGTAAATATTTACCATCTTCGTGATAGTACGATCATTTTAAATTATAATTTATTGTTTTGTTCATCATTTAATAAACGACTTGATTTCTTGCTCTAACAAACGAAATACATTTGCGACCAAATATCCATCCGCAATTGCATGATTCAAACGAACAGATACAGGCATAACAAGTCTA
>ONQV01000093.1 GCA_900320065.1 uncultured Eubacteriales bacterium | reverse complement strand
AGCAGGCTCAAATTCATACGTAACCGCCGTTCCGTTTTTCAATATCGCCCCCGTGGTTACGCTTTCGGTATCCCTGTCAAACCCGTCGCGTAATCGCTCTATATCCGCACTTTGCCCGCCGTATACCAACTTTGCGTTTTTGCAAACCGGAGATACTTCTCTCGTAGCGTTCGGTAAAAAGCAGTCGTATTTAAGCAAAATTTGTTGAACTTCGCCGATATGCCCGCCCACGCCGCGAGGCGTCAATCCGTATAAATCGGCAACGTACGCCGCCGTACCGACCGCCTGCCCGAGGCAACCGCAAGTACCCATTACGCGCGCCGAACTCGTAGCCATATGAGTGGCGGATATATTCCTGCCGGCAAAAAACAAATTTTCGACGTTTTCGGAATACAAACAACGGTACGGAATACCGTATACGTCGTCTACATTTTGATAGTGATTTCCTTCTTTTCCTTCAAACCCGTCGGGATTGTGATCGTCAAGTCCCCAGCCGCCGTATGCGACCGTATCTACAAACTTGCCGCCGCTTAAAATATCGTTCGCGGTAAGCACGTAATCGCCTTTCATTCTTCTCGACTCTCTCTTGGCAGGCAAAAAACCCAAAAATTCCAAATCGTAGTTACCGGCGTCGAATTCTCCCGAATTTTTAATAGTGTCCCACACTCCCAGACAGAGTGCAAGCAGTTTTTTGTTTATCGTTTCGGCGTTCCTTACGACGTCGTCGTTGCCGCCGAGTTCTATATACCAGAAATTTTCACCGGGAGATTTAAGATTTACCCGCTTATACTTCAATTTTTCTACGCTTACCTTTTCCGCCCAGTCGGGTGCGACGAAGTCCACCTTGCGCCCTACGTTTCTCGCCTGAATAAGCACGCTGTTGCCCATCGTCTTATTATCGCCGTTTTCGTGCGATTGAATAACGTATTCGCCGTATTCCGCCGCGGATTCGCGCCCGTACATAAAGTTTGCGCCGCTTAGCGGGGCTAAAACGCTGTCCCCGGAACAGTCCGCAAAATATTTGGCATTAACTTTAATTATCGTCTGCGTGGTCATCTGATATGCCGCGACGCTTTCGATATGTTTTCCGCCGCAATGCGCGTCGTAGCAGGTGCAATTTAAAAACGCCGTAAGATTTTTTTCACGCATTACCGCCCCGTATAATACGGAATCGAATAAATACCAATTCTTCGAAGGATTAAAATAGTAGTTTTCCAGATCGAGTTCTTCCTGCAACCCGCCTTCTCTGTACAGGCGTTGTTGCGCGCCGCAAATCCACATACGAATCTCGCTCGAAGCGTTGCCGCCGAAAACGGGTCGCTCGTGAATTAAAACCGTTTTTAGACCGAGCCTCGCCGCCGTTATCGCGGCAAACACCCCGGCTACACCTCCTCCGACGACGCAAAAATCGGCAGTAATTTGTTTTTCGTCCAAAGACATATCTTTTTTCTCCTTGACTTTTTACAAGTCATAGTTTATAATCGTTTTGTTAAGATTTATCAAAGTAAATCTGCAAAGGAGTTTATATTATGATTATCGGCGACGAAAATTTACTTAACGGCATTTACGACTACATAATGTTTTTAAGAAAAAATTCTTTGCGCGTTTCCATTAGCTGCATAGACAAAAATATGCTTACGTTTTACCCGTTGCTGAACGAACTTCAAATTCACGATTGTTCGCTTTGCGACCTCATAAAGACGACGACCAAAACTTCGAAGGTTTGTCTGACTAACAAAAACATACTTGAAAAACGCCCGTTGCCGAAATTAAGTTACGGTTGCTGTCCTTACGGCGTCGAAGAGTTTTTGACGCCAGTCTTTTCCGATAAAAAGCCTGTCGCGTATATACATGCCACCGGGTACGCGGGCAAAGAGGAAAAATCAACCGAAATTTTCAATTTTCAGTACAAACGACTCACCGAATTTTTCCCGAATTTAGCAAAACAATATAAAAAGCAATACGCTGAACTGAGCCGAAACGTACCCGATAAAAAATACGTTGCCGCCGCTTTGTTTCCCCTTTCCTTTATGCTGAGTTCTTTTTACGAAAACTACGTCAAGGGCAGGAGCGTCGAAGATAGATACGATTTAATCAACTCGATGATCTTAAAGTATATTTACGAAAACTATCAACAATCATTTTCCCTCGATGAAATGTCAAATTCGTTAAACTACTCTTTACCGCATTTGCGTTACGTATTCAAATTAAAAAACGGCGTCCCGCTTGCAACTTTTATAACCGAATTCAGGCTGAAAAAAGCGCTGGACAAACTCAAAAATACGTCCTGCACCATTTGCGAGGCTGCCACTTCGGCAGGTTTCCCCGATACCAATCACTTTTCCACGCTCTTTAAAAAACGCTACGGAGTTTCTCCAAGTTCGTTTAAAAAGCGTTAATCATTTTAACTGTTTCTACACTTTAAAAACACCCGCCCAACCACGGAGCATAACACAAAACCGAATTTTAGCATAATTATACCATTATAAAACGTAGAAATCAATACCATATTTAATTATAAATTTTTATATTTTAATTATTGACAATACTTTCATTTGAAAAAATATTTTTTCTTCGCTATCGCAATTCCTATTTGCCATCCGCAAACAATAAGCCGCACATTGAAACGAATCGCTCAAAACCAATGCAAGCAGGCTCCATCGTTTGTATTATAGAACTCGTCATAAAGCAAAGATACTGAAAGCGAAAGGAATCAAATTTATCAATAAGCACAACATCAACATTACCTCAAGAATTATCATAACATTTGATACATCAGTATTAAAGAACTCAACTAATATAAAAAACGGTTCTGTTGTCAGAACCGTTTTTCGTTTATCAGATGAAATAAATAAGATTTTATACTTTTTTATCCGCGTTGTTGATTAATTTTATCATTTTGTCGAAATCACTCTCATACAAAGCCATCTCACGTTTACGATAAATTTCAAATTCTTTTT
>ONQV01000014.1 GCA_900320065.1 uncultured Eubacteriales bacterium | reverse complement strand
CCTATGGTAGCGGTCGCTTCGATAGTTTCGTCCTTTTTCGCTTCGATAAGCGCTTCCGCGTCCTTTACGTCGTTTTTAAGGACGTAGTCCGCAACGCCCGCGACGAATTCGCGGTACTTGTCGCCGTTCGCAACAAAGTCCGTTTCACAGTTGACTTCAACTAAAACGCCCGTGTTACCTTCGATTTTAGCCGCAACGATACCTTCAGCCGCTATGCGCGAAGCCTTTTTAGCCGCTTTCGCTATGCCTTTTTCTCTCAAATAGTCGATAGCCTTTTCCATATCGCCGTCCGTTTCGGTCAGCGCTTTTTTACAATCCAACACTCCCGCGCCCGTTTTTTGGCGGAGTGCTATTACGTCGCTTCCTGTAAACATATATTTATATCTCCCTTTGATTTTGTAATACTCGGTTATTATTCCGCTTTTTCCTGCGTTTCTTCCGCTACGGGTTCTTCCGCTACTTCGTCCGCATTTTCTTCCGCGTCGCTCTCCTTAACGAAATCTTCGCCCTGTTTCGCTTCCAAAACGGCGTCCGCTATAACGGAAGCGATAAGTTTTACCGCACGGATAGCGTCGTCGTTGCCGGGGATAACGTGATCGATCAAATCGGGGTCGCAATTGGTATCCGTTATCGCGACTACCGGAATATTGAGTTTACGCGCTTCTTCCACCGCGATATCTTCTTGATCGGGATCGACTACGAACATAACGCCGGGGAGCGAACGCATTTCCTTGATGCCGCCGAGATTAAGTTCCAGTTTGTCGCGTTCCGCTTTGAGTTTTATTACTTCCTTCTTGGGAAGAAGGTCGAATTCACCCATCTTCTCCATATTGTTGAGTTTGTTGAGCCTGTCTATTCTCGACCTTATGGTCTTGAAGTTGGTGAGCGTGCCGCCGAGCCAACGGGAATTTACGAAAAATTCGCCGCATCTTTCGGCTTCTTCCTTAACGGCGTCCTGCGCCTGCTTTTTAGTACCGACGAAAAGCACCCTTTTCCCCGCTTTCACCTGTTCCACGACGAAAGGATATACGTCGTTTTCGATGAGTTCTACGGTCTGTTCAAGGTTTACGATATGAATACCGTTTCTTTCGCCGTAAATGTACTTCTTCATTTTCGGATTCCAGCGCCTCGTCTGGTGTCCGAAGTGTACTCCCGTTTCAAGGAGTTGCTTCATTGTGATAACTGCCATAATAATTCCTCCGTTTCTCCTCCCCGAAGCCCGTTTTATTTACTCAACATTGCGGCGGATAATGGTTTTTGCCGCAACACGAAAGAGCTTTAACCTCGGGTGTGAATTTTTTAGCCTTTCTATTTTAGCACAAAAGCCCTGCTTTGGCAAGGCTTTTTATATCGGTTTTAGGAATAAATTAAACTTTTATAATTTTTTTCGGTCTCTTATTTGGTTATAGTTACTTTATTGAGTGCCCGCGGACTGTCGGGGTTGTTTCCTATCCCGCAGGAAATTTTGCACGCCAGCATCTGCGCGAAAAGCGCGAACGCAAACATCGTTATTTCTTCGCCGTAACCGAAATCGAAATACGCCACGTTTGTCGTCTTATACTCTTTTTTAAGCGATTCGTCGTTTGTAATAACGAGAACGGGAGCGGAGAGTTCCAACATCTTGTCTATGCACTTTTTCTGGTCGGCTTTAACGATTTCCGCACTCTTTTCAGAAACCGTACTCTTTGCGCAATAAATAAACACGGGTGTTTTTTCGTTTACCATAGCCATAGGTCCGTGATAAAAATCACTGCCCGCATAGCCTTTCATCTGAATATAACAAGTTTCCTGTAATTTCAACGTCGCTTCGAGCGCGATGGCGTAAGTTATGCCCCTTGACAAAACGAAACCGCTCTTCATATAATCGAATTTTTCGGCATATTCGGTCGTAAGCGCGTCTATTTCAGGAATAACCGTTTTTATCGTTTCGCTTAAATTCTCCACGTCGGAAAGCAATTTATTATCGTCTGCAAGCAACGCCGCAAGCCACAATAAATTAAAAAGTTCGGCGCTGAAAGTCTTTGTCGCCGCCACGCTTTTTTCTTCCCCCGCAGCGCAGAATAAATGGTATTTCGCTTCTTTGGCGAGCGGGCTGTCTTCGTCGTTGGTAATCGCAACGGTTATCGCACCCTGCAAATTCGCGCGCTTTATAACTTCTATAACGTCAGCCGCCTTACCGCTTTGACTGCAACCTATAACTATACTGTCGCCGTAATTGCTTTTCCCGTTGTACATCGTTACTACGCTCGGCGCGGCAAGTCCAACCGTATACGGAGAAAGACTTTCCAACACGTACTTAAAATAAATAAGCGCATGGTCGCTAGTCCCACGACCCGCGAGTATAAAATTAGTAGCGTTCCCTGCCTTGATTTTTGAAACAAGTTTCGATATTACGGCGCTGTTCGCCTTTTTCTCTTTCAAAAACGCGTCGGGCGTTTCGCTGATTTCTTTCCACATCAAAGTGTCTTTATAAAGCATAATTATACCGCCTTTTTCAGTATTTTGTAATATTTTACCACTTTAATAATATAAAGTCAATGAAATAGGTATCTCAAAACTTTTAATTTTTACTCGCAATTTTAAAATCGTGATTATGGTTTTCATCATACTTGAAACCTTACCGAATATTTATTTTTTTGTGTTTCGATACGAAAAAAGCCGTCTCGTCAGACGGCTTTAAATACTATATAACGGACTCTGTATTACGATAAAAACGGTTGCTTACCCGCTCGGTGCAGAGATATTTCGTCTATTACGGCGTTAGTTCGGTTTTTAAGCAGGAATAATACCGCCCCCGCAACGTCTTCTGGCATTATCATACCGTCGCTAGAAAGATCGGGACGCGTGATTTTTATCATATCCGTATAAACACCGCCCGGAGAAATTACGTGCACGCGAATATCCTGCGAGTACAGTTCCGCCGCGAGAGATTTGGTAAAGCCCAAAAGCGCGTGCTTCGACGCCGTGTAAGCGCTTTGTAAGGGATAACCGTTGTGCGCGACCACCGACGCTATATTTATGATGCTTGCGCGCGCTGACTTTTTAAGATACGGCAACGCCTCTTTCGTAATGAGTACGGGCGCGCGAAAATTCAAAGCCATTATTTTATCGAAAGTCCGCATATCCGTATCTTCCACGGAAGCGCCGAACGCTATTCCCGCGTTGTTTATAAGAATATCCACGCCTGTTTTCGCCGCTTTTTTAAAAGAAGATATAACCGCAGCGTCGTCAGTCAAATCACAAGGATAGTTCGTTATGTCGATATTTTTAAACTCGTCTTTTAACGCCGCCGCAAAATCTTGAAGTTTTTTCGCGTTCGTCCCGCCGAACAGCACGAGATTTACGCCTTCTTTCGCAAGCGCACGGCATATCGCTTTGCCGATACCGCCGCTCGCGCCCGTTATTACCGCCGT
Organism: uncultured Eubacteriales bacterium; assembly: GCA_900320065.1. GTDB lineage: Bacteria > Bacillota > Clostridia > Christensenellales > Borkfalkiaceae > UBA1259. The sequence goes on along the minus strand of ONQV01000014.1, from coordinate 23,357 downwards.
TAAACCTTTCATAATACCTTTCCTACCCTATATTTATTCCGAAAACCCCGCTTATCACCATATATAAAAGCGGAATAGTTATTACCGATAAAGTCGTCGAAAGCAACACGCACACCGACGCGAAATCGCCGTCCCCGCCGAATTTTACCGCAAACATAGCGGTGTTTGTAGCGGAAGGCATTGAAAGCAAGAAAAATATCGCATATTTTACGGTAACGTCGACGGGCAAAAACGCCACGGCTAAAATCGCTACCAAAGACATTACGATAAGTTTGAAAAACGCCGAAATATACGCCCGTTTATCCAAAAACAACTGTTTTAAATTGACGTTCGCAAGCCGTATCCCTATCACTATCATAGAACACGGCGTTACCATATCCGCAAGGTAATTCATACTTTGCATAAGTTTAGTAAAAATACTGTCGAGAGTACTGCCGTCAGCCGCCAAGTCCACTATCGGACACGGCAGGGCGACGAACAGTATAAAACCTATTATAAGCGAAATTATTACGGGGTTAAGCGCGATTTTCTTAAACGAAACCTGCTTTTTGTCCCCCGTCATTATGTACACGCCGAAAGTCCACGTCAAAAGATTGAACACGGCGATAATAACCGCGCCGTAAATCATAATTTCGGACAGAAGTTCGACGTTATGCGAGAAAAGGGATTGCAAGAACGGAAAACCCATAAACCCGCAGTTGGAAAACACGCTTGCGAATTTCATTACTCTTACCTTGTCGTCCGCGCTTTTTCCGATAAACACGAGTTTAAGTATCGCAAACATAATAAAGTGTACGCATAACGCTATTAACGCCACCCAAAGCATATTCAAGCCTATTTGCGGGTCGAACGCTTTTCCCTGAAAACTTGTGATAACGAGAACCGATTGACAGCAATACAGAACTATGACCGATACGGTTTCGGCGGCTTTTTCGGGGAGCATTTTGAGTTTTGCGAAAATAAACCCGGGGGCTGCGAGAAGTATTAAAAATATAACGGTTATTAAAACGTCGATAAACTTTATTTCCATTGACTTGCCTTGTATTTTTCAAGTTCGCGTTCGTATAGCGCGGCGTCGGAAAATATCTCAAATTCGTTTTTAAAAATATATTCAGTAAGTTGTTCGTTCGTGCATATGTTCTCGTGAACGTATATTCCCGCGGTAATCGGTTGGCGCTCGTGGTGATAGTCCGTGCCCGACATACCTATGAGATTGTTTTCAGCACAGAACTCTTGTGCGGTCTCGTTATGATTATAATGGTGAAAATGCCCGTTAAACGCTTCCGCACCGTGCATAAAACGCGGATCGCCCGTTATAACGCCGTCGCGGAAAGGATGCGTCTGGTACATAAACAGTCCCTTTTTTTCGGCAAAACGGAAAAGTTCTTCCTGCGTAAAGGTATAAAAAGGCTTATTATCCCGCACATCTTTCTCGGTTATTCCGTAAACGGTAAATTCCTGATAGCCTTTGCTCCTATCACAAACGACGCTTACTTCCGTTCCCCAAAAAACCTTTACGTTATATTTTTTAAATTGCTCGGTCAGATTTTCTATAAGCGAAAAATAAAACCGTACCTTTTCGGCGTGCGTTTCGCCCTGATGATGATCGTAACTTCCTTTTGAAACGTGGTTAGTTATAACGACGCCGCCGTACCCCGCTTTTACGTAATCTTCAATAAGTGTTTCGTTCGGCGAAGTGGCGCAACTGCTACCGCCTAAAGAATGACAATGCGTTTCGAGTTTTATCATAGTCGTTACAAAACCTTTTCACAGTTATTCATCATAACGGGGGCAAAACCGCAAGTCCTGCCCCCGTAAATATTCTTTAAAGTTTAACCTATAAGGTCGGCAAACCTGTTTTTATAAATGACCGTGCTGTCCTTATGCTCGCCGTAGCGGTATTCGGTGGTAACGTTCGTTCTGTTACGCGCCGTTTCATCGTTAAATCTTACGGAAATCCACTCGTTTGCAAGGAAATATAAGAAATTGTTTTCTTCTTCGAAATCTTCCCACGTTTCCTTGTTTTCTTTCTGCGCGGCGAAATATTCTTCCCACTCTTCGACGGTTTTATCCCCGTCTATTATACCTAAACTGTTGAGATACTTATCCAAAGTAGCATATTTCGGATGGTTTGGATCTTCTTCCTTCCAAACTTCGGAGAAGAACATAAAGTGGTAACCGTAGTCAGATGCGACCACTTTATAACTGCTACCGCCCTCTTTCAAAAGCGCCTCGCCCGCGTCGCCGAAAGTCTTGACGTATTCGTTGTTATCGGGTTTAATTACGTAGCCCTTGTAAGTATTAAGCGAACCGGGGTCGGTCGAAAACGCAAACAGTAATTCGTTCATTTTAGCGTCGTATTCGGCGGGCTTATCCGCTCTGGTGTAAGCCGCATAAATATTATCGTCCGTCGCGGCGGGAGTAAGGCTTTCGTTATTGTAAACGTAGCCGTTTACAAAATCCTTAAATTCCGCAAGTCCGAAAGTCTTAACGCTACCTATCGAATAAATCCCTGTTTTGTCGTCGGTCTTTGCCCTTATCTCTTTTACTTCGCCTTGGAAAGGCAGACTGTTATCCGCGTTTTTCGCAAAGGTATAATCGCCCGTGAATTTCTTGCTGTCATAATCGAAATCGTAGCCGGATAAAATCCAACTTGCACGCAGATCTTTCGCTACCGTGCCCGCAAGAATCGCTTTGCGTTCCGTCGCATATTCCGCTTCCGTTAAATGTTCGTGCTCGCGCTCGTGCTGTAATTCCGTTATTTTTGCACTCTGATAATCGTTTACGCCCAAAAGCAGATTGTAAACGTAACCGTAAGTACCGAACGCACTGTAAAGAATAGGACTTGTGGCGCTCGCCGAAGAAAGTGCGGACACGAAGTCGCTGTTAGACCACGCTTTTTGCGCGTCAAGTTTATCGGTATAAGCCGCGGCAAGCGTTGCGTAGTCTAATTCGTCTATCGTTTTTTTCTTTATATTATATTCGTATTTCTCTATAATCGCGCTCTCAAAGTTGCTTTTAAGCAAGCGGTTAAAATAATCGGTGGTTTCTATACTGCCGTTATAGTCGCTACCCAAAAGTCCGTTGTCTTTTAAAAGGGTTATTACTTTATTGAAAGCCGCCCTTTTATATTCCGTACTCGTAATATCGAAACCTTTTGCAATATAATCGTTCTTTTCTTCCTTGGTCAACTTCTTCTCGGCGTTCTTGGCGTCCGTCGGAACGGTACGGACGTCGAAAATAAGAGCGCCCTGCTTCTCCGTATCCGAGTTGTCTTCGGAATAATTATCCAAAAGGTCGTTTATCGATTTATAAGTATCGTATTTTGCGTCGGTAATTTCGTCGGAACTTAAATACCTTTCGGGCGTGTATTGCGCCTTGTCCGTATTTTTCGCAACGGCTTCGTCGTTTTCAAACTCATTGTAGATATACTGAACCATAATGCGGTTATCCACAAGACTGTTAAGTATCATATTATATACGGTCGCCACGTCGTACCCGTAATACTGAACGTACATATAGCCGCCGTTCATATACGCCATAATAAGATCTTTTTTATAGATTTCGTCTTTCTGATTGACGTTTACCGTGGCTACCACCTGATTTAAATCGCGTTCGGTGTTGTCGGTAACGATATTACAACCGACAAGACTTGCCGCCCCTATTATAACGGACAATATCACGGTCAAAAATTTTATTAGCCTTTTTTTCATACAAGTTTCTCCGAAAATTGCGGATATAATTTTTATTATACCTAATTAAGTATATACTAAATAGCGAAAAATTGCAATTATTTTTCTTTAATTTACCGTTTTAGTTGCGGCTAAAAGGCAAATTTTTTCGTTTATTTTACGCTAAGCGTCAAAAATCTGCGCAAAAGTCCTAACATTTCGGCGTTATTTTCGCCGCTTCTTATAAATTCAAGTTTCGGCGTCGCCGACATCGAAATACGCGCTTTGTCTTTATATTTTTCTATCGCCGACATCAGTTTTTCGTTGTTAAAGGCGTTGAAAGTCGCAAAAGACAAACTCGTTTCGCTTTTCGATACGGTAATTTTTACGGCGGAAATCTTCATCGCAAGATATTTTACCACCGCGATATTTATAAGATTAAAGACTTCTTCGGGCAGTTCCCCGTAAGCGCCTTCTATCGCGCTTATAAAATCCTTTTCCGCCTGTTCGGAATTTATCTCCGCTATCTCTTTATAAGCGTCCATACGGGCGACGCTGCCTTCTATATAACTTTCGGGAATATAGGCGTTAAGCCTGACGTCGAGTTCGGGCGTTTTTTCTTCCTTGCCCGAAATCTCTTCCCTTAACAGTTTAGAATACAGTTCGTAACCTATTTTATCCATATGCCCGTGCTGTTCTCCGCCTAACACGTTGCCTGCGCCGCGTATTTCCAAGTCCCGCATCGCTATCTTTATACCGCTACCCATTTCGGTAAATTCTATTATGGCGTTAAGCCGCTCGAAAGCGGTATTAGACAACACCTTATCCCGCTTAAAGGTAAAATACGCGTAGGCAAGTCGGTCGCTCCTTCCCACCCTGCCTTTAAGCTGATAAAGAGTTGAAAGCCCTAATCTATCGGCGTCGATAACGATAAGCGTGTTCGCGCGCGGAAGGTCTATCCCGTTTTCTATTATGGTCGTCGAAACGAGCACGTCCGAACGCCCCTTGTAAAACCCTATCACGCTACTCTCCATCGCCTTTTCGTCCATTCTGCCGTGAACGACGGTGATTTTAAGTTTAGGCATAAGCGCTTGTAATCTTGCCGCAAAGGTAAAAATGCTTTCCACTCTGTTATAAAGAACGAACGCTTGTCCGCCGCGGTTTATCTCTCTTGTTATAGCGTCGGCGATAAGAACTTCGGTTTCTTCAACGACGTAGGTTTGCACGGGAAGGCGCTTTTTAGGCGGCGTGTTTATTACGCTAATAGACCTTATCCCCGAAAGCGACATATGCAGAGTTCGCGGTATCGGCGTTGCGGTTAAAGTCAGCGTGTCGACGTTCTTTTTAAGCAGTTTTATCTTTTCCTTATGCTCCACGCCGAAGCGCTGTTCTTCGTCGAGAACGAGTAGTCCCAAATCCTTAAACGCCACGTCGCCGCTTAAAAGCCTGTGCGTGCCTATAACGAAATCTATTTTGCCGTCTTTTAAATCGGTTATTATTTTCTTCTGTTCCCCCGCCGTCTTAAATCGGTTTAGTACGGCTATCCTTACGCCGAAATCCTTAAACCTTTCCGCGGCGGTATTATAATGCTGTTCGGTAAGGATGGTGGTCGGCGCAAGCATAGCAGCCTGCTTGCCGTTTGCTATCGCGCGGAACACGGCGCGGAACGCCACTTCGGTCTTACCGAAACCAACGTCGCCGCAAATAAGCCTGTCCATAACCTTACCGCTCGTCATATCCGCTTTAACGTCTTTATCCGCGGCAATCTGGTCGGGCGTTTCTTCAAACGGGAAAGCGGAAGCAAACGCCTTTTCGAGTTCACCGTCTGCGGTAAAAGCGAAACCTTCCGACGCCTGCCGCTCGCCGTAGAGTTTTTTAAGGTCGAAAGACATCTTTTTGATGCTTTCTTTGACCGATTTTTTAATCTTCTCGAAGTCCGCGCCGCCGATTTTGGATAGTTTTGGTCTTTTCTCGCCGCCTAAATAGCGGGTAAGAATATCCATTTGCTCCACGGGAACGTACAGCACGTCGCCGCCCTGATATTCGACCGCGACGTAATCCTTCGTACCTTCGGTTGTGGATATTTTTTTAGAACCTAAAACTCTGCCGATACCGTGGACTTCGTGCACGCAGTAATCGCCGACTTCGGGCGCGGTGAAAAAACTTTGGCGTTTGACCTTTATTTTTTTGCCCGCCGAAGGTCTTGCGAACAGATTGCCGCTACCTATCAGGACGACTTTCTCTTCGTGAAAAATAAAGCCCGCGGAAAGTTTTTCGGTAGAGATTATTACGCCTTTTAATTCGTTTTATTCCTTAAGTGAAGACGCTATGCCGTGTTCCGAAAGGTCTCCGCAAAGCGTTTCGGCGCGACGCGCGTCTCCCGCCGCAATAAGCACCGAATATCCGGAAAACAACCAGTTGTTTATATCGGTAAAAACTTCTTTAAAGTCGAGTTGGTAGCGCGCCACACCGCCGATTTTCGGATTGATTATTTTAAGCGGGTCGAAAAACGGCACGGCGGCGGACAAGGTCTGCAAAGTCGCTTTTCTGTATCTTGAAAGCCTGCGTTTTAACTCTTCCACGCCCGAACAGTTGAGTTTAGCAAACGAAAACGCTTCGCCCGCATTTACGAAGGAATTAAACCGTGCGTCGAACTCGGTCTGATTTAATACGGCAAGGTCATACACCCTTTTGGCTTCGTCGAAAACTACCACGGTATCGGGTTTTAACGCGTCGAACACCGTGCCGCAATCTTTCGACAGTACGGCAAGCGCGTTTAATTCTTCGTCGTTTTTTTCCGCGGCAAGCACAAGGTCGTCGTAAAGTTCTTTAAGCCTTTGACGCTTTTCCCCTGTGGCTTCCGTTACTTCCTTACGTGCCGCTAAAAGCAGACTTTTTATATCGTCGCCCGAAAAGGTAAATTCCTTGGCTTGAAGTATATCGGCGCTCGTCAGCGTTCCCGTCGATTTTCGGCTCTCCACGTCGAAAGTCTTTACGCTTTCTATAATCTCGTCGAAAAAATCTATGCGGAAGGGCTCTTCGCGGTCAACGGAGAACACGTCCAGAACGTCTCCGCGCACGGCGAAAGTTCCCTTACTCTCAACGCTTTCCACGCGTTCGTAGCCCGTACGCGTCAAAAAAGAAACTACGTCTTCCCGCCGTACCGTCTGCCCGCGCGACAGCGTAAGACTTTCCACCCTTTTCGGGAACACCTGCATAAGCGCTTCGGCGGTGGTAATAATAACGTCGGCTTTCGGTAAGTCCCTTGACGCACGGATACGCTTATACAGCCCGTCCTTTGAAAACGCGCGGGTTGATATAAGGGTCTCTTCCTTGGCGGGAAGTATCACCGTCTTTTTGTCCGTAAACTCTTTTACGGCGCGCTCTGCGTCAGCCGCCGAAAGCCCGTCTTTCACGATATATAAAACGGGTTCGTCGATAACCGAAACGAGATAGTTTTTAAAAGCGTCCGAAACACCGAAAACCGCCGAAGGTATACCTTGGCGGATCGCGGAAAGAAATTCTTTGACCGAATTTTCCCCGTTTCTTAACGCTATGATTTTTTCAAGCATACTACTCCCGAAAACTTTTAAGCGTTATTTTTTACCGTTGTATTTCGATATGAGTGAAAGCACGCTTTCGCCTTTCGCAAACTCCGCCGCGGCTTTTGCCGCGCGGGAAGTCGTTTCGTCGAACAACGGTTTATCTTCTTCCTTTATTCCCGAAAGCACAAAATCTATAAGCGGGATAAACGTAGGCTCGTCCGGCTTAAAGCCTATCCGTATGCGCGGAAAATTCTCCGTGCCGAGTTCCTTTATAACGTTACGCATACCGTTATGCGTGCCCGCCGAACCGCTTTCGCGTATTCTTATGAAACCTTTTTTAAGGTCGTAATCGTCGTAGATGACCAGAATATCCTTGCCGTCTATTTTGTAAAACGACGCTATTTCCCTTATGCTTTCGCCCGATAAATTCATATAAGTTAAGGGCTTTGCGAGAATAATTTTGTTTTCCCCCGAACCCTTTTCGGCAAGAAGCGCGCGGAATTTTTCCTTTTTGAATTCCACGCCCAAAAGAGCGGCGGTTTTATCCGCGCTCATAAAGCCGAGATTGTGAAAAGTATTTAAGTATTGTCTGTCGGGATTGCCGAGCCCTACTATCAGTTTCATAGTCCTATTTAAAAAGCCGTTTAAGTTTATAAACGGCTTTGTCTTTTGTTTAATCTTCGTAAATCGCCGAGAGCGAAGTATCCGAATATATCGTCGTTATCGCTTTCGCTATATATTTAGCAACGGGCATTATCTTTATCTTGGGACATTTTGCCGCCGCTTCCGCAACGTTTATAGTATCGAGCACGAGTATTTCTTTTATCGGCGAAGCGGTAAGTCTGTCAAGCGCAGGCCCCGAAAGAACGCCGTGCGTACAACAAGCGTATACTTCCTTCGCACCGTTTTTCACAAGCGCTTCCGCGCCCTGAACTATCGTTCCCGCCGTATCTATCATATCGTCGACCATTAAACAGGTCTTGCCTTCTACGTCGCCTATGACGTTCATAACTTCGATAGCGTTGGCTTTGGGGCGGCGTTTATCGACGATAGCAAGGGGAGCGTTTACGCGCGAAGCGAAATTTCTCGCCCTGCCCACGCTTCCTACGTCGGGAGATACTACCACCCATTTGTCGTCCATTTTCTTTTTATAGTACTTCGCAAGAAGCGGAGCGCCGTAAAGATGGTCGACGGGGATCTCGAAAAATCCCTGTATCTGCGCCGCGTGAAGGTCCATAGTCATTACCCTGTTCGCACCCGCGCTGGTAATAATATCCGCAACGAGTTTAGCCGTGATCGGGTCTCTGGGGCGTGCCTTTCTGTCCTGACGGGCGTATCCGAAATACGGCATAACCGCCGTTATTCTGCCCGCCGAAGCACGCTTACAAGCGTCGATTAAAATAAGCAGTTCCATAAGATTGTCGTTTACGGGCGCGGACGTGGACTGAATAATGAATACGTCCTTACCCCTTACGGTGTTCGGGAGCGTAACGTTTATCTCGCCGTCGGAAAATTTACCGACTTCCGCTTCCGAAAGGGGAATTCCAAGTTCTTTAACCACCGCTTCCGCGAGCGGACGGTTAGAGTTGCCGCAGATGACTTCGATTGAGTTGCCGTGTGTTATCATAATTTTTTCTCCTAATGTAACTTTATGTACATTTAGTACCGTTTATATTGTAATACCTTTAACTTAAAATAGTCAAGGTTTTTGGTTTGGTTTTATCTTTAAATATTTTTTAATTTTTACCGAAAATCTGTTTTATTTTTACAGTAAGCCATCTAAACTCCAACGTTCTGAAACTCAATAACAATATAACCGAGTTGGGCAAAACGACACAGACTCCGAATTTTAAAGCCAACGATAAAACACCCGTTCCGCCGATAAGTCCGCAAACATAATATGTTAATAGCGCAACCGCCGCAATAATAGCGGTATAAATAATCATTCTTAAATAATATTTTGTCGGCGACATCTTAAAATACAGTTTGAAAAACACGTGAGTTTCCCAAGGCATCGAAACCACGAAAACCCCGACGATAACGGCGACTATCGTTCCGTTTATGCCCCAGACGTTTATAAGAATCAAACCGAGCACGAGAGAAACCGCGGTAACGACGTACGGTTTAAGCCAGTCCGCCTTCCACATCCCCGCCGCATCTTTGTAGGTATTAATCATATCTTTAAATCGCCAAAGATAGAAATATAAAGAAAATAATATCACCGTGCTGAACGGCAACAGTTTATCTTCGCCCATCCAAATCGTCATAAACGGCTGAAATAAACACAGCAAACATATAGATATCCACCCGACCATCCACACGTTCATAAAAGTCAGGTTTTTAAAATCGGTATAATTTTTTTCTACGGAATCGACCACGATACTATTACCGATACCCGCCGTAATGGAACTGTAAATAATCAAAATAATTCCGATTACGGCGACGATTATGGTATAATAATTACCATATCTCGTAAGCAATATCAATCCGAGATTTGCGGAAATTATTATATTCATTACCGACGTAACGACAGCACCGCTCAATCTGTGTCCCATAAGCGCACCGATATTTTTATAGATACCTTTCTTTTCCGTTTTTTCTATCGTACCGGAACAAACGTATTCCGGAAATATCTTTTTAACCCTTATCGAACGTAAAAGATTTATAGCGATAGTACAAAGCGGTAAAAACACGACGTAAACGTAATAATTTCTGAAAACGTAAAGGACAGCAATCTGCACAGCATACATGGCAATATTGCAGAAACTCATTACGTTGTTTTCTACGTCAAGCCTTTGATGCGCTGCCAAAAGCACGCTTTTATATGCGAATAAAAGATAACTTATTACGGTATTGAAAAGATATATCCCGTAAAGAATATACAGATTAACGTCGGAAGGCATCGGAGATTCGGAATTGATAAAATGCGGCAAAAACGGAATAATAGCAACGCCGACTACCAAAATAAATAAACCTATTATTCTATAAACCGTCTTTACGAAATTCAAAAGCGCGCAAATTTTAGGTTTATCGTCTTCGGCAATCGGCTTATACATTGCATAAGCGATAGCAGAAGCAAACCCGAGTTCCGATAAAGACAATACCTGCAAAACGGAAGTAAATAAAGTGCTTAACCCGACGTATTCTTCGCCAAGCCGTTTGATTATTACCGTTCTGACCAAAAACATAGATAATATGTTTATAATTTTAAATAAGAAACCGCTTAAAGAACTTTTAACGGATTGTTTCGTTCTCTCTATCTGCATAATTTTTTACTAAATTTAGTTTTTTGGTTTAAGTTCTATCTGTTCTAATATAATTTCTCGCCATTTTTCAGCCGCTTTTTCCCACGAACATTTTTCAAATATCTTTTCGGGGTCGGCGACGGGTTGTTGCAATAACTTTTCTATATCGACGTCATAATCGTAAGGATCGAAATATACGACCGTGTCTTCATATACTTCGGGTAAACAAGTCGCGTTCGAGCACAACACTTTCGCCCCGCACAATAACGCTTCAAGTGGCGGGATACCGAATCCTTCGTATAGTGACGGAAATATAAACGCTTTACAGTTAGTCATAAGCGATTTATTCTCTTCGTCGCTTACGTAACCCGTGAATACAAGATTTTCCTGTCCCGTCGTGCTTATATCTTCTTTCCAAATTTTTAAATCTTTACCGCCTGCTATAACGAATTTTTTATCGGGGTTACGTTTTGCTACTTCCATAACCCATTTGAAATTTTTATGCGGTGCTAAACTTCCGAGAGAATAAAAATATTCGCTTTTTTTTATTTGAGAAAATTTTTCGAATATAGTTTCGTCGATTTTCAAATCTTTAAGGTGTTCCCACCCCGGGTATACGGTATAAACCTTTTGTTTGTTCGGATTTATTTTAAGACGTTTGATAATTTCGTTTTTCTGATAATCCGAATCGGTAACTATTGCCTTTGAAAAATGTTTAATATTAAACAAAATACGCTTAAAGACGGTACGAGAACGCTGCGTATCAAAATTTTTATAAATGATAGAACGCAAATCGTAAATGCTTGAAATCCGTCCCTTACAGTATAACAGTTCTAATGGTAAGCATACACAAAGCGCATTATGTTTCCTTACATATCTAGGGAGAGCCAAATATCTCGCTACTCTTTGCAATTTGCAATGCAATTCAACGCACTTGATGTTTTCAAATTCTTCGGGTTTAACAACGCCGTGTTTGGAATATTTTGGGAAAACATACTCAACGGGGATTTCTTTTGCTAACGACTTATCAAGCCTTAACAGAATTTCTCTACAAACCCTTTCTATTCCGGTTATTTTGGTACAATTTGAAATAGATATTCCTTCTATAACGATTTTTTCAATCTTTTTCACAACAAATAATCCTTTTTCGTGCCTTTCATATTCTTTATCGGCATAATTCTCTTAACTTCGTTTCAAAAACTTGCGCAGTATTGCTCCACGAAAAATCTTTTGCTCTTATCTTGCCTTTTTCTATAAGTTCTTGCCTTAAATTACCGTCTTCTATAAGCCGTTGCATACCATTTTTTATTTCTTCTGCGTCATATGGGTCGACAAGTAATGCCGCACCGCCCGCAACTTCCGGTAAACACGAACAATTTGAAGTTATAGAAGGCACGCCCGCCGCCATCGCTTCAACCATAGGAAGTCCGAACCCTTCGGAAAAAGAAATCAAAAGTTCGGCAAAAGCCATTTGAAAAACTCCGACGAGATGTTCTTCTTTTATTCCCGATAAAAATTTTATATCGTCTTTTACGCCTAAATTTTCCGCAAGAGAAACAAGGTCTTGCGTATGGTTCGCAAGAACGAGTTTATACTCTTTTCTTGTTTCTTCGGGCAAAAGCGAGTAGCCTTTTATCGTGTTTTTAAGATTTTTATTCTCACGCGCTTGTCCCACGAATAAAAAATATTTGTCAGGAAGTTTGTATTCCGCTCTAATTGCTCGTTTTAATTCTTCGGGTACGGGCTTAGAAAAACGTTCGTAATCCATACCGCAGTAATTAACGACAATTTTCCCTTCTGCCTGCGGAAAATGTTTGATTATATCGTTTGCGGAAAATTCCGAAACTGTAAATATCAAATCCGCGACTTTGACCGTATGTTTATAACGTAAAAAATTTCTTATTCTTTTACATTTCGATAAAAGGCTTTTCCCGCCGCTTGAATATATCGGCGTTAAATCGTGAATAATAACCGCAACTTTGCCCTTAAATTTACAAAAAGGAACATAATTATTGAAAAAAACGTGAGCATCTGCACCGTTATTCATAAACCGCCTGTAAATATACGGCAACCAAAATTCACAAATGTGTCTTTTTAACTTATTTATGAAAATAGTCTTTTTCACCCTTACTTCACGTTGCGGTACAATTTTCTGAAAATCCTTTAACGCAACACTTTTTTTATCCCGTAAAGACAAGTATGCATTAAAAAAATAATTCATATCTTCAGATTTTTCCAAATTAGCGAAAATCTCCGATATAAAGTGAGTTATCCCGTCTTTTTTTTGTCTGTTCAATGATATATAACAAGCGATATTATTCTTTTTCATATAATTCAACCTTTTTCTTTTTTACTTTTGGTTCCGGAAATATAAGATAACCCATAAAAAACAACACGGGATAAACTATACTAGTAAAATATCCTATTCCTCCTATAAATAAAATGGAAATAAGAATCACAAACCCGAAAATCAGACTTTTTTGGGAAAAATGACCGGATCTCAATATTATATAAATATGCAAAGGCGCACCGACTATACCGAGACAGGCAAAAAGCGAGAAAAACGAACTGTGCGCGTCGGTATTGCCAAGCCCTACGCCCCAAGGTCTGTAAAACAACAGTTTAACCGATTCGAACATACTGGTAAATCTGCTGCCTTCGGAAGAAAACGCTGCTTCCCTGCCCGACAGAATTTTACCGATACTGTCGAAAACCCCGTTTATTTTTTCGTTTAACGATTCAAACCCTATAGCCGTTGCAACGGTTTTATTCATAATCAAAGAAAAAATTAAAGCAGTTAAAACTATTATTGCAAGTATCAAAGATAATTTTTGTTTAGAAGAAAAAAAGTACCACACGAATACAAAAACAGATAACGGAATTAAAATAACAGCACTAAATGCCTTTGATAAAGCCATTAAAAGTAAAACGAGAGCAAGTAGAACTCCAATAAGAATTCCGTTTTTTACTTGCATTGTGTTTTTGTTTTTTATCAAATATAAAATCACAAAAAGAGAAATAAAAAATAAATTTAAACAATAGTGAGAAGGTTCTTTATATAACCCTTGAAATCTGCCCTGCGAAACATAATCCGTAACGGGTTTTACAGAAAATAAAAAATTGATTATACTGTTTGTTGTGCTGAAATTAAACAGTTTAAGAGCAATCATTTCTATAAAACCATACGCTACTACAAAATAAGACATTTTAACTATTATTTCAAGCAACTTAAACCAAATATCTTCGTCCTTAATAATGTAATTTACGGTTGCAAGAGTAATCGTAAATTTAAATAATGTAAAAAGATATTTTATATGGATACTGCCAAAAGAAAAAGAATACGTTTTTACATCTTCTCCGGCAAGATATAAGTCCCAAAGACGGTTTTCGGTTATTATACCGTTTTTATAAGGGAACACCACGCACAGCACTACCGCTATGATATCTATAACCGCTATTATACTACCGACTATTATAATTTTTTTATCAAACTTTTTCTCAGCAATCAGAAAATATAAAGACAGCACCCATATGATCGTATAAAACGGCGTAAATAAGCCCACCTCAAAAGAATTTACTTTGACAATGTACCCCAAATTAGTCAAAAAAGTAAGGCAAACAAAACATATGAAATTATCTATATAAAACTTTTTCAAACAATCTTTAAAAACAAAACTCGCGCCGTTCGCTACCGCAAGGTGTTTTTCTCTGAAAAAATCCTTATAAAGAAGGGCAATAAACCCCATAATCAATATTATGCCTATCGGCGTTACTGAAAAGGACATATTATTTTTTACCCGCTTCGCTCTCTAATCGACTTAAAATATTTCGCGCGCATACAGCGTAATTGAATTTTTTGTCTATTATTTCTCTTACGTTTTCCACATACGGAGACTCATTAAGGATTTTATCTTTCAGATCTTCCGCGTCGCCGACCTTGAAAAAAGTTACGGGCAAATCGGAATAAATTTCCTTAAAAACTTCTATATCGCTTATTATCGGTTTAGTACCGAGATAAAGCGCTTCTAATGGCGGCAGTCCGAAACCTTCGTACACCGACGGCTGGATAAGAAACTTCGCTTTGCTTATTTCCGACAACAGGTCGACGTTACTTAATCTGCCCGTAAATACAACGTTTTCGTATTTGCTCTCGTCTAAATCCAAACCTGTTATAAAGCCTTCCTTTTCGCCGATTATTTTTAACTTCAATTTTGAATTTCCTATCGTCGAAAAAGCGTCCAGAAGAGATATAAGTCCTTTATGCCGTTTAACGTTCCCCACGAACACTATCGTATCGGTCTTTTCGGGCTGTCCGTGCGTTTTTGCGTATTCTATAACGTCGTCTGACACACCGTCATAATTTATATAGCATTTATCCGCATATTCGGCAAAATGACACTTGCACCTGTTAAGCGTAAAACCGGAAACGCACGAAATACTTTTCGCCTTTTTCATACAGCGCTTTAACAGCGTTTTTTTGATAAAATAATCTATCTTCCCGTTCGTCGTTTCCTTAACGTCAAGGAATATCAGATCGTGCATTACGGCGTGAACGGGTATCTTTATCCCGAAAGGAATCAGAAAATTCGGTATAATAAGCGCGTCGCACTCTTTATTTATTATCTTTTTATTGAATTTTAAAAGACCTTTTAATGAATATGGTTCGGTATTGTCTTCGATAATGACGGCGTTTTTATAACGAGAAAGTTCGATTTTGTTGCCGAAAAGGTAAAATTGATGACGAGAATAATCCAAGTTATCGATTATTCCCTGACACACTCGTCCTATGCCGGATTTGCCGATATATCTGCAATCGATTGCTATCTTCAAAACTATACCCCTTTAAATGTTTGCAACGAGAATGGTCATTTTGCCTTGCAAATTAACAATTTCCTTGCTTCCGCAAAACCAAGTGTCTCCGCTTGAAGTATCGTAAGAATTACTGCCGTTATCTATCTTGCCTTCTCCATCTATTACGACGACCGCTTTAAACGACGCACCGTTAGGTGCTAACGTCAATTCGCCGTTAATATCATACTTTGTAACTACGAAATACTTACATTGACCGAGCAACTGTTTCGAGTATCCCTGAAACTTTATAACGCTGTAATCGCATTTACAGTTCGCGTCGGTAGCGGTTAAATCCGCAACAGTCAACGCGTCTTCTATTTTAAGTTCACGCGGTTGACCGTTTGCTTCCGTTCTGTTGTAATCGTATAGTCTGTAAGTTATGTTCGACGACTGCTGAATTTCGCATATAAAGCACCCCGCGCCTATCGCGTGAACCGTACCCGATCTCAAAAAATATGTTTCGCCTTTCTGAACGGGAATTTTATTTAAAATTTCTTCTATCGTGCCTTTACTTATGCGCTCGGTAATTTCTTCTTTGGTAACGTCTTTTTTAAATCCCACGTAAATGAACGCGTCTTTTGCGGCGTCCATTATATACCACATCTCGTTTTTACCGTAATCGCCTTCTTTTGAAAAAGCGTATTCGTCGTTAGGATGCACCTGTACGGACAAACTTTCTTTGGCATCTATAAATTTTATCATAAGCGGAAATCTGTCGTAGTCACACGCTTTCCATCCGAGATTATCCTTATTTATATGAGATAAAAACAAAGAAAGAGATTTCCCCGCATATTTACCCGTAGCGATTACGGACTCTCCCGCAGGATGTGCGGATAATTCCCAACTCTCGGCTATTCTCGTAAGCGTTCCCGCGTCCTTTTTCAATTTGTCACGGATAAGCGTTCCGCCCCAGATATAATCTTTAAAAGCAGGACTCAATTTTACGAAACATCCTGAACCTGCGATTTCGTCCGCGGCGTCGTTATTCTGTACGTTTTCCGTTTTCAACAACGTAACGTTTCTTTTTCCCGCGTTGGTAATAGAATACTCTTTACCGCCGCAGAAAGCAACGTTCTCGTTATTCCCGCATATTCGCGTTTCTTTTCCGTTTTCTTCTATTGCAATTTCGCCGTCGAGCACCAAAAAATTCGTAAAAAACCGTTTTTCCGATTTTGCGATAAGCGTATTTTTAGGATATAACGTAATTTTATTGACTTTATAATTTTCAGTTCCTATCAGTGTTTCGCTTATACCCCACTCATAATAAAACACTGGATATTCGTCAAAAAATCTTTCCCTGCCGCATGTGAAGTTGCGCGGTATTGCCTTTATGCCCTTTTTGCTGTCAACCTTGGCAATATACACGGCGTCACGGGTGTTCGCCACAACTATATCTTTAAGATTATGTGCAAAAACCAACTTATCGCTGACCGAATTTATTATTTTTACGTTTTTACACATATATTCGACTACGTTAGAAAAATCCTGTTCTTTACCGAGAGAATTGTAATACGAAACGATATCGGTTATTCTTATACAAGAGAACTTGGATTTGACTAACTCAATATTGTCGGTTTTAAGAACATTGACCAAAGATTTATGTTCCGCAGGATTGTTCTTGCTTTCTACGATACGGTTCGCTTTTATCGAAACGTGTTTGCACTTTTGCAGAAAATCCTTATCGACGCTGCATAAAAGAGTGGAAACTTTGCACCCTATAACACCGCTGTCAAAAAAACAATTCTTGTTCCAATCGGAAACGAAACGGATATGTTTGCCGCTCTTTTCAACATAATGATTGCCGATAGCGCCGTGTTTCGGAGAAGTAACGACTACCGCTATCTTATCGTTTTTTATAACGGTTTTCAGTCTCGTGATATAAGAATTATACTCTCCGTCGATTATGTTATCGGTAGAAACTATCAAAAACTCTTCTTCAATATCGCTGTTTAAAGCGAGCGTTACTATGGAAATAGCTGTTTTTAACGGAGCATCTTCCATTATTACGGAATATTTAAGATCCTGAAAATCCTGTAACTGACTCTTTACTATACTTTCATACTTTATATTAGTGGCAATAATAAATTCATCGCAAAAAGGCATATTCCTTAAAAGAGTTTCTTGGAATAACGACCTTCCCTTTCGGATTTCCATAAATTGTTTAGGATAATTCTTTCTCGACAGCGGCCATAATCTGTCGCCGCTACCGCCCGCTAATATTATACCTTTCATTTTCAGTTTTTAACCACGGCAATGAGCGCCGATTTAAGCATTTCCGCCATTTCGTTCGCTTCATTTTCGGTTCTTCCTTTTACGCCGAAATAAAGTTTTATCTTCGGTTCAGTCCCCGAAGGTCTTACACAAAACCAACCGTCGTTGTCAAGTTCATAATAGAGAACGTCGCTGACGTTAAGCGTTAAACCCGCCTTTTCACCCGTAACTAAATTTACGCGTTCGCCACTTTTATAATCGCGTATCGCTTTTACCTTATAATCGTTTATCGTTAAAAGCGGTTTTTCACGCAATTTCTGCATTATCCCGTTCATTTTATCAAGTCCGTCAGGTCCGTAATAGGTTGCGGAAACAAGGTCTTCCTTGAAAAATCCGTGACGGGTAAATATCCCATCCATTACTTCGCATAATGTAAGCCCCTGTTCTTTATAGAACGCAGCGGCTTCGCATAACGCACAAACGGCGGTAACGGCGTCTTTATCCCGCGCGTAAGTCCCAATAAGACAACCGTAACTTTCTTCAAATCCGAAAACAAATTCGTACGCGCCTTTAGTGTTGTCCGTTTTATCCCCGCAAGCCGCTTTGGCTATTTCAAATTCTTTTATCTTTTCGCCGATATATTTAAATCCCGTCAAAACGTTGAACGTCGTCACCCCGTATTCCGCGGCAATCTTTTCCGAAAGTCTTGAAGAAACGATAGTCGTAACGAGCGCCGCGTCCGCACGGTTTTCAGGCAAAAGCCCCTTCTTTGCCATCTGCGATAATCTGTAATCGGCGATAAGAAGTCCGCTCATATTTCCGCTAAAAGCCTTATATCTCCCGTTTTTGTCTTTGACATACACGCCAAGCCTATCAGCATCTGGATCGGTCGCAAGAACTATGTCGGCGTCTTTTTCCTTCGCGAGTTTTAACGCTAAATCAAACGCCGCGGGATCTTCTGGATTAGGATATTTTAAGGTCGGAAAATTGCCGTCGGGCATTTCCTGTTCTTTTACCGTCCATACGTTTTTAAATCCCAACTCTTTGAGAACTCGGAGCACTGGCATTCTGCCCGTACCGTTCAGCGGAGAATATACTATTTTTATGCTATCCGCCTGACGCAAAATTGCATCGGGATTAAGTATAATGCCTTTTATCTTTTCGGCGTAAGCATCGTCTATCTCTGTGCTGATAACCAGCAACAGTCCGTTTGAAACCGCTTGTTCTTCGTTTATCCTTTTTATCAAGGAATAATCGTTTACGGCGTTTATGCTTTCAATTATTTTTTTATCGTAAGGCGGAACTATCTGCGCCCCGTCCGACCAGTAAACCTTGTATCCGTTATACTGGGGCGGATTATGACTCGCGGTAATGACGACGCCCGCCGTCGCACCGAGATACCGCACAGCAAAAGACAGTTCTGGGGTCGGTCTTAACGCGTCGAACAGGTAGGTTTTTATGCCGTTCGCCGCGAAAATCAAAGCGGAGTCCTTGGCAAATTCTTTTGACATATTTCTGCTGTCGTACGCTATGACTATGCTGCCTTTTTCGGTTTCAAAGTTTATAAAGTCCGCAAGCCCCTGCGAAGCTTTCCCTACAGTATAAAAATTCATTCTGTTCGTGCCCGCGCCTATTACACCGCGGAGCCCGCCCGTACCGAAACTCAAACGTTTATAGAACCTGTCCTCTATTTCTTTCGGGTCTTTTATGCTTTTCAATTCGTTTCTCGTGTTTTCGTCGAAAAACGGATCGCTTATCCATCTTTCGTATTCTGCCAAATATTCTTTCACAGTAAATCCTTCTTGCCTCTATCGTTAAGTTCTTCCACTATTTTTTTAACGTCCTGCGCCCTTGACTTCGGACAGACCAAAACTGCGTCTTTCGTTTCCGCAACGATTATATCGTCGAGTCCCAAAATCGCCACCGTCCTATACTCCGAATAAACGGTTGACCTTGCAGAATCAACTATAATAGTATCGCCGACCGATATATTACCTTTTTCGTCAGCCTTATGAAGAACGTTAAGCATGTCCCAACTGCCGACGTCGTTCCAGCCGAAATCGCTTTCTATAACTTTTATGTCGTCGGATTTTTCCATAACACCGTAGTCTATCGAAATCGAACGTATCGAAGGATAAACTTCGTTTAGCGCTTCGCGCTCGCCGTCCGTTCCTATAAATTCCGCGATTTTTGCGATATCCGAATACAAGTCGGGTAAATAGCGTTTTATCTTATCACGAACAACCGACGCTTTCCATATAAAGATGCCGCTGTTCCACGCATACCCGCCTTCGCTTATATATCTTTCCGCAGTAACTTTATCGGGTTTCTCGACAAAACAATCAGCCTTTTTTACAGCATCAAGACTTTTCTCGTATTTTATGTAACCGTACCCCGTCGAAGGGAAAGTCGGCTTTATACCTACGGTAACTATTCCGCCGTTTTCGGCGACTACTGCTCCCAACTTTAACACTTTCGAGTATTCTTCTTCGTCTTTTACGTACGCGTCGGAAGGCGTTACTATCATTACCCCGTCGCCGCGGAGTTTAAGTATTTTAGCCGCCGCATAACCTATACAAGCGGCAGTATTTCTTGCCGCGGGTTCGGATAAAATATTTTCGAGCGGTATACGATCGTGCACCGCTTCTTTAATCGCGGCAACCTGACTTACGTTAGTAACGATATAAACGTTTTCACGCTCCGTAACATTTAAAAGCCTTTCAAGCGTTTCGTTGATCATTAGATCTCTACCGCTTAAATTAAGCAACTGTTTCGGTCTTGCTTTTCTCGACAACGGCCAGAATCTCGTTCCGCCACCGCCCGCCATTATAACGCCGAATATCTTCATAACGTTTCCTTCCTGAAATAGTCCAACATTTCTCTTATGGTGCTGTTTATATCGTAATTCCTCGTCCAACCGAGTGCAGATAACTTGCCCACGTCCGCCTTTATGTCGGCAACATCAACGGGGCGCATTTTCGATTCGTCGATTTTAATCGTTACGTTTTTATCGGACAAAGAAATAATATATTTTAAAATTTGCGCTATTTCGACCGAAATCCCGCTCCCGACGTTATAAACTTCGCCTTTACTTCCCTTTTCAGCCAAAAGAACGTACGCTTTTACCACGTCCCTTACGTCGGTAAAATCGCGCCGAGCCGAAAGATTGCCGACTCTTATTTCAGGGACTTGTAACCCCTTTTCTATTTTCGCCACTTGACTGCAAAAGTCAGCGACTACGAATTGCGGGATCTGTTTCGGTCCTATATGATTGAAAGAACGGGTCATAACTATATCCAGTCCGTAAGCCTTACAATAAATACGCGCTAATTCTTCCTGCGCACGTTTCGTGAGCGCATATATGTTTTTGGGATTAGGTATAACGGTTTCTTTTACAGGCGCAGAGTAATCGATTTCACCGTATTCTTCGCTAGACCCTATAACCACTATTCTCGCCATAGGACATTCGGCGCGAACCGCTTCGAAAAGATTTACCGCGCCAAGCACGTTTATATGAACGGTAAGTTGCGGCTTTTCCCACGATTTTTTTACCGAACTCTGCGCTGCCAAATGAAAGATAACGTCAGGCTTTAAATCGCGCAAAACCTGCCTTGTTTGCTCAATATCGCAAATATCGGCATCTATTACCTTTGCGCCGCTTACATTTAACTCTTCAAAAGAAAGTTTTGTGGCGGTTATCTCGTATTTGCCCGCTTTTTTAAGTTCTTCTATCAAATATCCGCCGACAAACCCCGCCGCGCCGATTATAAGTGCTTTCACTTGTCTGCACTCCTTTCATCTGACAAAACGTCATAGAGTTTTTTTATAACATCTTTTTCGTTGAATTCATCCAGAACACGCTGTTTTGCGGCATTTCCGAATCTTTCACGGAGACTGCCGTCATTTGCAAGCCTGATAATGGCTGACGCAAGGTGCTTAGGGTCATCGGGTCTTACCGTGAATCCTGTCTTTCCGTGCAGACTCACATAAGGCACACCCGACGGAAGATCGGTATTTATCACGGGCTTGCCGTATATCATCGCTTCAAGCTGTACGATGCCGAAAGCCTCACTCTTGACCACGGACGGAAGTATAAATATATCGCAGTCCGCATAAGCCTGTTTAAGCTGTTCATCGGGGAGAAATCCCAGAAAATGGACTTTATCCGCAATGCCGTACCTCTCAGCCATATTCTCCAGCTTTTCACGGAGTTCGCCCTCGCCTGCTATGAACAGCTCGCACTTGCAGTCGGTACGTGACGCATAGCCCATAGCCCTGAGAAGAACCTCAACACCCTTGTAGTAGACCAGTCTGCCTGTGAAAAACAGCTTGATACAGCCTTTTTCGGTGCATTTGTCCGTCAGCACAGGCGCTCTCTCAATGCTAAGATACTGCTCAGGCTCTATACCGTAAGGCACAGTCACGCACTTCTCCGCAAATTCGGGAAGATAGTCCGAGCCTTTAACGTGCCCCTCCGTAGCAGTAACGACAGTGTCCGCACGTTTCAGCAGATAGCGCAGAAATGGCTTGTAGAACATCATAAGCTTTTTCTGCTTGACAACGTCGCTGTGCCACGACACAACAACTCTCCCCTTGAAGCCCGACAGCATAAGTGCGAAGTCGGCAAGTGGGAAAGGTACGTGTATATGCACAACATCGGCTTTTTTCGCCATTTTCCTGAACAGGCGGATGAATGACAGTGAAACGGGACATGAGAAATAAGTGCCAAAGCTCCCAGCACGGGTCAGTTCAACGCCGTTAACATCCTCACGGTAAGTCCGTCCACGTCCGTCACGGCATACCAGAGTTTTCACCGAAACACCATCAATATCCCCAAGTTCCTCGGAATACTGCCTGACAAGTGTCTCAATACCGCCCGTATGAGGGTAATAAGCCTTGTTTACCTCTAAGATACGCAGTTTTCTGCTCATACCTTGTAACCGTGCTCGTTCATATATTCAATGGTGTAGCGTCCGAGACTGTCGATGCCTGCCTTTGCAGCAAGCTCGTTCATTCTGTCAGTCCTTGCACGAAGCTCTGCATCGGTGTCAAGTGTATCATTTATGAGCGCATCGTAAAAATCGGGGAAGTAGCGCTCAAATTCCATCTGAAATTCCTCCAGCGGTGTCAGTTCAAATATATTTTCACTCATNNNNCATTACTTTCGGCGGATGATATCCGCCCCTACAAGTCAAATCAATTCATTATAGACTGCCTGAAGCATTTCTGCCGAGCGCTCCCATGTGAAGCCTTTTGCACGTTCAAGCCCCTTTCGGCTCAGTTCATGTCTCAGCTTTTCATCGGTACAGAGGCGATAAAGTCCCTTTGCTATGCTCTTCACGGAGTATGCATCGCATATCACCGCACAGTCGCCCGTAACTTCGGGAAGTGAAGCCTCACCCGATGTGAGCACGGGTACTCCGCAAGCCATCGCTTCAAGCGGCGGCATACCGAATCCCTCGTATATGGACGGGAACACAAATGCCAGCGCACCGCACATAAGCGGATTCAAGTCCTCGGAGGGCACATATTTGGTAAATATGACCTTTCCTGTCAGCCCAAGCCTTTCCACACGGCTGTATATGCCGTTGTCAAGCCAGCCCTTGCCCCCTGCCATGACCAGCTTCGGGCACTTTTCACCAAGCTTGTCTGCAAGATGCTTATAGGCGGTGATAAGCCTTTCCAAATTCTTTCTCGGCTCGATAGTTCCGAGGTAGAGGAAGTATTCGCCCTCTATTTCAAGCGACTTTTTCACTTCGGGTATACGCTCAGGCTCGGTGCAGGGATGAAAGCGTTCGGGGTCAGCGCCGCAGGGCACTACACGTATCTTTTTC
>ONQV01000077.1:664-4836 GCA_900320065.1 uncultured Eubacteriales bacterium | reverse complement strand
CAGTTCGCTGCGTCTTCAAAAGAAATCGGGACATCTGTTCCATTAAGTAAACTTTCCGCAAACTTATCGTACATCACTTTTAAACCGCTATCGTACAGTTCGTAAGTATCATTATCGTTTTTACCGTCGTAATCGTAAGGATTCCAATAATTTTTCCAGTATTCGGGTATATGATCTTTCAAATCGTAAATATTTCTCCATTGTCCGGGATTATTCCAACCACCGGCTTTGCAAAATTCCGGAATATAAATCTTATGGAAATCGTTAGGTCCGTCAGGGGCTTGGTAGCAACCGTTCATTCCTTGTATGCTATAATAAGTTACACTATCAGGTCTTGGAGAAACAAAACTCGAACGCAAACGAATCAAATGACCTTTCTCGGTTTCTAACATCAGCACGCACGTTTCATCGGCTACCATATCAAAGTGATTACCTGCGCCCATCGCAATAACCTTTACGACCTTTTCTCCCATCAAATGAAGCAACGGCCCCAAAGAGTGAGTTATATACGGATGCCCTTTCCTGCCGAAATATTCCTGCTGCCTCCACCCGCCGACGTTGGGGAAATTAGGATTATATTCCTGAAAATCCTTTAAATAATCGCTTTCAGCGTAATATATTTCGCCGATTTTTCCTTCTTTGACAAGATTTTCTACTATCAAAAGCGGTCTTATATAACAATAGTTTTCCAAACTTATATATTTTTTACCACTCTTTTTAAGCGCAACCTGTATTCTTTTTATATCTTCGATAGTAGTTGCAACGATAACTTCGCTGAAAACGTTCTTTTTTGCCTCCAACGCGCAAATTACGTGTTCGGCGTGAACGTCAATGGGCGTCGCTATTAAAACCGTGTCAACGTTTTTATCTGCACAAAGTTCTTTAACGCTGTAATAAACTTTTACGTTTTTATCCTTGCAATATCTCTGATAAATTTCATCAGCTACTTTTTTATCCTTATCGCAAATCGCGACAACTTCATATTTATCGTTTAAAAGTAAATTCATCAAATGAATTCTGCCCCTGTTGAGCCCGCAAATGCCAATTCTAACCTTATTCATACCTCTCTCCTTATAAACCGAAATCGGGTATCTCGACGGGAACACCGCCGTTATTTATGGATTTTTCGGATAAAATGCCCGCCGCCGTCCAATTCAGCGCGCGCTTTGCACTTACAGGCGGTTCAGTATCGTTTATAATACATTTAGCAAATTCTTCTAAGAGTAACGACGTACCGCTATCGTATTTTTCCGTTCCGTTATCCTTTGTATCGTCAAAAAAATTCTCCGGAAAGATTTTCCACGTTTTTGGTAAAAAGCCCCTAAAATCGTAAACGTCTTTCCACTCTTGCGGTTCACACAAACCGCGAATATGCATCTTATGCGTATCCGTTGCACCGACGCTGCCTTTATAGCAACCCTTTGTACCTTGCAATTGATAATATGTATACAAATCGGGACGCGTTCCGACGAAACTGTTGCGCAGTCTGATAAGCCCGCCGTTATTCGTTTCAAGTAATAAAACACAAGTTCTGTCTGCGACCAAATCGCCGTATTTACCCGCTCCCAAGCAACTTACCCTTTTGATGTCAGAACCCATCAAATAGCATAAAGGTCCAAGCGTATGAGTAATGTACGGATGTCCGCGTCTTCCGAAATACACGTCGTCTCTCCACGTTCCGAGATGCGGGAACAACGGTCTCATCTGAAAGTCCATTAAATAATCGCTTTCAGCGTAATACACGTCTCCCATCAACCCATCTTTAATCATATTGTCAACGATTGTCAAAGGACGATAATAGCAATAGTTTTCTTCCATCATATACTTTTTGCCGCTCTTTTTAACAGCATCGGCAATTTTTTGACAATCTTCGATAGTGGTTGCGCATATTACTTCACATAAAACGTGTTTTCCCGCTTCAAGCGCTTTTATCGTATGCGCCGCATGGTCGGGAATAGGCGTAGCCAAAACAACTGCTTCCACATCGGATTTTAAAACTTCGTCCAAAGAATAATATACTGACGGAATTTTGAACTCTCGTGCAAAATCGTCCGCTTTTTTCTTATCAAGGTCGGCAACGGCAACCAAGTCTAAACTCTTTGCGTGCCTTATTATAAATTTTGCAAGAATAGAACCCCTGTTCAATCCTACGACGGCAACTCTAACCTTTCTCATATTAATCTCCATCAACTAAATATCAAACTGTGAAAGAAAAATCCTTGAAGACACTAACCTTTCAACTGCTTCTTCGGGTGTTTCAGGCGGATATTCCATTGAGAAATACCCATTGTATCCTGCATCTTTAACGGTTTTTAAGTACGTTGCGAAATCCACAGTTCCTTCACCGTATCTTTTAAGTGAATTACCCAAACACGCATCACGTAAATGAGAATGTACCATTCTTTTTGCAAGTTTTTTTGCATACCCTATCATATCTGCTCCCGAATAAGTAAGATGTGCAACGTCAAAAGTACATTTTACTCTGGGATCTTGCGCTGCCCAATAAGCGTCTATCTGTTCTGGAGTTTCCGCAAGAGAAAGTTTGTGCGGCGCTTCAACGGAGCAAATAATACCATATTTATCACCGAAATCGGCAAGCTTTGAATTTAACTCAACGTGCTTTTGAAAAGCAGTTTCGTATGAACCTGTTTCTTCTTTAGTTCCGCAAGCGTAAGTAACTATTCCGGCCTTAACTTCACGCGCAAGTTGATATACTTTTTCCAATTGCTCCGCCGTATATACACCGCCGATATTTATGCAATGGACTTTTATTCCTTTTGATTTTATTAAATCCGCAGTTTGTTTAACTGTTTCGTCCGTCGCGTTGGCAACATCAAAATGCGGGACCCACTCGCCGACAGAACAAAGTTCTATCGTATCGAATCCGGCTTCAAGAAGTTTATCAAGCGCAACATCCAAAGTAAATGTTCTTTGTGTCATAGTTGACGCTATAAGTTTATTATGCATACTATATCTCCTTTTTTTATTATCTTAATCAAATTTTAACAAAACAATATGTCATTGTCAATATTGTTTAGTTTCACAAAATTTCGTTTTGGTTTCATTTATATCTTGACAAATCTAATCGAATATATTAAAATAAAATAGAAAACGATATAAAGTTGAAGAAAAAAAATGAAAGTCACATATCTTAAAAGTGAATATTTTAGTTTTATCAATGATTATTATTTACAATTAACGGCAGGTAAAACGTTAAGCCCGCACCCCCATATACACGATTTTTACGAAATAATACACGTTCTTTCGGGTTCTTGTATACAAAACATAAACGGACACGACTTCTTTTGCCCTGTAGGCAGCATCTCCATCATCAAACCTTTGGATATTCATTTCTTTTCTTCGCAAGAAAAAAACACAAATATAATGGCACTGTCAATAAAAAAAGAGGAATTTGAAAAATTCCTGTATTGTTTCTCAATATCAGACGCGCAATTCAATCAGGTGTTCTACCTTATATCCGACGAAAAAGAAAAATTACACAGCCTTTGTATATCGGCATTAGCAAGCGACAACGTTTATTTAAAGAAAGGTATTATGTCTATCATTTTCGCGGGTATTTTTCAAAACATCAATAAAACCGTATCAATGCCTTTTGATTTTCAGAAGGTAATTTCAGAGATGAACAAACTCGAAAACGCAAAAAAAGGGCTTGACGCTTTTTTGGAATTGTCAAATTATAGCAGAACACAACTATGGCGTTTGTCGTTAAAACATTTAAAAACCACGCCGACCGAATTTATAAACAGCGTCCGTATGAGACACGCTTATAATCTAATTGCTTATACGAATTTAAGTTTTGAAGCCATCTCAGCGGAAGTTGGGTTTTCATCATTTAGCCATTTTATCCAACTTGTCAAAAAAAATTATGGCACAACTCCGTTAAAATTAAGAAAAAAACTGCAAGGCTGAGTTTAAAAAGAAAAAGCAGACCGTTATCCAACGATCTGCTTTCTATCATTTAAAAATATTATTATTTATGATGTTCAGTTATAAATCTAACCCCGTCTTTAACCGTGACGGTCACTCCGCCTGCAAAATCTATTTTACAATCGATTTTAGCATAATTTTCTGAAAATATCGGTTTCCCGTTCTTATAACCGCAATATCCCGTCAATGCCGACACGATGATATATGCGCTATAACCCGCTATA
>ONQV01000077.1:0-617 GCA_900320065.1 uncultured Eubacteriales bacterium | reverse complement strand
TTTTCCCAAAGCGTCCCCGTACTTTCCGCCATAATAGAATATATTTGTTTCGTTTCCTTCAAAGCCTTTTCTATCTCACCGTTTTGTAAAAGCATCGTTTCTCTCATTAAAAGTCCGACGATAATGTTAGGCTTGCCGACGTTAGGGTATATTTCTTCGGGATTTCTTTCCGGAGTAAAATTCATACTTAAATTATTATATAAATCCAAAAAACTATCTTTATCCGCAATACCGGTTTCAAACGCATAATACTGACACGCTTCGCTTATATGCCCTTTTAATTGCAGTTTTCCGTTTTCTCTTACCGCATTGTCTTCAAAAAACATCCCGTTAAACGATAGTTTTATTATCTCCGCTTTGAGTTTGATTGCCTTTTCGTTTAAATTATATTTTACACTATCGTATTCATAAAGCGCTTTAAGCATCTCATAATACATCATATTTGACGGAAAATTTACGCCGCAAACATACTCTTTACTGCCTGCAATAGACCACTCTATAAAAATCCAACTTTCCAGATTTTCCAAAAGCCCGTACTCGTTTTCATACTTTTTAAAAAATTCTAAAAGACTGTCTATTTGCTTTTCAATTTTATTTTGTAAAACTTTATTTTTATG
>ONQV01000081.1 GCA_900320065.1 uncultured Eubacteriales bacterium | reverse complement strand
ATCAGCTTTTCAAAAGCCTCAGAAATACGAGAAGTAACATCCTTTGCTTTCGTTGAGATCTTCTCACCTGCAACATAAATATCATCATCAACGAATTACGCAATTCCGACAAAGTCGCGCTTGTTCCGGTATGCGCTTTGGACGACGATCCGCGCAAGATCGGCCGTGACATAAACGGCGTGCGGATAGTCGGACATATTTCCGAAGTACAGAAGTATGCGGAAGAATACAAAGTAGATCAAATCGTCATAGCGATGCCTTCCGTCGACAGAAAGACCATAAGAGATATAGTCGCAGAGTGTCAGAAGACCAAATGTAAGATACAGGCTTTACCGGGGATATACCAGATGATAACGGGCAAAGTTTCCGTTTCGGATATGAGAGACGTTGATGTAACAGACCTGTTGGGGCGCGAACAGGTTAAGGTCAATCTGGACGAAATAGTCGGGTATATAGAAGATGATGTCGTTCTCGTTACGGGCGGCGGGGGTTCTATCGGTAGCGAACTTTGCCGTCAGATAGCCACGCATAATCCGAAACGGCTTATAATTTTAGATGTTTATGAAAACAACGCCTACGATATTCAGCAGGAACTTAAAAGACGACACGTTGATCTCGATTTAGTTACGCTTATAGCGTCAGTCAGGGACAAGACGAGAGTCGACAAAATCTTTGAAGAATATAAGCCGGATATAGTGTTTCACGCCGCTGCGCATAAACACGTTCCGCTTATGGAAGATTCTCCTGACGAAGCGGTCAAGAACAACGTCGGCGGGACTTATAACGTGGCAGACGCCGCGGGAAGATTCGGGGCGAAAAAGTTTATTCTTATAAGCACGGACAAGGCGGTCAATCCGACGAACATTATGGGGGCGACGAAACGCATCTGCGAAATGATAATTCAGAAGATGGACAAGACTTACGACACGGATTACGTCGCCGTAAGGTTCGGCAACGTTTTGGGTTCT
Organism: uncultured Eubacteriales bacterium; assembly: GCA_900320065.1. Classification (GTDB taxonomy): domain Bacteria; phylum Bacillota; class Clostridia; order Christensenellales; family Borkfalkiaceae; genus UBA1259. The sequence goes on along the minus strand of ONQV01000081.1, from coordinate 4,877 downwards.
AACGGTTCGGTTATTCCGCTTTTCAGAAAACAGATAGCGGAAGGCGGGCCCGTAACGCTTACGCATAAGGATATCGTGCGGTATTTTATGACTATCCCCGAAGCGGTAAGTCTTGTTCTTCAAGCGGGCGCATACGCCAAGGGCGGCGAGATATTCGTGCTCGATATGGGCGAACCCGTGAAGATTTACGACCTTGCGTTAAATATGATAAGACTGTCGGGACTCGAACCGTATAAAGACGTAGATATCAAGATAGTTGGATTAAGACCGGGCGAAAAATTATACGAAGAAAGACTTATGGCGGAAGAAGGTTTGCAAAAGACGTCTAACGAACTTATTTCGATAGGTAAACCGATAAAGTTTAACGATACGGATTTCTTTGAGAAAATAAGCGATTTAGTCGACAGTGCAAAAAAAGAAACGCCCGATATAAGGCGTCTCGTTCATAAACTCGTTCCTACCTATAAAGAAGAATAACGGGATTTTAACACACAACCGTAAAGGGGAAGAAAATTTTCTTCCCCTTTAATATTTGATATTTCCGCGGTGAGAATAATAAGCGTCATAAAGGACATAAGCGGGATAATATTGAATTCGCACACGTCGATAATACCGTACGCTTCGAACATTATGAACGATAGGTATGCGAACGTGTTAAACGGCGATTGTCCGCCGAGCAGAATTTTAAATCTGAAAAAGTAATAAACGAGATAGGCGATACAGCCGAACGTTCCCATCGTTGCCAAAACGTGGAAAACCGTCGAGTGGAAGTTAAACGTTTTAAAAGACTCGGTCGATTCGTCCGCAAAGCCTTGTCCTATTCCAAGTATAGGATTATCTTTGAAAAGTTTTACGGCTTGTTCGTAAAAAACGTAGCGATTTGAACCGTTAGTCCTGTTTGATATAAACGATACAATCTCGTCAAATTCGAGTCTGTATAAAAGCAACAAGGCGAACGCGCATAACACAATTACCGTAATAAATATGAATAACGTAAAACGTTTTCTGCGTTTTACTTTCAGATTAAGAAATACAAATACTGCTAAAAACGGTAAAGAGAACAAAGAAATGCCGGCGCTACCGTCGCTGCTGCTTAAAATATCCGTGGCTATCATAAAGATCACGACGGCAAGCAAGGCGGCGAATTTTCCCGTTCTGACCATAAAATAACAGCATAGGGGTATGGCGATAAGCGTTAAAGCGCCTACCGTGTTGAAGTTGCCCCAGCCGATATTTCTTTTGCCGAATATATCGCTGCTTTGCGACAGATAGCAGAAAAAGACTTCCGCGCAGGCGCAAACGGTTGATACAATAACGGCGGAAGATACGTACGTTTTTACGTCGGAATTTTCGGGTGCGTTTATCCCGTTAAGGAACAAAAGATAAATAATAAGTATTAACGGCCCCGTTGCAAAAGCGGAAACGATGCCGTTTTTATAATAGTTTAAACCTTGATGAGATAAAACACCGCCTAAAAACAATGCGGCACTTACAAGACATAAAGGGAAAAACAGTTTTCCGAGATAAAAATTCTTAAACGGAAATCTTATAAAGTGGCAGACAAAACAAGCACCTAGAATACAGTACGCAACAATATAGGGAATGGTCGTTAAGAGCGAGAAGTGGTTTATCGTCAAAACGCAATTCGTAAAGAGCGGTATTATCGGCAGTATATCTTTGATACAAACCAAAATCAGACACGCGCCCGCAATCATAACGAAAAGCCCCACGGTTTGCAGATTTAGAATAAAGCAAACTAGCGCCCAGATCGACACGGCGACGGAATAATAAACGCTGTATAAAAATCGGGTGATTTGCGAAACGAATTCGTTATTTTTAAGTATGCCGACAGATTTCATTATATTGATTATATAATAAAACGAAAGCGTTGACAAGTGGTTTTTATAAAAAAAGGCGGTTTGACAAAAGTATACAAAATATAATTAAAACAAATAAGATTTTTTATAAAAACACTTGTAAAACGTCTGAGAATATTATAGTATATATATTATATAGATGAAAAACACAATTTACGGCGACTTTCCCGAATCTTTTACAATTTCGGCGTCCTGCGCTTCGGGCACGGAACAGGTGTTGAAGAAAGAACTTATAAGGCTGTGTGGCGTCGACGCGCCCGCGATAAACGGCAGGATAGAGTTTTCGGGCGACCCCCTATTGCTTGCGAAATGCAATATAAATCTGCGCACGGCGGATAGAGTATACATAAAGACGGGCGAATTTCAGACGCTGACTTTCGACGAACTGTATTCCGCGGTAAAAAGCGTACGGTGGGAAGATTTTATTCCGCCTTTCGGCAACGTTTACGTTGACGGCAAGTGTGTAAAAAGCGTGCTTTTCGCGACTTCCGATTGCCAAAGAATAGTAAAAAAAGCGATAGCCGACAGGCTTTGCGCAAAATATAAATTTAATCGCCTGCCCGAAACGGGAAGTACGTACAAGGTAGATTTTTATCTATTTAAAAACACTGCGTCGTTCTATATAGATACGAGCGGGACGGGGCTTCACAAGCGCGGATACAGGGACAGAGTGGGAATAGCGCCGATAAAGGAGACCTTGGCGTCCGCAATGCTTTTAATGAGCGACTTTTATAAAACGCGTCCGTTTGCAGACCCGTTTTGCGGTTCGGGGACTTTTCTTATAGAAGGCGCGCGAATAGCGCTTAATATCGCGGCGGGGATAGACCGCAAATTCGCGTTTAACGACTGGGAAAACTTCGGCGATAGATTTACCCTTCGCCACGCGGAACGGGCGGGACTTAAAAGCGTAATCAAAGCGGAAGTTCGTCCCGTAAAAGATTTTGAGCCGTGGTCTGCGTTCGGCACGATAGTAACTAATCCGCCTTACGGCGAAAGGGTGTACGATAAAGCAGACGCCGAAAGATGCTACCGCGAATTCGGCAACGCGATGAAGGGCTTTGACGGTTGGTCGGTTTTCGCGATAACTCCGCACAAGGGATTCGAGCGGTTTTTCGGTAGAAAATGCGACAGGGAAAGGAAACTCTATAACGCCGAAAAAGAGTGCAAATATTACTATTATTATGCTAAAAATAATGTCGGAAAAGGAGAAAAAGACAATGGTTGACGGACGGTTACTTACCGAAAAACTTTTACGCTATGCGAAAACGTTTTTATATCTTAACGAGCGGGACGAAATATATTTCAGAAACATATTGCTTCGCGAACTTCGTTTAACAGAACCTGCGGAAAACGTCGGGGATTTATCTTACATAGACGATTTTGACGTTCCCGATCCGATAGTTTCGGAGTTGGAAGATTACGCAACGGAAAACGGTATAGTCAAGGAAGAAGAAAAAAATCTTTTCAGCGGATACGTGATGGGTATTCTTTCGCCGTTGCCGTCGAAAGTCAACGAAGAATTCATAAGATTGAAAGCGGAAAAGGGAATAAAAGCCGCTTGCGATTATCTCTACGGGCTTTCTGTTAAAAACGACTACGTCAAAAAGACGGCTATCGCTAAAAATCTTAAATGGGAATACGTCGACGGAAAGAGAACGCTTGAAATAACGGTAAATCTAAGCAAACCCGAAAAGGACAATAAGGAAATAGCAAAACTTCTGACCCAAAAGGTCGCTACGAATTATCCTAAGTGCAGACTTTGTAAGGAGAACGAAGGGTTTGCGGGTAATCTTACTTATCCCGCGCGTGAGAATATACGCACCGTATCGCTACTTCTCGGCGGTGAAAAATGGTTCGTGCAGTATTCGCCGTACGCGTATTATAACGAACATCTTATCGCCGTGTCGGAACAACACGTTCCTATGCACATAAAGGAAGATACCGTGGAAAAGGTGTTGGATTTCGTGGACTTTTTCCCTAACTATATGATAGGTTCTAACGCGGCGCTGCCGATAATCGGCGGTTCTATCTTAAATCACGAACATTTTCAGGGCGGCGGTCATCTTATGCCGATGCATAAGGCGGGCGTAAAAGAAGAATATAAATGCAAGGAATTTCCGAGCGTAAAGGTTGGTATAACCGACTGGTACAACAGCGCGATAAGGCTTGTCGGTGAAAAAAAAGCCGACGTTGCGGCGGTCGCAAAAAAAATAGTCAACGAGTGGGAACGCTTTACCGATATCCCGTGCGGCATTTATGCGGAAACGGACGGGGTGCGGCATAATTCCTGTTCGCCGATAGCCCGCAAAAACGGAAAGAACTATATCGTCGATATAATTCTTCGCAACAATATCACGACGAAAGAGTATCCCGACGGAGTGTTCCACGCGCACCCCGAATATCACAATATTAAAAAGGAAGGGATAGGTTTAATCGAAGCGATGGGACTTTTCGTACTTCCAGGCAGATTAAAGAAACAACTCGCTATGATAGCGGATATTCTGTGCGGAGAAACGGCGTACGACGAAAACGCTATTGCCGATAAGGAAAATTATCTGTACGTCCACCGCAATATGATAAAACAACTTGTGGGAAAATATTCTTGCGGCGTTATCACGAAAGAACAAGCGGAGAACGTGGTCAGAGATCACGTAAACGTCGTTTGCAAGCATATTCTCGAAAATACGGCGGTGTTTAAGGATACCGCGGACGGTAAAGCGGGCTTCGGCAGGTTTATGAACGCCTTCGGGGCGGTAAAAGCGAATTAAAACTTTTAAGGAGAAAAAATATATGAACGTTTTGGTAACAGGCGGCGCGGGCTATATCGGTTCGCACACTTCGGTGGAACTCTTGAACGCGGGACACACGGTAGTCGTTGTCGACAATCTTTTAAACAGTAAGAAAGAAGCCGTAAACAGAGTGGAAAAAATCACGGGCAAAAAGGTAAAATTTTACGAAGGCGACATACGCGACAAAAAACTTCTCGATAAAATTTTTGAA
>ONQV01000013.1 GCA_900320065.1 uncultured Eubacteriales bacterium | reverse complement strand
CGCGACGTTGCCGTGTTCGGTCTCCACGCCTTCGTAAAGGCGCTGCGCTATCTGCATGACTTGCGGTGCGGTTATATTGAGTTTTATAGAACCGTCCTGTTGAAGAGTACTCGTGATAAACGGCGCGGGTGCGTGGGATTTTACCACAGCCTTTTTGACGTCCTTAACGCTGTACGGCAGATTTTTAAGTTCCCGCTCGACTGCCGCCGCTTCTTCGGCGTTTTTGGGCTTATATTTCTTGCCGGCTTTTTCTACCAAAAGCACTTTAAAGGATTTATCGCCCGCTTTTTGTACTTCGGCTTTTAAATTCCAGTATTCCTGCGGAACGAAAGCGGCTATTTCCCGTTCTCTGTCCACCACCATTTTCAGCGCTACGGATTGCACCCTGCCCGCGGACAAGGTTTCGTTCAGCCTGCTGCTCGCGGCGGGCGAAATACTGTAACCGACGATTCTGTCGAGTACGCGGCGCGCCTGTTGCGCGTCCACGAGATTTTTATCTATTTTGCGCGGATTTTGAAGTGCGGAAAGTACCGCTTTTTCGGAAATTTCGTTGAATTCTATTCTGTTTTTCGCGTTCTCGTCGAGATCCAAAACTTCCGCAAGATGCCAAGATATCGCTTCGCCCTCCCTGTCGGGGTCGGTCGCAAGATAAATTCTTTCCGCTTTTGCCGCGTCGTCTTTAAGTCGCTTTATGTCCGCTTTCTTGTCGGGCGAAATTTCGTAAAAGGGCTCGAAATTATTATTTATGCTGACGCCCATACGGTTGACGGGCAAATCTCGGATATGCCCTTTTGAAGCGTCTACCTTAAAATCGCCTTTTAAGAATTTTTCTATCGTTTTCGCCTTGTGCGGCGATTCCACAATGATAAGTTGCATTTATATCTCCCGATTACGGATAAGTCCGTAAGTATTGATTCCGTTTTTCGCTATAACGCCCTTAATTTCCAGCGCCGTTATTGCGGAAGAGAGTTCGTAGATTTGTATCCCCGTCCTTTCCGCTATTTTTTCTATATGCAAAGCATCTTCCTTTAATGCCGAAACGATTGCGCGTTCCGTGTCGGAAAAAAGGATTTCTTCTTCTCGCTTTTCTTCTATCCCGTAATAGGATAGAATATCGTTCGGACTGTCGGCAAGGTTCGCGCCCCGCTTTATAAGTTCGTTAGTGCCCGCGCCCGACTCTATACCGACCGAATACGGCACGGCGAAAAGGTCTTTTCCGTAATCCACGCAATACCCCGCCGTGTGCATAGTGCCGCTTTTAAGTCTGCCGCTGACGACTAAAACGCCCGTAGCGAGCCCCGCTATTATCCTGTTCCTTACGGGGAACATATACGGCATCGGCTTTACGTATTCCCGTTGTTCGGAAATAACCAGCCCGTTTTTCGCCGCTTTTTCGATAAGCGCGGTATTTTCCGCGGGATAGATATTGTCAAGCCCGCTAGCGGCGACGGAAATGATTTTTCCGACGGATAGCGCCGCCTTAATAACTTCCGAGTCCACGCCTTCCGCCGTACCCGTCACGAGAGTAAAACCGTTTTTTACCAGTTCGCCCGAAAATTCCTTTGCAAGCGAAAGTGAGAGCGGAATACTTTTTCTGCTGCCCACCACGCCGAAAAGGTTTTCGTGCAAAAGTCCTACGTTGCCGCGGCAATAAAGCGCAAGCGGCGGTTCGGGTATCTCTTTAAGGCTGTCGGGATAATCGTCGGACGCCATCGTTACAGCCCGTTCGCCGGCGTTTGCAAGGCGCGCCACAGTGTCTTTAAGATAGTCCGAATTCGCGGAAGAAACGAGCGCGTTATACCCCGTTTCTCCTATTGCGCCCGAAATTTCGCGGGCGTTTGATTCTATATTGCGTTTTAAGTCGGACTTGCCCGAAAGAAGGTCGTAAAGCGCGCGCTTATGTTTGTATTCTATATCCTTAAAACTGTCAAGCCAGATTATAAGCAGTTCTCTTTCGTTATACTTCATATCAGCCGTTTCTGTAATTTATCGCTTCCAAAAGATGCTTTGGCAGAATATCGTCGTAAAGATCCATATCCGCGATAGTCCGCGCCACCTTTATAATGCGGCTTCTGGCTCTCGGCGACAAATGCAAATTTTCGTATGCGTTTTTAAGAATATTCTCGCACTCACGGGATAAAACGCAGTATTTGGCGATATGTTTTTCCCGCATATCGGCGTTGACGGATATCCCGTCGTTTTTAAACCTTTCCGCCTGAATTTTCCGCGTGCGGTTCACTCTCTTACGGATATCCGCGCTGGATTCCCCCTGCGCTTTATCTGTAAGTTCGGAATATTTTACTTCGTCAACGTCGATTTTAATATCGATTCTGTCGAGTAACGGCCCTGAAATTCTGGCTTTATACTTCGCAATCTGCGCGGGAGTACAGGTACACTCTTTACTTTCCGAACCGTAATTGCCGCAAGGACAGGGATTCATACTGCCGCAAAGAATAAAATTCGCGGGATATTTCACCGTGCCCGACGCGCGTGAAACGGAAATAACGCCGTCTTCCAAGGGCTGACGCAACGCTTCCAAAGTCGCGCGGCTATACTCCGGCATTTCGTCTAAAAACAGCACGCCGTTGTGCGCAAGGCTTATTTCCCCCGGGCGCAGACTCGTTCCACCGCCCGTCAAAGCGACGCTGGTCGCCGTATGATGCGGGGAACGGAAGGGTCTTAAATTCACTATCCCTTCGTTATCCAAAAGCCCCGCGACCGAATATATCTTGGTCGTTTCGATGGCTTCTTCAAAAGACATATCGGGCATAATGGAAGGAATACACTTTGCGAGCATAGTTTTGCCCGTCCCCGGCGCGCCGACGAACAGTATGTTGTGTCCGCCAGAAACCGCAACTTCCAAAGCCCGTTTCGCGACCGCCTGCCCCTTTACGAACGCCATATCGCTGTCGTAACTGTTCGGCGTGCCGCAAAGGTTACGCGGCGCGGGAAGAACCTTTTCGAGCGGATTTAAGCCCGATAAATGGTCTATGACCGCCGAAAGACTTTCCGCCGCATAGATTTCCGCCCCCGAAACGAAAGACGCTTCCTTTGCGTTTTCCTTCGGTATTATAAAAGTTTTATATCCGTCCGCTATCGCGGCGATAAGGATAGGCAGAACCCCGACGACCTTTTTTACCGAACCGTCGAGCGAAAGTTCGCCTAAAAACACCGTTTTGCCGACACCTGCCACAAGTTGTCCCGTCGCGCAAAGCACGCCGACGGCGAGTGCCAAATCGAAAGCCGAACCGCTTTTTTTGATAAAAGCGGGCGCAAAATTCGCAGTAATTTTTTTCGGCGGGATAATTCTTCCCGAATTTTTGACCGCGGAACGAACCCGCTCTTTGGATTCCTTCACGGCGGCGTCGCCGAGTCCCACTATATCGAAAGCGGGAAGTCCGTTGTTTACGTCCACTTCCACTTCTACGGGAATCCCGTTTAATCCGTATAGGGTATAACTCTGAATTTTCGCTATCATTTTATTGTTGAAACTGTTACCTGATTTTTGCTATTTTAAAGGCAATTTAAAACATTATATAATATTTTCCCTTAATTGTAAACGCTTTTAGGCTAAAAATCGTTTATACCGCGTATAAAAAAGTCGAAAAAAATAAACGAAACACCGCGCTGATATATGCGCGGTGTGCGATAGAATCTTTATTAACTTATTTGGCGATTTCTTTGACTTTTGCCGCTTTACCCGTTCTCGCACGGAGATAGTAAAGTTTAGCGCGTCTTGTCTTGCCGCGTCTTACGACTTGGATGTCGGCAACCTTCGGCGAGTGGATCGGGAAGGTTTTTTCCACGCCCACGCCGAAAGACAAACGTCTTACGGTAAACGTTTCGGAAATTCCGCCGTGTTTTTTGGCGATGACTACGCCTTCGAACGCCTGTAATCTTTCTCTGTCGCCTTCAATGACCTTTACCATTACCTTAACGGTGTCGCCGACTGAAAACTGCGGCACGCTGTCTTTAAGGTTTTCCTGATTTATCGCGTCGATAATCTTACTCATTTTGCTCATTTCTCCTTTTAATTACTTGACGTTCATTGGCAATCAAAAACAAAAAAATCCAAGCGGAACGCCCGCAAGCCTATATAATATACCACAAAACCGCCGCCCCGTCAAGCGTTTTTCAACTAAAATTATAACGAAAACGCGTCTTTCGTGTGATTTATTTTTCCGTCTTCTATCTCCACGACGTCGAATCTGCACGCGGCGTCCGATAGCCCTTTGCCCGCAAGATACGCTTGCGCTATCCTTCCGTATTTTTGCCGTTTACGAAAATCCACCGCTTCGCTTGGAAACCCGAACGCGTCGCTCGTTCTGGTTTTGACTTCGATAAACACGGTGTATTCGCCGTCCTTTGCGATTATATCTATCTCGCCGAAGGCGTTTTTATAATTCCGTTCCGTGATTTTAAACCCCTGTTTTTTTAAGAACGAAACGGCTTTATCTTCGCCTACTTTCCCCAGAAGTTTTTTATAAAAGTTCTTCTGTGCAAACTGCACGGTCCACACTCCTTGATTTTGTCTATATGCGCTTTCGTACCGTAACCCTTGTGTTTCGCGAACCCGTATTCGGGGAACTTTACGGCGTATTCGGTCATAAGGTTATCCCTATACACTTTCGCGACTATCGAAGCGCAACCTATCGTATAACTTTTAAAGTCGCCTTTAACGATATATTCCGTATCGAACGGAAGTCCTATATCGAGCCCGTCCGCCAGCACTATATCGGGCTTTACCGACAGCCCGTTCACCGCGCCCGTCATACATTTTTTTACCGCTTGCAAAATATTTATCTCGTCGATTTCCGTTTCCGAAACGGAAAAGACGGACAGCGCCACGGCTTTTTCATTTATAACGGCGGCAAGTTCTTCCCTTCGTTTTGCGGTAAGTTTTTTACTGTCCGTTACTCCTTCTATAATATCGTCCATCGGCATAATCACCGCCGCGCACACCACGGGACCCGCAAGCGGGCCCCTGCCCACTTCGTCAACGCCCGCAACGAGTTTTTTGCCCATAGCGATATATTTTCTTTCGTATTCCAAATTATCAACGTTCATTTTCAGTCCAAAAAGATTTTGCCTATTCTGCCCTTTCTGAAATCGTCTATGACAGCCGTCGCCGCGCGCTCGTAATCGTATTCTCCGCCTTTTAATAAAAAACCCCGTTTAACGCATACAGAGTTAAACATATCGAGGGTATCGCTACCTTCTTCTATGCCGTAACGTGCCTTTAACAGGTCGGAATATTTGACGCAAAGTTCCTGTAACAGTTCTGCGGCAAGGTCGGTAAAGTCGATATTCGCGTCGTTCATACTGCCGATATACGCAAGGCGCTTGGCGGCTTGTTGGTCGTCGAAAGCGGGGGGCATAGTCCCGGGTGTATCTAAAAGTTCCAACTCTTTTAGTCTTACCCACTGTTTGCCGCGCGTAACACCCGCCTTGTTGCCCGTCTGCGTCTTTTTGCCGCCCGACAGCGCGTTTATTATCGTCGACTTGCCCGTATTCGGAATACCCGCGACCATCACGCGCATAGGACGGAACAACCCCTTTTGTTTATTCCGCTCGATTTTGTCCTTAAAAAGTGCGAATACGGCGTCGTAAAGCGCGTCCACCGTGCGCTTATCGAGTGCCGAAACGGCGACCGCCGCCCTGCCTTCTTCGCGGAACTTATTTACGGCATATTTAACGTCTTTAACTTCCACAAGGTCGCACTTATTTAAAACGTATAAAACTTTTTTGTCCTTAAAAAGCCCGTCAAGTTTACGGTTAATAGAAGAAAACGGCGCTCTGCCGTCAAGGATTATCATAACCCCGTCCACCGCTTTAAGGTTTTCTTCCATCATACGCATGGCGGCGGTCATATGCCCCGGGAACCATTGTAAATGTTTCATCGTTTATCCCCTTTCAATAAATCGGGGCGGTTTTTCGCGGTGATTTTTTCGGACTGTTCTTTGCGCCACTCGTCTATCTTTTCGTGATTTCCTGAAATTAAAACTTCGGGCACGGTAAGTCCCATAAACTCACGCGGCTTTGTGTAATGCGGGTATTCGAGCATACCGTCGGAAAAACTTTCCTGCAAAAGGGAATCTCCGTTTATAACACCGTCAACGTACCGCATAACGGCGTCGGTTACAGCCATCGCAGGTATTTCGCCGCCCGTTAAGACGTAATCGCCGATAGACAGTTCTTCGTCTATAAAAAGGTCTATTACGCGCTGGTCAACGCCTTCGTAATGCCCGCATAAAAGCAAAATCCTATCCAAAGCGGCGTACTCTTTAACTACCGCCTGACAGAACTTTCTGCCTTTCGGCGAAAGATAAACGCGCCTTGCCTTGTGTTCGGGGTCTAACGCATCTATCGCGGAAGCGATAGGTTGCGCGGTCATAACCATCCCTGCGCCGCCGCCGAAAGGCGTGTCGTCGCATTTTTTATGCTTGTCGAGAGTATAATCGCGTATATCGGTTATAACTATTTCCGCTTTGCCGCTATTTAGCGCCCTGCCGATAACGCTTTCTTTTAAGGGCGCGAACATTTCGGGAAAAAGCGTTAAAATATCAATTCTCATACACGCAAATCTCCTTGAAACGTTTTTCTTTTACGGTAATGGTCTTGGCGGCAATATCCACTTTTATCAGCATATCTTTTAAGAACGGAAAACGCAAAATTTTGCCGTCTGCGCTTACCGCGGTAAAATAGTCGGTTTTAGCGGAAGTTACTTCCCTGACTTCGCCGAGATATTCGCCCTTTTCGGTTACGATTTTACAGCCTATAATATCGGCTATAAAATAGGAATTTTCTTCGAGCGGCACGGCGTCGTCCCGACTTACAAGCAAAAACTCGCCGCGTAAGATTTCCGCGGCGTTCCTGTCGGTAATGCCCGTAAGCGACAAATAAACGGCGTCCGGCGCTACGCGCGCGCCGCATACGCCGTAAATTCTGTCTTTTATTATTACTTTTTTAAGTCTTTTAAACCGCGCGGGGTCGTCGGTGAGCGGTGTGACGCGCATCTCGCCCTTTATCCCGTGCGGTTTTGTTATAAGACCTATCTTAAAAGTCTCGTTCATAAAAAAATTCTGACTGCGAAACGCCGTTAACGGTTATTCCGCGATTTTTTCACGAATTTCAATATTGTACTTTTTATTTTCTTTTAACGAACCCGCTCTCACGAGAGTGCGGAGCGCTTTTGCGATTTTTCCCTGTCTGCCGATAACCTTGCCCATATCGGAAGGATCGAGCGTTACCGTGATAGTAACGTTTCTGCCGTCTTCGACGACGTCGTACACGATAGCGTCCTTATTTTCGGCAAAGGTTTCGACCACGAATTTAATAAGTTCTATCATAGTCCTTACCCCTTATCCGCTTACTTTTTGGATTTGCGAACCTTGGTTTTGGACGGGGAAAGTTTAGCGGGTTTTTCGATAATGCCTTGGTTTATCAAAAGATTTTTGACGGTCGCGGTCGGCTGAACGCCGTTTTTAAGCCATTTCTGCGCCTTTTCCTTGTCGATAACGACTTCCGCGGGATTCGCGATGGGGTTATAATAACCGACTTTGTCGACGTAAGCGCCGTCGCGCGCGTTTCTGCTGTCCGTAATTACGATACGGTAGAAGGGGGATTTTTTGTCGCCTAGTCTAGTCAATCTCATTTTTACTGCCATTTTTATATTCTCCTTTTCGCGTTAAAATTTGAACGCCTTATTATTTCTCATCTGTTTCATAAGTTGCTTGGTCTGCTCGAATTGTTTTAAGACCCTGTTTACTTCCTGCACGCTCGTGCCGCTGCCTTTCGCGATACGCTGCTTGCGGGAAGAATTTATTATGTTCGGATTCTGCCGTTCTTTTAAGGTCATGGACTGAATAACCGCTTTCATAGACGCCATTTTCTTTTCGTCGATATCTTCTTCTCTAACCTTAAGCTTGCCGCCCATACCCATATTCGGCATCATGGAAAGAACGTCCTTTATCCCGCCCATTTTTTTCATCGTCTCGAACTGCGTGAGATAATCGTCCAAAGTAAAGGAATTTTCCTTTAACTTTTTCTCCATTTTTTTGGCGTCTTCTTCTGTGATCGCTTCCTGCGCCTTTTCTATAAGGGTCAAAACGTCGCCCATACCGAGAATACGGTTCGCCATACGGTCGGGATAGAACGGTTCTAAATCGCCGAGTTTTTCGCCCACCGAACAGAATTTTATAGGTTTACCCGTAACCGCCTTGACGGAAAGCGTCGCGCCGCCGCGCGTGTCGCCGTCGAGTTTAGAAAGCACGAGCCCCGTAACTTCCAGCCGCTTATTAAAGGTGTCCGCCACTTCCACCGCGACCTGCCCCGTCATAGCGTCTATAACCAAAAGGATTTCATCGGGATTTACTTCGCGCTTTATATCTTCGAGTTCGCGCATAAGCGTTTCGTCTATCTGCAAACGCCCTGCGGTATCGATTATAACTGTATCGAATCCGTACGATTTGGCGTAAGCAACGCCGTCTTTCGCGATTTTTACGGGGTTTCCCTGCCCCTTTTCGAAGACGGTGCACCCCGCCTTTTCGCCCACTATTTTAAGTTGGTTTATTGCCGCGGGACGATATACGTCGCACGCCACGAACAACGGCTTTTTGCCTTGCTTTTTAAGATACAGCCCCAACTTTCCGACGAGCGTCGTTTTGCCTGCGCCTTGAAGCCCCGCCATCATTATGACCGTGGGCGGATTTGCCGCTATCGCGAGTTTAGCGTTTGTTGAACCCATCAACGCGATAAGTTCTTCGTTGACTATCTTTATAACTTGCTCCGTAGGGCTTAAACTCTTTAAAATTTCCTGCCCGACGGCGCGCTCCGAAACCTTGTTTACAAAGTCCTTGACTACGCCGATATTGACGTCCGCCTCTAACAGCGCGACGCGCACTTCACGCATAGCGGTCTTGATTTCAAGTTCGGTAAGCCGCCCTTTTTTCGTCAGTTTACTGAATATATGATTAAGTTTTTCCGAAAGTCCTGAAAATAACCCCATTATCTACCTAAAATGTCGTTAAGCGCCTTTTTATCTTCGGGCGAAAGCCTTTCGGCAAATTCCCCTATGGCGTCGTACTTTTCTTTAAGATTTAAAACGCTTTCGTACTCTAAAAGTTTGTCTTTTATCTTTTTTATACCGCCCGCAGCACTCTGCCGCGTCGCGCCCGTTTCCAGCGCGATTTCCGAAAAGGAAAAATCCATATAATAGCGCATAGAAAAGAGTTCTCGTTGATATTCGGTCAAAAGCCCCTTATAGATATCGAACAGTTGTACGAAAAGAATATCGTTTTCCATATCCGCCGTTCCTTCGTTTGTGTATGTAAATCAATTTTGTTTTACACTTGAATATTTTACACGAAAACCCGACGACTGTCAAGTGTTTTAGCCTAACATTTAAATTAATCCTAAAAAATTAAACGGAGCATTTTATTATGCCCCGTTTAACAATTAACTTTGTTTTATAAAACTAACACTATTTTTTTAGAACAATAACGCCACCATCCATTAAAACAGTTATAATATTACCGTTTACTGCAAAACTCGTTTTTGTTCCATCTTCTTCGACAAAAGCGTATCCGTTATCACTTGCTCCCCATACGCCCGTTTCCGTTTCTCCCATACCGCTTAATTCATATGTTCCATTTTTTTCGAGTTTAAGAATAACAAAATCTTCATCCACAATAATTCCATTATACTTCTCTCCCGCATTTATAGTAACGCCATCTATCGTCATACTGCTAAATTTATATGTGCCTTCTATACCACCGCACGCCATAAAACAGACACAACAAAGCACGACCAACAAAGCCATAAAACTACTGCTAAACTTTCTCATTTTTTCTCCTTTGGTTACTTAATTTGATTTTTTACATTATAACATTAACAAAATAGTCCTGTCAAGACTATTTATAACAAGACTATTTATAATAAATTATTCTTGATAGGACTATACTTTTAATATGAATAATGTGATTAAAAACCGCATACAAGAATTAAGAAAGGAAAACGGGCTAACACAAAAAGAATTAGCCGACCTTTGTAAAGTAAAACAATCTTGTGTAAGTAAATGGGAACGCGGAGCGACACTTCCCGATATTGAAATGGTAATAATTTTAACTAAAATTCTTAACACTACTTCCGATTATTTGCTTGGAATAAAAGATTTCTAAAAATAACTTACCCCCTTTGAAATCAAAGGGGGTTTTGTTTTTTGAATTTTTATCAGAAAAGTGCGTCGACAAACTCCTGCGCGTTAAAATCTTCGATGTCGTCTATCTTTTCGCCCGTGCCGACGAAACACACCGGCACTTCCAACTCGTAGGAAAGGGAAATTATAAACCCGCCTTTCGCCGTACCGTCTAACTTCGTTAAAATTATGCCGTCGATACCGACCGCCTGATTAAAGGTTTCCACTTGGTTATAAGCGTTCTGCCCCGTCGTCGCGTCTAAAACGATAAGTTTTATTATCTTCGCCCCGTCGTACTCCCGCTTTAACACTCTGTCCATTTTTTTCAGTTCTTCCATTAAGTTCGCCTTAACGTGAAGTCTGCCCGCGGTGTCTATTATAAGCACATCCGTCTTTTTGGCTTTCGCGCTCGTAACCGCGTCGAACACGACTGCGGAAGCGTCCGCGCCTTCGTCGCTTTTCACTATTCTCACTTTCGCCCTGTCCGCCCATACCGAAAGTTGGTCGACCGCGGCGGCGCGGAAGGTGTCCGCGGCGGCGATTGTAACCGATTTTCCTTCTTTAATGAATTTGTTGGCGAGTTTCCCGATAGTGGTGGTCTTGCCCACGCCGTTTACGCCCACTACCATTATGGCGACGGGCGGCGTGAACTCAATCGGCTCGGCATAGTCAAGCGTTTCAAAAAGTTCTTTCTTTAAAAGACTTACGACGTAGTCTTTATCGCGACACTTTTCCTTTATAGCGGTATCGCGGATTTCGTCCACTATTTCCATAGCGGTCTTTACCGAAACGTCGGAAGATATCAAAATATCTTCCAACTCTTCGTAAAACTCTTCGCCGATTTTATCCTTTGAAAAGAGTGAAGTCAATTTTTTTGCTATGCCGTCCTTGGTCTTAGAAAGAGCGGCTTTTAATTTCCCGAATAATCCCATAATTACCCTTATTTACAGTTTACTGAAACTGTGCGCCGCTTTCGATATTCTCAACGTCGGCAAGTTTGACGGAAACCATTTTTGACACGCCTTTTTCCTGCATGGTAACGCCGAAAAGTGCGTCCGCAAGTTCCATCGTCGGCTTTCTGTGCGTGATTACGATAAACTGCGTTTCTTCCGAGAATTTTTTAAGGTATCTCGCAAAACGGTCGACGTTCGCTTCGTCGAGCGCCGCTTCGATTTCGTCCAGCACGCAGAAAGGCATCGGACGAAGTCTTAAAATCGAGAACAGTATTGCTATTGCGGTAAGCGCCTTTTCTCCGCCCGATAAAAGGGAAAGTTTTTGAAGTTTTTTCCCCGGGGGCTCGGCGATTATCTCGACGCCCGCTTCCAACCTGTCTTCGACCTGCGAATAGTCCATTTCAAGCATCGCTCTGCCGCCGCCGAACAGTTCCTTAAATATCTTCTGGAAGTTTTCGTTTATCTTATTGAACCCTTCGTCGAACTGCGCGAGCATTTCGCTCTTTATCTTGTCTATCGCTTCTTTTAAGTCGCTCTCCGCTTTTTCAAGGTCTTCCTTTTGGGTGGTCATCTCTTCGTACCGTTCTTTAAGCATCTTGCAATCGTCTATTGCGGTGGCGTTTATCGCGCCGAGCGACGCGCGCTTTCTGCGCAGTCTGTTTATCTCTTTTTCGCCTTCCGAACCGTCGTATCCTTCTTCCTTGAACGCGAGCGCGGAATTATAGTCAAGTTGATAGTCTTCCGCTATACTCTGACCCATATATTCAAGGTCGGAATCGATTTTCGCGAGCGCTATCTCTTCCGCGTGCTTTCTCTCCGAAAGTTCGGTAAGTAAATTCGTAAGGCTTTCGCGAAGTTCGGCGTTCTTATTCATTTTATCGCGAAGCCCGCTCTTATATATCTCTATATTTTCTATCTCGGCGCGGAGCGCGTTGACTTTGTCCTGTTCTTCCTTGGTGAGCGCGACTTTTTCTTCTTCGCGCTTTAATTCTTCTATAATACCTTTCGCGCCTTCAATGCTTGCGGTCAAAGATTTTATGGTTTCCTGCGCGTCGTCCCCCATGACTTTAAGCCGTTTCATTTCGTCCGAAAGAGTGGCAATCCTACCCTTCTTTTCGGTAACGGCGACCTGAATTTCGGTGCTTTGCATACTTATTTCGTCGCGTTCCTTTCGCAACGCGTCGTATTCCGCCTGCTGCTTCGAAGCGCTTTGCATAGCGGCTTCCTTTTCCTGTTCGGATTTTGCGCCGCCGCTCGACACCGCAAGGTACGACCTTTCTATCTCGTTAAGCCTTGCCGTAACGCCTTCCAGCATATCGGCAACGCTTTCCGCTTCGCGGTCTATCTCCGAAAGCGTCTTTTCAAACGCCGACTGCTTTTCGCGTTCGACCATAAGTTCCTGCCTAGCGCCGTTATACGCGTCGTTCAAAATTTCAAGTTCGGAAAAATGCTTGTCGCGCGCCGCTTCGGTCTTTGCCTTTTCGGCTTTCAAAGCGTCCATCTTTTCACGGCTCGTTTTAAGTTGCTCGGCGTTTTCTTCTATCTTTCTGTCGGAAGAGAGTATTCCTTGTGCGTCCGGTCTTCTCGAACCGCCGGTCATCGCGCCCTGCGTCGAGAACACGTCGCCGTCAAGCGTTACCATTTTGAACGCAAAACGGTATTTATTCGCTATCGCGGTGGCGTTTGCGAGCGTATCGACGATAAGCGTGTTGCCGAGAAGATTAGAAATAACGTTCTCGAATTCTCTGTCGTATGCCACTATTTCGTCCGCAACGCCCAAAGCCCCGCGCTCGCCCATAGCACGGACGACTTCCGCGCTTTTCACTCTCGGTTTTACCGAAGACACGGGCAAAAACGTTACCCTGCCGAGCCTGTTCGTCTTTAAGTATTCGATTAAATATTTAGCGTCTTCGGTGTCTGCGGTAACGACGTTCTGCGCGCTATTCCCCAACGCCGTTTCAAGCGCTATATCGAACTTTTTGTCCGACTTTATAAGTTCCGCAACAACGCCTTTAACACGACTTTTAACGGCGGGATTTTTCTTCGCTTCGCCCATTAAAAGTTTGACCGCGGGCGCGTAACCTTCGTACCGTTCTTTCATATCGCGGTAAAAGTTTTCGCGGGTTACGAGCGTTGATATAAGCGAATTGAGTTTGAATATATCGTTGTCGATGGCGGCGGACTTTTCGTTGCCTTCTTTTACTTCGTCTTCCTTTTCGGCTATTCTGTTCTTATAATCGAATACCGAACGGTCGAGTTCGTCTATTCTCTTATCGGTTTTTTCCTTATCTGAAAACACCCCTTCTCGGCGCGCCGAAAGTTCGTCGCCCCTCGCCGAAAGTTCTTTAAGTTTTTCGTTTAAATTCGCGCGTTCTATGCCTATCGCGCCCTTATTCAACTTGAAGTCCGAAAGCGATTCTATGGATTTTATTATCTTCTGCTGGTTGCTCTGCGCGAGTTCTTCGCCTAGCGCAAGTTTTTCGGAAAGACCGAGTAGCCTTTTGCTTAAATTTTCCGCCTTGGTCGAAAGTTCTTTTAGTTCCTTATCGGCGGCCTTATATTCTTCGTCGGCTTTAATATACGCCTCGTCGCACTCGGCGATAGTGGCGCGGCTGTCTTCGATCTCCTTTAACGAACGCTCTATCTGATTGTTAAGATATGAAATTCTCTGTTCAAACAGTTGTTTAGCGCCCGAAGACTTTTCCATACCGACTCGGCGGTCGGCGAGTTCGTCGTTGAGTTTTTTAAGTTTCAAGTCCGCGCCGTCGATATCGTTAAGTATCCTTTCGTTTTCCGCCTGCGCGCGGTCAAGGTCTTTCTTCTTTATATCGGTTTCTTCGTCGATACCGTTTATTCTGTCGTTTATTCTGCCCTTGGCGACGGCGACGCCGTCCACTTTTGCGATATAGGTGTTTATTTCGTGAAATTTAAGTTGTTCGGACAGTTCGTTGAATTCCTTGGCTTTTTCCGCCTGCCGTTCAAGCGGTTCTAACCTGTTTTCGATTTCCGAAAGAATATCGATATAGCGCACTATATTTTCGCGGGTACGCTCTAACTTTCTTTCAGACTCCACCTTTCTCGACTTGAATTTGGCAATCCCCGTCGCTTCTTCGAATATCATACGGCGGTCTTCGGGTTTTGCGGACATAATTTCTTCGACCTTGCCCTGCCCGATTATGGTATAGCCTTCTTTACCTATGCCGCACTCGTGCAGAAGGTCGACTATATCTTTAAGTCTTGACGGCTGTTTGTTGATAAAGTATTCGCTTTCGCCGCTTCTGTACAGTTTGCGCGTGATGATGACTTCGTTAAAATCCAGATCGAAGATCCTTTTCGTGTTGTCGAAAAACAAGGACACTTCGCAATACGAAAGGGATTTGCGGTTTTGCGTTCCCGCAAAAATCACGTCCTGCATACTCGAACCGCGAAGCGACTTTGCCGACTGCTCGCCGAGCACCCAGCGTATAGCGTCCGCGACGTTGGATTTGCCGCAACCGTTAGGTCCGACAATCCCCGTTATGCCGTTGCCGAATTTGATTTCGGCTTTATCTGCGAACGATTTGAAGCCGTAAAGTTCTACCTTTTCAAAATTCATTTTCTACCTGCCGTTGTTCTCTTTCCGTCTTTTTTAAGTCTTTCTACCGCCACTTTCGCCGCGGCGGATTCCGCAAGCCGTTTGGTACTGCCCTTGCCTTCCGCGACTACCGCGCCGTTAAGTAGCGCCGCCACGCGGAATTCGGGCTTATGGTCGGGACCGATTTTACCGAGCGTCTGATAAGAAACGCTGCCGAGTTTTCTCTTTTGGACGTATTCCTGAAACTCGTTCTTGCTCTCGCAACGCATTTCCCTGCGAGCCGCCCGTTCCTTAAAGTCGAAGTCCTTTATTATCGTGTCTTTGACGAATTTTTTAGCGGCGGCAATCCCCCCGTCCAAATAGATGCCCGCGACCAGCGCTTCGTACACGCTGGAAAAAAGTTTTTCGTCCGAGTGCGCGCTTCTGCTCTGTCCTTTACCGAGCAACATAAAATCGGAAAGTCCCAACTCGTTGACCGCTTTAAGAAGCGGTTCGCGGCTCACTACCCCCGCGCGCTTTACGGTGAGTTTGCCTTCGTCGCCCGCCGAGTTTTTGTAAAGGTACTCGGTAACGATAAATTCGATTACGGCGTCGCCGAAAAACTCCAACAGTTCGTTGTCTTCCGTGCCGTGTTCGTGCGCGTAGGAAGAGTGAGTAAAACACTTTCTCAAAAGCATTTTATCCTTGAACGAATAACCTATTCTGTTTTCGATGCCGTCTATATCGAAAATCATTTAGCGCTCGCAACTCCGCTCTCTATGAGCGCGGCGGTGATTTTGTCCGCCAAATCGAATTCGGCGTAACTTACCGCTTGCAGAACGGTATTTTTAAACGTCTCTTTTTTAGCCGAACCGTGCGCTTTTATAACTGGCTTATTCACGCCGATAAACAGCGCGCCGCCCCGTTTGTTGTAATCGAATTTTTCTTTCAGTTTTTTAAGCCGCCTTTTAAGGAACAACCCGCCGAGTTTTCCCGAAAGCGAACCGTAAACCGCGTCTTTAACCGCGTACATCACAGTTTTTACCGCGCCTTCCATACTTTTGAGCGCGATATTACCCGAAAACCCGTCGGCGACCACTACGTCCGCTTCGCCCGATAAAATATCGCGCGCTTCCATATTGCCGATAAAGTTTATGCCTTTCATACTTTGAAGCATCGGGAAAACTTCGTGGCAAAGAGCGTTTCCCTTTTCGTCTTCCGTACCGTTGGAAAGAAGCGCCACTTTCGGGCTTTCTACCCCCATAGCCTTTGCGTACACCGTGCCCATCACCGCGAACTGACAAAGGTTTATCGCCTTGCAATCGGCGTTCGCGCCCGAGTCTATAAGCAATACGTTTTTACCGTTAAGCGTGGGAATAACGGGACAGAGCGCGGGACGCGCCACACCCTTTATTCTGCCGAGTTTAAGGGTAGCGCCGACAAGCACCGCACCGGTAGAACCCGCCGACACGAAAGCCTTGGCTTCTTCGTTGTCTTTGAGTTCCTTAAACGCCTTGCAAACGGTGCTGTCGGGCTTTGTCCTTATACCGACGGTCGGTTCTTCTTCGCAGGTTATAACCTGCTTGGCGTCTAAAATCTCTATTCTGTCCTGCGGATAGCCGTAGCGCGAAAGGTGAACGTCTAAAAGTTCCTTATTCCCGACGAGTACCGCCGTAAATCCCTTTTTCGCCTTGACCGCCGCGACCGTACCCGCTATAACGTCCTGCGGAGAATTGTCCCCGCCGAAAGCGTCTATGAGTATTTTCATATTTATATTCCGTCTCCTTTTATGTTTCGATTAAAGAGAACCGAAAGTTCTCGGGAAAGGCAGCACGTCGCGGATATTCGCTATACCCGTGAGATACATTACCATGCGCTCGAACCCCAAGCCGAAGCCCGAATGCACCGCCCCGCCGTATTTTCTTAAATCGAGATAGTACGAGTAGTCTTCTTCTTTTAAACCGCACTCTTTCATACGGGCGCGCAAAACGTCTTCGCGCTCTTCTCTCTGACTGCCGCCGACGAGTTCGCCGATCCCCGGCACTAAAAGGTCGCTCGCCGCGACGGTCTTGCCGTCGTCGTTAAGGCGCATATAGAAGGCTTTTATTTCCTTCGGGTAGTCGGTCAGAAACACCGGTTTTTTATAAACTTCTTCGGTTATATACCGTTCGTGTTCGCTTTGAAGGTCAACCCCCCAGTACACGGGCGCGTCGAACCTGTCCTTGACCTTTTCCAAAATTTTTATCGCTTCGGTATAGGTAAGCCGTGCGAAAGTGTTGTTTTTAACGACGTTAAGCCGTTCGATTAAACCCGTGTCCACGAATTTATTAAGGAAGGCAAGTTCTTCCGCGCAGGTATCCATAACGTAGGATATTATGAACTTTACCATATCTTCGGCGCAGTCCATATCGCCTTTAAGATCCGCGAACGCCATTTCGGGTTCTATCATCCAGAATTCCGCGGCGTGGCGAACGGTGTTGGAGTGTTCGGCACGGAAAGTCGGTCCGAAAGTATATACGTTGCCGTACGCGAACGCAAAGTTTTCGACGTCGAGTTGGCCCGAAACCGTAAGCGAAACTTTACTTCCGAAAAAGTCCTTGGTGTAGTCGGTCTTGCCGTCTATTTTCGGCACGTTGTCAAGGTCTAAGGTCGTTACCTGAAACATAGCGCCGGCGCCTTCGCAGTCGCTACCCGTTATAATCGGCGTGTGAACGTACACGAACCCGCGTTCGTTAAAGAACTTGTGGATAGCGAAAGCCGCTTCGCTTCTTATCTTAAATACCGCGTTAAAAGTGTTGGTACGCGGGCGAAGATGCGGCAGAGTTCGCAAAAATTCCAAAGAGTGGCGTTTTTTCTGCATAGGAAAGTCGGGCGTGGAAGCGCCTAAAATTTCTATGCTTTCGGCGTTTATCTCGAAGGGTTGTCCCCTGTCGGGCGTTAAAACAAGTTTGCCCGTAACCTTAAAGCACGCGCCGACGTTACTTTTAGCAATTTCGTCGTAGTTTGCGAGTTTGTCGCGTTCCATAACTATCTGGCAGTTTTTAAAGTACGAACCATCGTTTAACTCGATAAATCCGAAGGACTTGCTGTCGCGGAGCGTTCTCGCCCAGCCGCAGACGGTTACGGATTTCCCCGCAAACGTTTCGGGAGAAGTGAAAATAGTTTTAAGTAGAGTTCTGTTCATAGTAAAGCCTTTGCGCTTTTATTTTAAGCGCATATTTAAAATTATACTTATAAAGTATAACATATTATATCGGATTTTTCAAGGATTTTAGGGGGATATTTCGGTAATAAAAAGCGCCCCGCTTAACGCGGGGCGAAGAAAACCTTATAAATCGCTATTTTTATATGTTTATTTCCTTAACGTAGGTCTGGCGGCGCTTTATTATCTCGCTTTCCGCAAACTTCCATTGATTTTGAATATTATAGTTATTCTCTAACATTACGTTGGATTCCACACGTTCTATCTTGTCGTCTATAACGTTTTTCATTATTCTCGAAATCAGAACGGAATTTATGCCCGTATTCTTATATTCGGACTTTACGCCGATAAGCGCCATTTCGAGTTCTTTCGGTTTTTTGATGGATTTAAGCACTCTGATAAAGCCCGTCGGGAACAGTTTCCCGCGGCTTTTGATAAGCGCGTCCGCAATCGACGGCAAAACTATCCCGAACGCCGCCACCTTACCTTCGCCGTCTATCAGTATGCTCGAATATCTTGGGTTTATTATCGTCGCGAACTGCTTTAAGACGTTCTTCTGCGCGTCTCCTTCTATCGGAACGTAGCCGTCAAGGTGCGAATACGCGTCGTTCATCGTCTTAAAGAACTCGTCGCCGTACTTTTTAACGACCTGTTTAACGGAATATCTGTCGAACGCTTCAAACACGTTCAAACGCTTTTTTAACTTTTCGCAAATAGAAGTTATACGCTCGTAAGGCGTATCGGGCACGGTGAAACTCTTTTCCACCCATTTCGACTCGTCGTTAAAGCCCATTTCCCGCATACGTTCGGAAAAATACGGATAGTAGTAATTAGTGCCGTAGGTACTGCGCTTATCGAAACCGTAGGTCAGCATCCCTTCCCTGTCGGTATCGTTAAAGCCCCACGGTCCGTGGATAGTGTCCATACCGTAATCTTTGCCGAATTTTTCCACGGCTAAAATCAGCGCGTCGAAAACTTCTTTATCGTCGATACAGTCAAGGCGGGAAAATCTTATGTATTTTTTGCCCGTAAGTTCGTTGTCCTTGCGGTTGATAAGCCCCGCAATCCTGCCGACGAGTTTCCCGTCCTTATAGCACAAGAACCCCTTGCACTCGTTGCCGCGAAGATTAAAGTTCTTTTTGGGATTAAAGGTCGCAAGTTCGTCGCCGCGAAGGGACGGAACGTAGTACGGGCAATGTTTATAGAGTTTCACGGGATACGCCGCGAATTTTTTAAGGTCTTTTTTGGTTTTAACTTCCTTGATTTCTACCATAGTTCCACCTTGAAACAAATTTCGATAATAATTATACTACTTGCCGAAAATAAACGCAAACGATTTTAAAGGCGGTATAGAAAAACAAGCCCGCCGAGCGGAAAATCCGCTCGGCGGGACTTTATTATTTATCTTTCTGCAATTTGCGTACCGCCGCGGGCGGAACTTCGTCTTTTAACGCCATCAAGTAGTTGCCGTACTCTTCTTCGGTGAGTTTTTTGATTTTGGTCTTTTTCTTTCTC
This sequence comes from uncultured Eubacteriales bacterium, assembly GCA_900320065.1. GTDB lineage: Bacteria > Bacillota > Clostridia > Christensenellales > Borkfalkiaceae > UBA1259. Next base: position 7,602 of record ONQV01000013.1, on the reverse strand, counting down.
GACATAACGCGCTCCTTTTTTCCATAGTATCGCCTTTTCCCTTTCTTTTTATACGGAAAAAACTTTTTACTATCGAAAACAGCCCCAACGCTCCGACGAGCGGATAAAAGTATTTTATTATCGCCGTTATCCCCGCTCTCGACAATAAAAACAAAAGTGCGTAAAGTAAAAAACAGTAAAGATTTCGGCGTTTTTTATCAGCCGTTTTTTCGGAGATCAGACTTTTAAGCGGATAAAGATAGCAAAGCAGCGAAGTAAACGAACCTATAAAAACCGCGACGACAATAATAGCGTAAAGCGGCGTTCCGCGCGCCATATCTATAAGCGGCAGAGCGGTTGACGGCGAAACCCTTAAAATAAGATATGCAAACGCCACGAAGAACGCCGCAAAAACAAGCGCCGCCGCGATCAAAGCGTACTTCTTTTTACTTTTCGCCGCTATGTTGACGGAAGGCAGGGCGACGAATAAATTCATACAAGCGTAAAGCACGGCGTTTACCGCGTCTTTCGCCCCCGCGTTTACATTTGGTGCGGTTACGGGTTCGGCTATAACGGCGGCGGCAAAAATCGCCGCTACCGAAAGCGGCATTAAAACGCAGTTTGCTTTTTCGAGTTTTACGATACTCCCCGAAAGAAAAAAATGAAACAGCACGAGCGATAAAAGAGAAACTGCGGGAAAGCCGTTTAACGCACCCGTTTGCCACGCTATTTCGTCCAGTCCCGAAAGCATCGCCGAGGCGAAAACGCCGTCGGCTATAAGGTAAGCGACTTTCGTAAACCTATCCCGCGCCCCGCCGATAAACGCGAACCCCATAAAAAACAGCGTACCGGAAATCAACAGACAGATAAGACTTCGACTGCCGAAAAACCCGACGAGTTCGCCGCCCGACAGAAACCCCGCGCCGAGCACCGCGCCGCAAAACACGAAAAACAATTTTAAAGTATCGGTAAAATTCTTCACTTTAAAAAATACGGTTTTCGTTTTCGGTTTATGCTTTTAAAAACGAAAAAGGCGACCGAAAGTCGCCTTTGATTATCCGTATTTTATTACTTTTTGTTCCCTTTGACCTTTTTATAAATTGCGTCTTCGGTAAAGTCGCGCTTTTCGGTATATTCGCCGCCCAGAACTTCTATGGCGAATTTAAGTTCTTCAAACTCCTGATAGTTGACCTTGCCTTCTATCGCCGTCTTTAAAAAGGGTATCGCACGCTCGTCGCCGTACTTTGCGAGATAGTTGGCGTAAAGCGGGATCTTTTTCTTATTCTTCACGAACTCATAGACGAGTTTATCGAACACGTCGTCGGACTTTTCCTTAACGCTCGCTAAAATTTCCGAAAGTCTGTCCTTTTTGTCTTCCGCGGCAAGGTCGAAAGATTTAAGCACCATATCTTTTACTTTGTCGGCGTTTTCGACAAGCGCTTCGGTGGCGAGTTCGCCTATATTTTCGGGATAATCGTAAAGGGCGAATTCCATATACCTTTCCGCGGGTATTTCCGCTTTCAAGTCGGATAAAATATTCATTAAATAAGCGGTAAACTGCTCGTCGTGCTCTTCCATAAGCATAGACTTCACCGCCGTTACGCTGTCCTTATCCGCCGTTATTGCTTCGACAAGAAAGTCGCTTACGGGCACGTCTTTTTCTATATGCTCGCGTAAACAAGTGAGCAAGTCCGCAGGCGAAAAATCGCGGTAAAATTCGTTGGGTGTTTTACCCCCTAACTCTTTTTGCGAAACGTTTCCGAATTCTTCGTATAAAACGGGAATTTTATTCTCTATTTCTTCGGGCTTTAACTTGCCCACGTTTTCCAAAACGTATTTTTCTATGTATTTATCGAAAAGATTATCGAGATTTATAATGTCAATCACGGTCTTTCTCCTTTTTCGATTTCTTTTTACGCAAAGCCGCCTTTTCCGCGCGTTCCTTTGCTTTAACGTGCGCGGTCTTTTTAACGTGCGCGACAAACTCTTCCACTTCGTCAAACCGCGACTTGTCAACGCCGAACGCGGCGCAAACGCCTTTCGCTTCCGTAATCCGCGGAAAATCGCAGAGCGCAAACCCTACGGCGGCGATAACTTCCGCCCCGAATCCGTTGAACCTGATGAGTTCCGCGTAATCGGTGTATAGAGTATTCATATTAAACGCTAATTTCGCGCAATCGTCTATACCCCAACTAGCCGCTTTCGCAACGGCAAGCGCGTAAGCGGACATATAAAGCAATCCGTCCGGCTTATGCTCGAAAACCACTTTCCCCGTCTTTACGGAAGCAAAATAATTGCCGAGCACCGCGTTTATCGGACGTTTTTCACCGCCCGACACCAAGAGATACACGAGCGTGTTTTTAATTTCGTCGTCCACGTCGTTATCAAGTAGAGCGGAACGGATTATATCTTTATTCTTGTCGGTCGAAGCAAGCAAAAACGCTGCGGATTTCGCCGTCTTTTTATCGTTTATGCGCAACGCAAGTTCCAGCATTTTGCGCGTTTCTTCCCTATCGCCGTTAAACTGTCCCTTGCCGTTTATATACTTGGTTATTTCCCTTTTATAAGCGCGCTCCGTTTCGTTCGGCAACGCTTTAACGAACTCGAAAGGCAAAAACCCGTCGGTGGCGGAATTTCCCGCAACTATCTTTTCAAAAAGTTCGGCGTAAAACCGATAAACGGGATCGGTCGGCACTATCCTTAAAGTCTTATTCATCGCGTCCGCGGCGGCTTCGTGTTCGCCGAGATTCATAAGCGCGAGCGCGTAAAAGAAATTCATTATATCGTCGTAAGGACGCTCGCCGAGAATTACCGAAAGGCACTCTTTGGCGGTGATATTATCCCCGAGTTCCACGGCGCAGGCGGCGATTTTAAAACTCTCTTCCTTATCGCCCTTTCTCGCGGCGAGCGCCCGCCCGTAATAATACCGCGCTTTATCGTCGTCGTTTCTTGCGTGATACAAAGAAGAAAGATTGCAGAACGCGTTGACGTTCTCACCGTAGCGTTCGATAGACGCCTTGCACGCTTCTACGGATTCTTCGTCTTTTCCGTAAAGGAACAGCGCGGTCGCGTAGTCGGAAGCCGCTTCTTCGGTCATACACTCTTCGGGAACTTTGCGGTAAAGGTTAATAGCGCGCGGCACGTCGCCCGCGGCGAACGCGCGCTTCGCGTTTTTGATAATGCCCGAATAATCGGCTAAATTAAAGGGATACGCGATATAATAATCTTCCTTTTTCACCTGCGGCGAAGAAAAGAATTCGATTATTTCTTCGTCCAGTCCTTCTTCGGCGATAAAGCCGTCCCGTTCCACTTTAAGGTGAAAATAATACCCCGCCGCCCAAAGATTGTCGAGATAAAAATAGTTGATGGCAAGTTCTTCGTAGGCGACGCCTTGCTTATCTTTCGGACAAACGGTAAGAAACTTGAACCAGTAGCGGTTTGAAAGTTCAAGCAGTCCCATATCCGCATAGCAGTCGGCGACGTCGGCGATAGCGCCGAGATTTTTCTCGTCGGTTTTGAGCACGGTAAAATAAAGCCCCAACGCACCGAGAAGATCGCCCCCGTCCGCTTTGTCGTCGGCAAGCCTTTTATACACGTTTACGCTTTCGTTAAGATTTACAACTTTTTTCATACGTGAAACATTTCCGCCACGTCGTCTGCGTCGAATACGTATTCTTTGCCGCAGAATTCGCAGTTTACTTTTACCGCCTTTTCTTTTGCTATAATATCTTCGAGTTCCTTTTTACCGAGAGATACGAGTATGCCTTTAACGTATTCTTCTCCGCAAAGGCATTTATAAACGGGATGATATTCGGTGAACTCCGCGTCCCCGAACAACTCTTTAAAAAGTTTTTCCGCCCCCATATCGCGGATTTTTGCCGAAACGTCCGACAAAGACTTTATTATATTTTCGGCTTTAACGAGCGAACTTTCCGACGCGTCCGGCATCGCTTGCGCTATCACCCCGCCCGCGCCCACGCAGGTACGGTCTTTGCCGATAAGAACGCCGAGCGCCATAGCCGTCGGTTGCTGTTCGCTGTAAGCGTAATACGCCGCGAAATCTTCGGCAATCTCGCCCGAAACGAGCGCGCTGCTTCCCGAATACGGTTCTTTAAGCCCCATACTCCTTACGACGGTCATCCTTCCGTTTTTGCCGACGAACCCGCCTACGTCGAGTTTCCCGTTAGGCTTTAACGGAAGTTCCGCGCCGCCGTTTGCCACAGACCCCCGCATAAACAGTTCGCCGTTGCCGCAAACGGTTATTCTGCCGCCAGCCCCGTCGCCGTTTATATTGACGTAAAGTTTATCTTCCTTGCTTTTAAGCCCGCTCGCCATAAAGGTACAAGCGGTCATCGCTCTTCCGAACGCCGCCGCCGCCACGGGCGAAAGTTTATGAATTTTTATGCTCTCGTTTACCATATCGGTAGTTTCCAGAACGGAAACGGAAATTTCCCCGTCCATTACGAGCGCTTTTAACAGTTTATCCAAAATTGTACCTTAACAAGATATTTTTAATCGAAATGCCCTTCTTCGAGTTCGGTTTTGGTGGGAAGGGGCGGCGTATCGTCGTGTCTGTAAAGCGCCTTTAACAGTACGGGCGCAAGAAGCGAACTTACAAGCACTAAAAGAACGACTATCGCTCTGTACTTGTCGTCGATAATTCCGCCCGCTATGCCCTTTTCCATAACGATTAACGCAACTTCGCCGCGCGCTATCATACCGACGCCCGTTCTTAAACTGTCCTTCCATTTAAACCCGAACGTTTTCGCCATACCGCCGCACCCCGCTATCTTCGTAAGGATGGCGACGAGCGTGAATACCGCCGCAAACAGCAAGGTTTCCGCGGTAAAGCCGCCGAAACTCATCTTTATACCGATACTCGCGAAAAATATGGGCGCGAAAACCGTATACGAGTTGATGGACACTTTCCTGTCGACGTACTGCGCGGAAGCGTGATTCGTAGACAGCACGAGTCCCGCGATATATGCACCCGTAATGTCCGCGACGCCGAACACCTTTTCGGCGATAAACGCGTACAGGAAACAGAGCGCTATGGAAAGAATAGGTATTCTACGCGTGTGCGGGGTCTTTTTTTCTATGTATTTGAACAGTTTTGAAAAACATATCCCCGCACTTATCGCAAACACGAAGAACAAGAGTATCCAAAGTATGGAAATAACGGCGTTGCCGTCCGGATTTATCAGTCCCAAAACGGTATTTTCGGCAGTCTTTGCGCCCGACAGCGAAAGCACAACCGCAAGCACCATAATACCCAGCACGTCGTCGATTATGGCGGCGGAAAGAATAACCGTGCCGACTTTGGTCTGCAATTTGCCGAGTTCCCTTAAAACTTCCACGGTGATGCCGACGGAAGTCGCCGTCATTATAACGCCGATAAACAGCCATGAAAAGACGCCGTGTTCTGCGTTCGGCAAAAACAGCGCGCCGATACCCGTTCCCGCGGCGAGCGGGAGCACTACGCCGCAGGCGGCGACGGCAAACGCCGCCGCGCCCGTGCTTTTAACGTCTTTAAGGTTAGTTTCAAGCCCCGCGGTGAACATAACGAATATCACGCCCACTTCCGCGAACACGTTAAGATATTCGCTCTCTTTTATAGGGAACAACGTAAGGTCGCTCGTATCGAACATCAACGACCATAGCGCGGGACCTATTAAAATTCCCGCGACGATAAAGCCGAGCACCTGCGGAAGCCCCAGCTTTCTCATTAAGATACCGATCATTTTGGTCGAGAACAATATCAAGGCTATATGAAATAAAAAATCAGTTATCATAAAAATTACTCTTTCAACGGTTATTTATCCTTATTAAAGCCGAAGAACGCAAACCGCACGGTTTACGCTCCGACCATGTTCTTTATATACGGGAAAACGGTTATCTGTGTTTTTCGCGTTTCATAAGTTCTTTTTTCGCTTTTTCTATGCGGTCTTCGCGCGCTTTCTGTTTTTTAGCGATTTCCGCTTCTTCTTCCGTGGGGGCGAATTCGGGATCGTTTTTATGTTCTTCGACGTAGCGGGCGTGATCTTCGTATATTGCCTGCTTGCTTTCGTTAAGTTTCAGAATATCGTCCCTATTGAACGAAGTCGGAAGTTCTGCGACTTTAAGTTCGTCGTCGGTAATAGGTTTAATAGGTCTTGAATTGAGTTTCGAGCGATATTTCGCCGCCTGAATACGATACTGTTTCAACGCCGCGGAATCGGACTCTTTTACCTTTTCGTAAATACCCCTGTTCTTCTTCGCGCCCGGAACTTTATCGTTAATAAACTTATCGTACGCCCATTGACAGAAATTCGTCCAGATAAGCAGCAATAACGAAAAACCGAAAAGGAGCATTATGATAATTCCTATCGGCAGAAAGAACCCGCCGAGCATAATAAGCAAAAACGGCAAAAATCCTAAAAGCAGAAAAAAGATATTCTGCGGAAGAAGTCCCAGAGTAAACAGGAAGGAATTTTTTAAAAGCGCGCGGAATTTAAGTTCGTAAGTAACGCTCATCGTTATCATATGCATAGTCATAACGGAATAAAAAAGCAAAAAGATAATCGCAAAAATCTTCGAGATAACGAAAAGCCATTTGGGCCCCGTACCGACGACCATGCTGTAATCCGCGACCGACATGGCTATCCTTGTAAGATAAAACAACAGAGAATACGTAAGTCCGATAAACGATAAAAAGCATCGGCTTTATATTGAGTTTAATACCCCGCCAGAAATCGTTGGCGACGAAGATACCTTCCGTCCAGACCATATTTCTCAAAACGTACGCGCCGCCCGCAACTCCGACCGCCGCAATAACGACGGCAAGCGGTAACAAAAGGTATGCTATGAGGTTGACGTTTAAGACTATCTGCTGTTCGTAGCCGATAAGTGAAACGGGCGCTTGATACCCCACGCCGAACCCCTGCGCAAAAGGATAACTCGCGCCTAACCCCGCGAACGGGATAAAAAATAACAATACCAAAAGGTTGATTATAACGAGTTTCCAGAATCTGCCCTTAAAAATATCCCAAAAGAGTTCCCAACGGTTAGACGGAAGAGACGCCCTTGCATAGCCTTCCGATTTTTCTTTGCCCATTAAAAGTCTGTTTATAAGACCGCCTGTTTTACCTGCCATTTTACCACCTTGCGCCCGAAGTCTCCGCCGAACGGCGGAAAACGGGACGTAAAAATAAACTTTCCCTATACAATAGTAAACTAAATTTAAACTTTTATCAAATAAAAAACGCCCTTTGCGCAAAAAAACTTTACTTTTTTTTCCGCGTTTGTTAAACTATATAAAAAAGAAATCAAAATTTATATTCTCGGAGATGAAAAAATGACAAAGTACAACGTGGCCGTCGTCGGTGCGACGGGTATGGTAGGCAGAAAGTTTTTACAGGTTTTAACGGAAAGAAAACTTCCCGTGGAAAATTATTATTTATTCGCTTCGGCGAAGTCCGCGGGAACGGAAATAGATTTTATGGGAAAGCCCCATAAAGTCATTGAACTGAAAGAAGAAAATATCGTCGATAAAAAGCATCGGCTTTATATTGAGTTTAATACCCCGCCAGAAATCGTTGGCGACGAAGATACCTTCCGTCCAGACCATATTTCTCAAAACGTACG
>ONQV01000018.1 GCA_900320065.1 uncultured Eubacteriales bacterium | reverse complement strand
TATTTGAATAAGTAAAATATTAAATTAAGTCCTTATTGTTACCGTAAAAGTAGCGTACGTCATATAGTATAATAATACGTTTATTACTGAAAGGAGAAATATGAACGATACTTTACTCACGGTAGCGGGGTTTTCGCTGATATTCGTCGCAACGACTCTCGGCGCCGCGTTGGTATTCTTTTTTAAAAAAGAAGTGTCAGATAGTCTTAACGCTATGTTTTTGGGATGTGCGGCGGGAATAATGACGGCGGCATCCGTATGGTCGCTGCTTATTCCCGCCATAGAAGGCGCAGTGAATTACGGGGCTTGGAGTTTTGTGCCCGCGGCGGTCGGATTTGTTTCGGGCGGTTTTTTTCTCGTTTTTCTGGATAAATGCGTGTCGCGTTTTTACCGCGGCGGTAAGGTCGAAAACGGTTTGGTTTCCGATTTTAAAAAACCTTTGAAAATGTTTCTTGCCATCACGATACATAATATCCCCGAAGGTCTTGCGGTCGGGTTTGCTTTCGGTGCGGCGACAGGCGGGAATCAAGCGGCGCTTTTTTCGGCGTTCGGGTTGGCGTTCGGAATAGCGATACAGAATTTTCCCGAAGGCGCGGCGGTCTCGTTGCCGCTTAAAAAGGCCACGGGCAGCAATTTAAGGGCGTTTCTGTTCGGAACGGGTAGCGGCGCGGTAGAGCCCGTTGCGGCGATTTTAGGGTATTTTCTTGCGTCGGCATTAACGGTTGCGCAACCGTGGCTGTTATCGTTTGCGGCGGGCGCAATGATATTCGTAGTGGCGGAAGACCTTATTCCCGACGCGAAATCAAAGCGATATCCGAGTCTTGGAACTTGGGGCGTAATGGTAGGTTTTGCGATAATGATGGCTTTGGACGTCGCTCTGGGATAAGGCGCAACAAAAAAACAATAATTTTTTTAAAAAACGCAAAAAAACGCTTGACAAACGAAAAACGGACGATTATAATTATTCTTGAAAATAATTGAATAAGGGCGATTTATAGGCAAAACTGTCGAAAGGCAGCGACGCAAAACTACAGGGTCCCAAAGAGAGACAGCCAGTTGCAAATTCCATCTTAACAAGATGATTTTGCAACTTTTTTTGATTTTAGGTGGGGTTATGGCGGAAGTTTTAACGAAAATCATTACGGAAACGTTGTCGTCCGGCGTAGAACCCCTTCACAGAAAGTATTACGGAATCTACGACGGTTACGGCGAAGTTCCGATAGCGTATCTGACGGAAACGGAAGTTTTTACGGCGGCTTCGGGTATCGTTGCGGATTATAGAAACGCGATAGAGAATACGGAAGTAGGCAGGCGGTTTTCGCTTTCCTGCATAGCGAGCGCGATACGCGCCGTCCGCGGACTTCGCGAAGTTGACAGACAGGTTTCTTTTATCACCGCCGAAGTAACGGGTTCGTTTTTAAGCGGAAACGTATTGAAAGATCTTGACGGGCTTTTGGACGACGTGAGCGGCGAAAAAATTTGTCTTGCGTTTTCCGAAAAAACGCTGACGGAAGGCGGGGAAAAGGTCAAAGGCGGCATAGCGGACGCGCGCGGTATGGGATTTTCGACCGCGGTGTATGGGTTTAACGGGGAAGAATCCCTGTCGGCGCTGATGCGCGTTCCCGTAAATTACGCGTTTTTATCGCCGGAAATGACCGCGCTTACCCGCGACCGTAACAAGTCGGGATTATTTACGGCACTTACGGGACTTATGCGTTCGCTCAGGATATCGACCGTTTTGTGCGGGGTAAATAACGACGACACGATAAGGGATGCGACCGCTGCGGAATGTTTCGGCATAATGCCGTCGCAAGATTATTCGGGGCAGTTCGGTTTCCGTAAAGGCGGCGCGGAGTTTAACGATATAGTAGCGGACGGAGAAAGAGTTTTATGAAATTAAGAAAAAGAACTCTCCGATTCGTAGCCGATAAAAATAACGACGAAGGTAGCGCGGGCGGAACGCGGCGCGTCGCTCATACTTTAAGAAGACGCGCTACGGAAGTAATGAACTACCGTATTTTGCGCAAGATGATACTGATAGGTATTTCGATAGGTGCGGCGGTATTGATGATCTTTTATTCGTTCGCGTTACTGTATAACCGCACGGGCAGGTTTTCGGTGGCTATAGAAAATCCGAGCACCGAATTCGCGATAACGCTTTGCGAAACGCCCGATTTCAACACGAGAAGTTCAAGGCTTACGAACGATCAGCAGGTATCGATAACGAATATCAGCGGCGGCGATCTTCCGTCGAACGTGGATAACGTAAACGGAAAACATAACGGCGAGAATTATTTGGCTTATACGTTCTATTGTAAAAACGTCGGAACCGCTATTGCGTCGATGCACTACGAATTGACTTTCAATAACGTAACGAACGATATAGACGAAGCGATACGCGTAAGATTATACGTAAACGGCGAAAAAACCGATTACGCCAAAACCAAATCGGGTGTCGACGGTACAAGCGGTAAAGAAGAAAGGTTTTGCGATAAAGAGTTTTTCGGGACGTATTCGGTCTGTAAAGACATCATAAATATAGTACAGCCGGACGAATATATCAAATTTACCGTAGTTATATGGCTCGAAGGCGACGATAAAGACTGTGTCGATAGCGTTATAAACGGTAAAATAAAGTTCGATATGAACATAGAAGCGAAACCGCCCGTCGGAGCGGAATAAGGAAATAACGGGTAGCCGAAAGGCTTATACCGATTATATATAAAAATAAAAAAATTTTATAAAGGAGATTTTTCGAAAATGAAAAAATCACTCAGAAAACTGATTCCCGCTTTCGTAATGATGGTAGTTACGATGGCACTTTTGGGAACGAGCACCTTTGCATGGTTCTCGATGAACAACAAGGTAACCGTAACCGGTATGTCGGTAACCACGCAGGTTTCCAGTAACCTTCTTGTCGCAACTGGTACAGCAGGTACGGGTAAAGCGGAAGAAAGTGCGTTCCACGCAACGACTAATCAAACCGTAACAGGATTAATCGAACCTGTTTCGACTGTAAACGGCGTGAATTTCTTCTACACCACGAGCGGTTTGGCTAACGGCGATTCGGAAACCGACGATTACAAAGCGTTTAATGCTGCCGAGACTCCTACGGATGGGGAACTTACTGCTTTCAATACCGCTTACAACACAACGGGTGCTGTCGGCTACGTTGATTACATAATCGATCTCAAAGCCGTAAATACGAGCACTACCGCGTCTAAGTATATAGCCTTGACTAAATTAGACTTGGTTTATACCGGTGCTGCAACTGATACTTCAAAAGCGCACCGCGTTGCTATGTTTGTACAGGATGCTACTTATAACGGAGAAGGCGCTTTCACCGCTTTCAACGCGAAGGGTGCTACAGCAACTTGCATAATCGACGTAACGGGCGCTACAAACCAGACGGTTGACTATGCTGTTTCTGCCGCAGAGACTGCTCCTACCTCTATAAGCATAATGGCTACGCAGGCTCGTACTTCAATAGAAGTTGCACAGAACTCTACGAAATACTTTAAGGTAACTCTCCGTATGTATGTTGAAGGCGAAGATACTACTTGTACCAACGAAACCTTCCTTAAACTTACCGACGCGTGGAGATTAGAAACCCAGTTTGAACTTAAAGATAATGCCACGAGTTCTATTACCGAAATGTCTAAATACACCGTTAAATCTGTGGAGATAAATAGCGTTGCTACGTCTGTTTACCTTGATTCGGCAGGCAATTTGTACAAAGCGGCGGATATGACGCAGTTAAATGGCACGGGCGACAAGGCTAAAAAGATTCTTACCGCAACTGGTATGACTGCGGATGAAGTTACTGCTTTGAATACCGCGTTTGGTCTTGATGGCGGAGACGCGTTCGCTCTTGAAGCATAAGACTTAAGGGCTGTTATAAATTGAAATAACAATTTATATCAAAGAACAATTACGTTTTCGGGCGGAAACGCCCGAAAACGTAAAGTACTTTTAAATTTTCAAAAAAAGCAATTTAACAAAAACGGAGAAACGTTTATGAGTTCAACTCCAACAACGGAACAGGCAAAAGCGGGTAAAGCGAAGCGGATAACGGGGATAATTTTCAACGTTATTCTGTGGATATTCCTTATTTTCGCTTTGGTAATGATGATTTTCGCTTTTGCGTCGAATTCCAACAAGTACGGCGTTTCTATGCTCGGCAACAAAGTCATACTTAACGTAAAGACGAATTCAATGGAACCGACCATAATGACGGGCGATCTTATCGTGGGTACTACGCTTTCCGACGAAGAGAAGAAAACATTGCAGGAAGGCGATATCATTACCTTCTATGCTGATCTCTTCGGAAAAGGCAAAGAAATCAACACCCACCGTATAGTAAGCATCGAGCATATCGGCGAAAACGATTACAGATTCCATACGAAAGGCGATAATCCAGATGCGACGTTGGATTCTAACGCTGTTTTATTGAGCGATATTGTCTGTACTTGGAAAGAAGGCGATACGCAGATCCACGGTTTGGGATCGGTCATCGGTTTCCTGCAAAGCCGTACAGGGTTTTTAATTTTCGTTATAATTCCGCTCATAGGGCTGTTCGTTTACGAAATAGTTCGTTTGGTGATGATGATTGTGAAGATCAAAGGCAAAGGCAAGAAAGATATCACCGATGCGGAAAAGGAAGAGATACGTCGTTTGGCAATAGAAGAGTACAAGCGTTCTCTTTCGGACGAAGAAACCGTTAGCGTGCAAGAAGGCGACGATAAAGGCGACGCGACGGAATAACCGTTAGATTGCCGCGACCGCTTTGCGGTCTCGCAATGACAAAAAACGGTCATTGCGAGCGATAGCGAAGCAATCTCATGACGTCGGCAAATCAACTAGGAACAAAACTGCGACGCGCGCGTGCGCGCACGCGGATTCTCATATAAAAAAATTTAAGGATAAATTATGGTATTTGATAATTTCAGAAACTGGTTTTTGGAGTTTATGAAACAAATGCTCGGCGGCGTTTGGCAGATTATTTCCAACTTTTTTCTGGGGATAGGAAACGTATTCGATTTCGGCGCGTACGGCAGACAACTGTCGAAATATCAATTCGGTTGGACGTGGGTACTCGTTATTCTCGTTATTTTGCTTGCTCTTGCGATTTGGGGCGCGCTTATCTTTCTTATCGTTCTGGGTATCAGAAAATATATCCGTTTCCGTAAAAGTCTCGTAGGTAAAGAAGACCTTTTGGAAGAAATCGCGGAACTTCACCGCGACGTTATCCGTCTTACCGCGGATAAAGAAAAGATTATGAACCTTAAAGTCGCGTCGACGGGGCTTGATCCCGAAGAATTACAGGCGGCTTTGGGGATTGGTACGGAAAATAAAACGGAAAACGGAGAAACCGACGCGGCGGGTGCGGGCGCTGCGAACCCCGAAGATAATTCGGGCAAGCGTTTTGCAAGGCTTTCGCAGGTGGACGAAAAATACGTTTACTACGAACCGCCCGTTTACAACAGGGATATGGAACTCGACGCACTCTGCGACGATATCCGTAACTTTGCTTGCTACAATTCCAAACTTTTCTACGAAATAAAAACCATCCGTCTTATGGTGGCGGGACTTGCGTCCACGAAACTTATAGTTTTGCAAGGTATTTCCGGTACCGGTAAAACTTCGCTTCCGTACACGCTCGGCAAATATTTTAAAAACGACGCGACTATCGCTTCCGTGCAACCGTCGTGGAGAGACAGAAGCGAACTTTTCGGATATTTCAACGAATTTACCAAGAAATTCAACGAAACCGAAGTTTTAAAGAGAATTTACGAATCGTCTTATAACGACGACGTTAATATAATCGTTCTGGACGAAATGAACATAGCGCGTATCGAGTACTATTTTGCGGAAATGCTGTCGGTTCTCGAAATGCCGAACCCCGAAGAGTGGAAGATAGAACTCGTTCCGTCCACTTGGCCGGACGATCCGAAACTGCTCGAAGACGGCAAACTCAAAATCCCGCAGAACGTATGGTATATCGGCACGGCGAACAACGACGACTCTACTTTCCCGGTGTCCGACAAGGTTTACGACAGGGCGCTCGTAATCAATCTCGACAGCAAGGGTATTCCTTTCGACGCTCCGCCGACGGAAGCCAAAAACGTCAGTTATTCGTATATTGAAAGCCTTTATAAAAAGGCGGTGGAAGAACACCCCGTTCGTAGCGAAATGTTGGATAAGATCGCTAAACTCGATCTCTACGTTATCGAAAAGTTCCGCGTTGCGTTCGGTAACCGTATTATGAAACAATTAAAAATATTCGTTCCGGTTTATTGTGCTTGCGGCGGAAACGAGATCGAAGCCATAGATTACGTTCTTGCGACTAAAGTATTCCGCAAGTTCGACGCTTTGAACCTTTCGCTGATAAGGGGCGAGATCCGCGGACTTATTCTGCAACTCGATTCGCTTTTCGGCAAGGACAAAATGACGGAAAGTATCGCGTATTTAAGGCGCTTGCAAAAATCCTGATTTTAATTTTTTCCTTTTGATTTTCTATGATAAACGATTCAGCCAAAAAGACAACGCCCGAACAAAATGAAAACGGGTATGAAAAATGGACTTCCAGACTTCGTTATACGAAGTCCTTTTTGGCTAAACTTTATTTAAGCGACAGAGACTTAAAAGAAATTTACTGCGCATTGTTCAATAAGTTTTCGGAGTACGTCGGCGTAAGTGAATGCACGGCGTTTTCCGGCGTTACCTTTTCGGTAAAACGCAAACCGCTTGCGAAAGTCGTGTTTTCGGGGAAAAAACTCGCCGTCTATTTTGCGATAGATCCGTCTACTCACAGCGACGGCAAATATAAACTTACCGAAGTAAAAAACGTAAAAAAATATTCGGCATTTCCGTCGAAATACCGTATCCGCAGTAACGGGGGGCTAAAATTCGCACTTTCCGTCGCGGACGAAGTTATCGCAAACTTCGCGCTCGAAAAAAAAGCGGAACCTACGCCCGCTACTTATAAAGACTTTCCGACGGACAGCTTTTCAAACCTTGTTTCAAGGGGACTTATCCGTCAAATCAATTTGCCAAAACGCAGTGAGTACGGCAAATCGTCCGGATTTTTAACGCTCCGTTACGTGAAGTCCTTTTTGGCTAAACTTTATTTAAGCGACAGAGATTTAAAAGAAGCCTACTGCACTATTCTGAACAAGTTTGCGGCATACAAAAACGTAAGCGAACGCACGGCGTTTTCGGGCGTTACCTTTTCGGTAAAACGCAAACCGCTTGCGAAAGTCGTATTTTCGGGGAAAAAACTCGCCGTCTATTTTGCGATAGATCCGTCTACCCACAGCGACGGCAAATATAAACTCACCGAAGCGAAAAGCGTAAAAAAATATTCGGCGCTTCCGTCGAAATACCGTATTCGCAGTAACGGGGGGCTAAAATTCGCACTTTCCGTCGCGGACGAAGTTATCGCAAACTTCGCGCTAGAAAAAAAAGCGGTCGAACCTACGCCCGCTACCTATAAAGACTTTCCGACGGACAGTTTTTCAAACCTTGTTTCAAGGGGACTTATCCGTCAGGTCAACGTGTCGGATAGGAGCGACGCCGACTTGATTTCGGACGAAGCCGCACCCGCCCTTTCGGAGAACCCGATCGACACGGTTGCGGAAACTTATGAAGAGGGCGACACGGTCGCAGAGACTTACGGAGAGAGCGGCACGGCCGCGGGAAATTACGAGACGGACGGCGCTTATAACGGCGAACCGACGGAACAGACCGATTTCGGAGAAATCGTTTCCGATACGATAAACACCAACGCCGCGCTTACGAAAAGGTACGCCGAGTACGGCGAACTCTTAAATTCCTTTCTCGGCGACGGTGAGATAAAATTCGTTAAAAAGAAACAGATACGTTCGGTCGACGAACGGTGGGTAAGCGCTATCGAAGACTGTTTGCCCGCTATCGACGAAGTACTCAGGAATCCTTCGCGTTTTATCGAAGAAACCGAAGAACTTTTACCGATAGAGCGCACGAAAAAGGTAACGACGCAGTCCATTAAACACCTTTCCCAGCATACGGGGCTTATTTCACGTATAGAAAACGATATGGTCATACCGTCGAAACTTTTAAACGTATTCCGCGACGAATCGGTGATGACCTATGAAAATAAGTTCGTAAACACCCTGCTTATGCGGTTATTCGATTTTGTGACCGAGCGTTACGAAACCGCTTTGGAAAACGGGGCGAACGCCGTAAAATACGAATTTTCTTTTTCCGATAAATTAGAACGGGACTTAGAGCGCGGGAAACTTTCGCTTTCTCTCGAAACGGTAATTCCTTCCGATAAAAACGAAAAGAGCAGATTTTTCGGTAGCGACCTGTGGGAACGCGTCAAACATCTTAACGGAATAATAACCGATTACCGCAAAAGCGATTTTGCCATGCAAATGGGCAACGCTTCTATTTTTCCGCCCGTAGTGCGTACCAACCCTATACTGAAAAACAAAAACCTGCATCAATGTCTTGAACTGTGGGAGTTTTTGGAAGGCTACGACGACGATGACGGCGTATCCGTTTCGGAAGAAGAACTTTCCGTGTCGGAAATTCAGCAAACTTTTGTGCGGGAAGGGCTTGCAGAACAATATACGATTTTCCGTAAATTCGTTTCTCTTGCGGGTGCGGGCGACGCAGGGCGCGCGGATACGCCCGTTACGGGAAATACCGACGTTATCGAAAATTCAGAAACTTCCGTTTCCCCGAACGCTTTACAACCCGAACGGGAGAACGGAAACGGAGAAGAAAACGAAATCGCGGCGCTCGTGGATATAGCGCTTCAAGCGGAGAGTCTCGCGCTTAACGAATTAAAAGAGCAGCAGGAAAAGATTCGCGCGGAAAGAGAAGCGCTTTTGCGCGAAGAACAAGAAGAAATTCCGAAAGAGGAAATAAAGTCCGCCGTGGACGATATTCCCGTGGAGTATCCAGAATACAAGTACGAGCAGGCGGAAGCGCCCGCCGTTGAAAAATCCGACGAAGAAATTGACGACGCCGAAACGGACGACGAGAAAGAAACGCAGGAAACGGACGAAAACGGTGAAAGCGTTATTTACGTTAAGTCTTTTGCGTCAAAACTTGCTCTCGCGGACGAAAAACTTAAAGGGTATTATTGCGAAATTGCCAACGCGTTTTTATCGAGAGCGGGTGTGCGCGAGAGAACCGCGTTCGACCACGCGGATTTCGTAAAAGGCAGAAAAACGCTCGCCAGAGTGATTATAATAGGCAAGTCGGTAAGAGTATTTTTCGCTTTGCCGCCGGAAACGGTCGCCGAAAAATACAGGGTGGCGGATAAGTCGGGCGTAAAGCGTTATGCGGCTACGCCGTCAATGTTAAAAGTGCGCGGTCCGCGCGGATTAAAGCACGCTTTGGAACTCGTTTCGCTCGTGTGCGACGGGCTTAATACGACGGCGCCCGTCGCCGTGAAAAATATCGGCGACTATCCCGAAAAATCTTTTGCGGAGTTGCTTTCCGTCGGCGAAATACGTCGTAAAGTCGTTTCCCGTTCGGAGAACAGTGCCGTAGCGGATAAAATACGTTCCGTTCGTCCTGCGGGTAACGCGCAGAAATACGATTATTCCGAAGAAGTCGCGGAGTATATCAAAAAAAGCGAGAATAAGAAGGGAAAGAAAATCGTTCTAAAAACGGTTACTCCTTCGGAAATAGTGAAAGCCGTAAAGCAGGTTGACGAAGCGGAGCGTTCCGCGGCGGAAGCCGAGAAGGCTGAACGCGACGCGCAATTACTTGCCGAAAAAGCAAAGCGCGACGCTGAATTACAGGTTGAAAGAGAACGTATTTCCGCGGAGACCGGCGGCGACCCGCTGTATTTCAGAGAAGAAGCGGATATTGCGGCCGACGACGTTGTAACGGAGATAAAACCGGAAAAGAAACAGGAACGGCAAAAGTCCGACGCTTCCGCGGAAGTTCCTGCGGGCGGCGACGTTTTAGCGCCGAAACCCATCACTATGGAAGAGATTTCGCGTATGAACGATAAACGTAGCAAAGTTACGGTAGCGGAAGAGTCGTTAAAGAATAAAACGGAAAAACGCGGGTTATTCGCCCGTCTGTTCGGTAAGAAAGATAAGAAATGAAAAAAGAGAAATCGTTTAAAATAATAAAAACGGCGTTCGAAGCGGCGTTAGGCGTTATAGTCGTGCTGTTCCTTGCGTTTTTTATAATGTCGAAAGTAAGTTCTTCGCCGATATTTCTTTTCAATAAAACGACCATGTGGGTGATGACGGACAGCATGGATCCCACAATACCGCCGAGAACGTATATTCTGGTGGAACAAGTTACCGCGGACGAAGTGGAAATAGACGACATAATAGTTTTTAAATCCACAGACCCGAAAATATACGGACAGTATAACACTCACCGCGTTAAAGAGAAGAACGGAAACGCTTTCGTTACCAAGGGCGACCATAATCCGAGCGACGACGGGCAATATTCCGCAAAGGCGGAAAATATCGTCGGAAGGTACGTAAAAACCCTACCCGTTCTGACTTTCGTCGGGCGAGTGGTGATAACGCCCGTCGGGTTTGCGGTGCTTATAGTTTTACTTATAATAACTATGGCGTTCTGCGTTATTCCCGACGTTAAGGAAGCGATGGAACTGAAAAAACAGGAAGACGAAGAAGAAAGACAGAAGGAAAAACGTAGGCTTATCGAAGAAGAAATTTGCCGTCTGAAAGAAGACGACGGAAACGATAAATCAGAAGATTGAGCGTAAAAACGCATAACGGATAAAAAGGATATGACACAGACCAGAACCGAACAATTTAAAACCAAAAAAGGCGATATAGTGTTTATACTGCTTATTCTTATGACTATCGTGGCGATGGTCAACGTTCTGGTGCTTCACTCACAGTATTCGTCTGGGGCGAACGATCAGGCCGTCGCGACTTCCGAAGCGTATGCTCTTGACGTTAGCGAAAAATTTTCGGGCAGACTCGATTCCGTGCGTGAAAGAACGCAGGCGATAGCGGATATTGCGGGTGTGGCGACGGGTTCGTCCGAACTTCACGACTTATTCACTGCCGTGTTGAGTGCGGATGAAAATCAGAACGCCGTGTTCGCTTTGCGGTATTTTATCGGCGACAACGAATTTACCGAACACGGCGGTGCCGTGGAACAAGAAAGTCCGACGGTAGTCGAAATGAATAAAAACCGTCGTATTGCAACTTACGGTATTATTTATTGCGACGGCGACGGCGCGAAGCCGAGCGTTGTTTGCTATTGTCCCGTCGAAAACGATCACGGTTTGATTGACGGTATAGTGATATATTACAGCGAACAGGTCGTGCTGTCCGTCGGGAACAAACTCGATAGCGACAAACTCGGCTTTTCGGAACTTTCCGCTATCTGCTGGTACGATAATAACGAATTGCAGATACGTTCGGTCTTGCACGACAGGATCGGCAACGTACAGAATAACGAGAGATTTTTAAAATACGTGGAAGAACTTGCGGCGGGAGATACCAAACCTTCTTCGGTGATAAGGGAAGCGCTCGTAAACGCGGATAAGGTCGCTGACGATAAAGAAATGTTGGTCGTAAGCGGCAATAAAACCGTTTCCGTCGAGATAAGCAACGAACGTTACGTTGTGGTGATAGGTCGGGCGTCGGAATATGACGCGGGACTATATACGGTAAATATGTATCGTGAGAGTACGGTATATGCGGAAGGTCTTGCGCTGATGGAAACGAGTATTATCACGATGGCGATTTTGCTTATCGTTATCGCGCTGTTTACGATTTACTATCTGATTTCGCGCCACCGTATATACGCAAGGATAGAAGCGCTTGACACGATAAACCCCGTACTTCAATGTCCTACGCTTTTGAAATTCGAACGGGACGCGAAGGCTATTCTCGATTCCCACAGAATAACGCGTTTTGCCGTGGTAATTTCGCACTTACAGCATTTCGGGTATTTGAGCGAAAAATACGGAGATTCTGCAAGTACCGCAGTGTTGAGACATTTAAGGGACGTTTTCAAAAACGCGATGACGCGCGGCGAAACTTATGGACACGTCGACAACGGGGAATTTGTGTTTTTGCTTCATTATAACGCCGAAGAAAACTTGGAAAAACGGCTTTTGAGTTTGTATTCGGTCGCAAAAAAGCATTATTTAGGCGACGAAATACCGGAAGATTACGATATCAAACTGCTTTTCGGTATTTACAAGGTTGACAGAAGCGTAAATATTGCCGTACCAAAAATGGTTGAAAAGGCTTTGGAAGTTTCCGATCTTCCCTCGCGTACCGATATCAATAAAGTTTGTAATTTCTACGACGATAGCGGGCGTTCCGATTATATGATGAAAGCGGAAATCGAAAACAAAATGGAAGCCGCTCTCGAAATGGGAGAATTCCGTCTGTTCTATCAGCCGAAATACAATCTTAAAAACGACAGGATCGACGGTGCGGAAATTCTCGTGCGTTGGTACAATAGCGAAACCAAAAATTACCGTTCGCCCGCAGAGTTCTTGCCCGTATTCGAAGAGAACGGATTTATATCCAAACTCGATAGACATATATACTATACCGCTTGCGAAAATACTGCAAAATGGATAGAGGAAGGCAGGAAAATATATCCGATATCCGTCAATATTTCGAGAGTTACGGCTATACAACCCGACTTTTTCGAGTATTACTCAATGGTAAAAAAGCATTTCAACATACCGAACGGGTTTATAACTTTGGAATTTACCGAAAGTTTTGCTTACGAAAATTACGAATATTTGTCGACGGTCGCACAAAAACTGCGCGGGGCGGGATTCTTGTGTTCTATCGACGATTTCGGAACGGGTTATTCTTCGTTCAACATATTAAAACTGCTAGAAATGGACGAAATAAAACTCGACAGATTCTTCCTTCGCAAAGGCGTTTCGGGCGAAAAGGACGATATGATTTCCGAAGGTATGATAAGTATAGGTAACAAAATGGGGTTAAAGACCACGCAGGAAGGTGTGGAAACGCTTGCCGACCTGCAAAAACTTCGCGCTATGGGTTGTAAAGTCATACAAGGTTATTTCTTCGCAAAACCTATGAGCAGTAACGATTATAAACAGTTTATCGACGACTTTGCCCGCGAAAATCCCGTTCTTGCGGCGGAAAAAGCGGCGAAAGCGAAAGAGTAAAACGAATAAAGGTGAAATAAAAAAGGTAGCGGAAAATAAATTATTTCCGCTACCTTTTTTAGTATTTTTTATTTATTCGTGGAAAGTAACGCCCGCTTTACCGCTTTGTTTTCTGTTATATAAAGCGTTGTCCGCGTTTGAAATAAGGGTTTGATCTATCATATTGCCGAACGCCACGCCGACGCTTAAAGATATGGGCGGTAAACCTTCGACCTTTTCTTCCGAAAGATTTTTATTGATGCCGTCGACTTTTTCCTTTATGTCGTTTTTTGCCGTTTGGTCGACGCCGAACATTACTACCGCGAATTCGTCGCCGCCGATGCGGAATATTCTGTCGTCGGAGCGAAGATACAAGCGGAGATATGAAACCACCTTTTTAAGTATTTTATCTCCGACAAGATGTCCGTGAGTGTCGTTGACTTGTTTGAAATTATCGACGTCGACGATAAGAAAAGCAACTTTCCCGTCGTTCGCCGCGACCTGTAATTTATCGAGAGCCCTGCGGTTCAGCGCGCCGGTAAGAGCGTCGTGTTCCGTTTTGAATTTCAAAGAACTCGCTTCCTGATGGTGTGCGTTATACATCGTATTGTAGGTTTTTGCAAGTACTCGAAGTTCGTGCGCGCCTTCGACAGGCATCGGTGCGTCGTTTTCAATAAGCGGAATAGAACGCATTATGGGATCGAACACTTGCCGCGAAGTAATAATGATAATGAATACCGAATAACCGATAAATATAATTATCATCACAACTTCAAAAGTAAACGCAAAGTGCATATTGCTTTCCGCGTTTGTCTGTCTGGTTTTGAGTTCGTCGATAAGTTGATTTATACAGTTGTTCGTATCGGTATTTATCTTTTCTTTTGCGGTCATATACGCGTTATCGAAAAGGATTTGCCGAGCAAGTTGTTCTTTATTCTCATTATTTAATGCGGCGTCTTCGGGTTTAAGCACTACGTCTTGAATTTTTTGCGGAAATTCCGAAACATCATAGCCGCTTGCTTCTATTTTAAGTCGCATTGAATAGTATTCCGTGTCCATCAATTCGACGGATTGTTTGAATGCGCTTTCGAGTAAAGCGTAAAGTCCGCTGTCCGGAAAATGTTCTTTGATATAAGCGAGCGCTTTGTCCCTGTTTTTGTTGTTTTCCGCTTCGTTAAAATAGTTTTCGATATGTTGCATATTTCCGGTTTCAGCGAAATCGCGTACTTCTTCGGTAAGGTAGTCGGAAGTTTCGCGCATTTTGTGCGCCGTCTGTTGCCATTCGACGTAGTTGCTTGACACGGTAAGCACCTTTTGGTAATTTACGAAAGAAAAGTAAATACCGACAAGCAGGAAAACGGAAATAATCGCGGTGGCTATGGCGATTATAAGGCTTAATCTTTTGATTTTTATGCCTTTTACCTTGTTACCGCCTTTTAGGTCGATACCGTGTTCTCCCATCA
Organism: uncultured Eubacteriales bacterium; assembly: GCA_900320065.1. GTDB lineage: Bacteria > Bacillota > Clostridia > Christensenellales > Borkfalkiaceae > UBA1259. The sequence goes on along the minus strand of ONQV01000018.1, from coordinate 8,094 downwards.
AACAGTTTCTCCTTAACCGATTTTCGATTTTTACGCAACAAAACTATTATGCCAAAATATGGTATATTATAACACGAAAATATTCGTTTATCAACAAAAAAAGACAAAATTCGTATATTTTTCTTTTTTTATATAAACAAAGTAGGGAAATGCGCGAGCCGAGAAACGGAAAGCACCGATAGCGTAATACTATCGGTGCCGTTGAATATTAGATTTGTGTGGATATTCGTTTCGTCGTTATATCGAGCGCAGTCGAGCAATCCCGTATAACGCCGCGATTATGGCGCCGGCGTTGTCAACGTGTTCCCCGCAGAAACGGGCGTGCCGTTTATGTTTAACGTTTTACCTGCGGGCACGGTATCGACGATGACAGTTACCGAACCGCCCGTTACCGTCGCCGAATATTCCGTCAACGAAATAGCGCTTTCTACAATCTCTGCGTCGGTTGTGAACGAAACCGTTATTCCGCCGGGGTCGTAGAAATGGTAACTAACCGCAGTAGCGGGTTTAACCAAAGTGCTTGCCGCAAACCCTGACGGAGTTTCGGTTGCCTCGCCGTTATTCGTAGCGCTTATCGTGTTCACGGTTGAAATAAGAACGTCCGAAGCGTCGTAGGTTTTGGTCGTGGTTTTCGTTACTATGATAGTGGTATCGACGTCGTTTACCGTTCCCGTCATAATGGTTCTTTGCGTGATAACTTCCGTTTTCCCGAGATATTTGACTACGGCGGCGCTATCGGTTACCGTATCGGTTGTCGGTAGAATAAAGACGTTATCGGCAGTCATACCCGCGACCGAAATGGTTTTCGTGATTGCGGAAGCGGTAGGGGAAGTTACGGTTTCGGCACGCACGCCGTCGGGAGCGCTTACCGCCGTTACGCCTACGCCCGAAACGTACTGATAATTATAAGTCGTTCGAGTTTGCGTTTCGACGATGCTCGTGCCGGGAACGACCGTTTGAGTTTCGCCACCGCCCGACGCGCTTATATCGAGATAGATAAGGTACGTGCCGTTCACCTTTCCGGAATGCGAACCCATTGCATACTCACCCGAGTTCACAGGGATCTCAAAATAATACAAAGCGTTGGCAACGGACGGCGTTTCCCACAAAAACTGACAATCGAATTCCAGCGCACCCGCAGTTCCGGTAGAATAGGAATCGTCGGTATAAAGGTACACGTGGGGATACGCTTCTTTTGTTGCCGCGTCCGTATTTGCATAGATCTTGGAAATCTCTTTGATACCGGTCAGATTGGAACCGCTTCTTGTAACGACGTTCAACGAAAAGAACGAATCGGAATTAGTGCCTACCGACGCACGATAACTACCGGCAAAGAAATTGATATAACCGCTCTCTTTCAGATTAAAATCAAGCGAGTGACGCGGCAATTGATAATTTGAATACGTCTGTCCGTTGATATATGCGGTCGTGAGTGTAGTATAATCACCCGAACTGACGGTACTCCCTGTAAAATGCAAGCCGTGAACATAACTTGTTCCGCTGAGAACGGTATCCAGCTGTTCTCTTGCGGTCGAATATTTCTTTAACGTTGCGGCATCCACCGTGCGAGTGGCAAATGCCGTGCTCATCGTGGAAGAAACGTTAGAGTTGCTTGAATTATAAGTATCAAAAATACGCCCGAAATTAGACGCATTATAAGTCGTGGACGTGTTTGTAATCACTTCCAACTGGGATGAAACGTAAGTGGCTGAACCGGTTCCGCTACTGCTGATGGAATGACCGATAAAATTCAATCCGTAAGAACCGGCACGAACGGTCGTTTGACCACCGTAAGATCCTGAACCGGTGCTTCCGCCGACGATATAACCCGTATTGCCGGATAAAGTCGAATATCCGTTTTCAGCATCTACCAGAAGAGGCAAAACGCTTTGGGGGACAGGGAAAAGCGGACGGCCGGTATTACTTGTCGGACTTGTGGATGCACGGACGTTTTGCGATCCCCCCAGACGATAAACAACGCTGTTCAAGTTCGGGTTTTTGGAATAATAGGTGCCGCTGCCGGAGTCAAACGAGTTGAACGAGTTGTGGCTATCGGAATAATACCAGTGATAACCCGTACTCGTCTTTACGCCGTGTCCCGTCTGGATCGTTGCAAGCGCACCTGCGCTTGACGTGACATTATAGGTTTGCAGATTTTTGTTTAGCAGGGTGTAAAGACGTTCGTCCAGGCTTCGCATATTTATACTGCCGCCCCAGTCGTCGCCGCTGCTACTGCCGCCGCCGCCCGAAATCGCGGTTGCAATAGTGTTCGTATTGTCGATAGTCGGCGCCGCCAACTCGATATAGGCGGTAGCGGAAGCGGATGGCGCTTGGGCGTTGTAACCTATAACCGAATAATCGGAAATATTGGTTTTACTCATAGCGGAACTCGTTCCGTTTGCGACGCAAAGCGTAGCGGCGGTAACGTCCGCGTGAGCGACCGTTGCGTTCAGATATCCTGCGACCGCACCGATAAGCGCGTTATGTGTCGCAGCGTCGGCTTTCAGCGTTACGTCCGTCAACGTGAAATTCTTTATTACGTTGTTTGCATGGTTGTAAGTATAATCGTCGTCCGAAGGGGTAAACAGCCCTTCGTTTTCGACGGCGGCTTTAACCGTGCCGTCGTTTTCGGTAGAACCGACTACGCCGAACAATCCCACGACCTCCACCGTTCCTATGGTTTCGGGTACGTCGCTGAGCGTAGTCGTGCTTACAAGATTAGTACTTACCACGTTTTGTACGGTAAGATTAGATATCGTGTGTCCGTTTCCGTCGAAATGACCAAGGAAAGGAAATTCGGCAGTACCGACGGGGGGTAAGACCCACCCCGTCATGTCGAGATCATCAGACAGATAAAAATACTTTTGGTTGATAGTAGTTGTTTCCGTTACCGCCTGATTGAAATATCCGAGATACTGTAACCATGAAAAATAATAGAACTGAACGGGATATTTTATTTCGTATGCGCAACCGTCGTCGTCGTATCCTAGTTCTTCTTCGTTGCCTGCGTACTGCTCGTCAGACGAGCCGTCGCCCGACTCGAAATAAGATTTATGAACGTAAGAAGTAATACCGATATCGGAAGTGGATTTATCGGAAAACCACGCAAAGGTAACGGGAAGAATCATCGCCGCAACTATCGCTAATAATATGACGATTGAAAGTTTTTTCTTCATTGCACCATTCTCCTTGCCTTACGCCTGTTCGACCTTAATGGACACAAAGTCGTTGGCGAAAGTAACGTGTTCGTCGCCGATTGTCGTTATCCCCGCCGTTTTCGTATATATGCCTGTCAAACCGTTATAACTTCCCGCATTATAACCTTCGTCGTAAGTTATGTAAATATAGGCGTACAATTTGTCGCCGTTAAAATCTTCCGACGAATACGTAAACGTAAGGGAGACGTAGTCGTCTTTCGTTACGCTGTTTACGGTGCTTCCCGTGTAATCGACGTCGGTAAACACTTGCGAGCCGCTCGGCACGTCGTCCCCCGTGAGCGCGCGCGTCGTAGTAAAATGCGCGTTATGTACGTTTTTAAATTGCGTTTCCGTATCCGCGCTGTAATACGTCGAACCTATGAACGGGGTAAAACGCATCACGCTCGAACTGAATTCGTCTATTTTATTGTTTGAAACTATCTTGGTCGTATCGCGGTAAATTTTAGCGGTAAGCGTGCCGCCGCTTTCGGACAGTTCGCTTTTCTTTAATTCGAGTCTTACTACCACCGGAGTGTATTGGTTTCTTGATCTGAACACCAAATCGTATTGATTGAAATTTATTGTGGAAAGATTATTTTCTAGCGTATAAGTTTCGTCGTTGACGTCATACTTAAAATATGTGAATTCCACGTCGAGAGCGCCTTTTTGCACGTTTACACCCATATCCGAGCCGCGGACGTCGTTATTGCGTGAGAACCAACCGAACGATGAATTAAAATACGTTACGACGGAAAGAGTTACGGCTATACCAAGGAGTAATGTGGACACGGCGCTGACAATCAGTTTTATTTTCGGATTTTTTATTGATTTGCCGAACATGCACATACCTCCTTTTGGTTTAGTTCTTAAAAATTCTTGAATAAAAAAATGCCAGCCGTTGCATATTTTATTGCAACTGGCTGACTCTGTAAGTCCCTATAGCTTTGCGAAGTCGGATTGCTCCGACGGTGCTAATATTAATTTATTAATATTATATACCTTTTTGTGAATTTTTACAAGAGCTTTTTAATGATTTTTTAAAAAATTTCCGATTAAACGCTTAACTTTTCATTTTGTTGTAAAAAAATCGGGTTTCGGCATAAAAAAGTTTACAAAAATTTATCATAGTTGTATAATATATATAATATACGTGCGCGCACGTATGTGTCTATGTGCACACATAAATTTAATTGTCGGTTTCTATGCGATAAAAGGGGAACGGGGTGAAAAGTTTTTGGAAAGATTTGAGGGTGCTGATAAACAAAAAAAAGAACTGCTTATGCGGTTCGTTTCCGTTGTCCTATCGGGTATTATACTCGTCGTGATAGGAATAGGAAGTTTCGCGTGGTTTTCCGCTAATTCGACGGCGGGGCAGACGGGGCTGGAAATTGTTGTGTCGAGCGAAGTGGTGGACGTTCTTATCGAAAGGACTACCGAATACGACGACGCAAAATACAGCGGCGATAACGTAAGCGGGCTGAAAGGCGAACTTGCGGGATCCGGTTATTCGACGATTGCTACGAGCACGGGCGCGGTACCGACACTTGCATACGAACTCGTAAACGAACATTTTACGGAAATCGACGGCGAAAATAAGTATTATTTGCAACCGGGTTCGTTCGGCACGGTAACTTTTTATTTAAGACCTAAGGCGGGCAAAGACGGCAGCACCGTAACTTTCAATCTGGAAAGGGGGGCTTTTACGGACGATTATTACGATCACGACGATAACGCGGAAACGCCGCCCGTTCCTATCGTTACCGAAGTTACGAACGAAAGCGTAAAAAATCTTTTAAAAGGACACATGTTATTTTTTATGGGGAGAACGGGCGCTACTTACGAAAATTACGTTTACAGCGGATTTTTGGACGGCGAAACTTTTTCCTACGATATGAGCGGGCACGTTAAGTGTGCCGACGACGAAAACCTTACCGTGTACGACGGCGCGGGGAACGTCGCGGGGACCTGTAACAAGACGGAGTGCTATAAAGTCGTTCTGTACTGGGAATGGCCTTTGACTTACGGGGATATCAGCGATAATATTTCAACGACCGAACCTGCGGAAACTAAAAAATACCCCTCGGAGATAGGGGCGTACCTGTCGGAACGTCCCGAATATTTTTTCGTAGGGTCGGATTTAGTTGACGACGAAGCGAAAAGCAACGCGTATAACGACGGCGATCAGGCGATAGGCGACTCGGTGCATTATTTTACGCTGTACGTTAAATTATAAAAATTCTGATAAAAGCAAACTGTTATAAAAAACGGGATAGAAATTTAAATGAAAGCGGAAAGAAAAGACAAGAGAATATTTTTCTTAATAATGCGCACGGTTATCGCTTGCGTACTTGTTCTGTCCGCTATCGGTGCGGTGGCGTTTGCATGGCTCGCTCCCTATAAAGGGCTGGTATCTTACGCACCCATATCTTCGCCCGAAGCCTTGCATATCGGTACGGGCAACGGCGATAACGTCAGGTATATGCGTTTCGACGGGTTGGACGTAGAAAGCAACGAAGAATATTTCGATAAAGTTTTCTGCGTTTACGGCAGCGGTGTGGCAAGTTATAAAATCCAGTTGGCGTATACGACCAACAATCCGTTTACTTACAATATTTTCCACGCGGATCAGTCGGACGAATATTCCGCGGGCGCGGTGGAATACGTTACGAACGAAACGACGCCGCGAACGTTATATTATTCGGTAAACGGTGCGGCGATCGCGGGAACTTTCCTTAATAAGGACGATCCCGAAGATTTGATAGCGAACGACGATTTGCACGACCATACTTACGGAGAATACGATGAAGTTCAGATAAACGCCGAGCCCGTTTACTGGCAGACGGCAAGTGCCGAAACGGGTAATGAAAGAAGATATTTCGTCAATTATTACATTTTGAGAGTTTACAAGAACGACAAAACGAGTAACGACCGTGAAACTGACGTTCTGTGTATAGCGGCAAAGACGGTTTAAAATTATGGCGACGAAAAACGTAAGACGTAAAAACAGCGTAATAAGATTTGCGCTCATAGCCGTTGTTTCTTTATACCTATTCGCGGTAGTCGCGGCGGTAGGGAGTTTTGCCGCGTACACTAACAGCCGGAACGCGCAAAGAACCGTCGCCAACTACGACGCGCAAGGGGAACGTTTTTCTTCGAGTTGGCTCAAAAAGGGGAACAGCAAAGACAACTTGGTAACGGCTTACGTCAACGACGTTTTAAGAACTCCGTCTAAAACCGTTACGGTATGTAATTACGAAAGCGGTAAACAGACCAAGCCGTTTTATGAAAATATACCGTATAACGTTACCGTGCGGCTTGTAAAATACGACGGTTCCACGGAAGAAAAATACGTGCCGGTAGACGCGTCGTATATGACTGCGAATTCTTATACGAATTATTTTGTAACGTTTACCAAGGGCTTGACTACGGTTACGCTTAACGGTTCGCATTTGTCGGATACGACTTTTTCCGGAACGCTTTTAAAAGACGTGGCGTCTTCCGACGCGTACGTTTTGTCTTTCAGCGCGAATACGGGAGAAGGGGGAGTAGACGACAGTTCTAATTTTGCAAAAAATCAACCTAACTTATACGTTGAAATAATAGTTACCCCCGCGTTGTCAACGGGGCTGTCCACTCTTCGCGGGGTATTCAAAGCAGACGTAATGGCGGAAGGCGCTTCCAACTCGTGGACTGGCGCGTTCACCGACAACACTGCACATAGTCCTGTTGAATACGACGGGTTTAATTACAGTATAAGCGGCGTTGGCGAAGGCACGGCAACTTTAAGTTGGGACGACACGAAAGTCGGATTAAGTTACGTTTCGGCACAAACGCTTTTGTCGATAGCGGGCGCGACGCAAACGGGCAGCAGTATCACTTTCTCCGTAGATTCGGACGTTGAAAGTAAATACGATCTGCAATTTTATATAGTAAACATCACGACGGAAACTTGGGAAGATATGAATTCGACCGTGGTTACGTTCGAATTCTCGTAAAAACGGTTTTCGGGGTATGGAAATGAGAAAGATAACGGCAAAGAAAAACCTGATTACGATATTGTTAGCGACGACGATAACGGCGCTTCTTTTGTCGTGTTTTTCCGTGATGTTTATCGTTTCCGAAAAGACCGAAGTTTACGCAGAACCCGCACAGACCTACAACATAAACTCGGCGGAAGCGTTTGTGGCTTATGCGCGTGCATACGCCGCGGGCGACAGAAATCCCGAAGACGTCTTAAATATTTCCATTAGTTCGGGCAGAGAGATAACGAACGACGAGTTTATCAGTATAGGCACGGCCTTACGTCCTTTTGCGGGAGAGATAAGTATTCCCGCGATAGGCTACGACACTTTCAGACTTTCTAATTGTCCGTTGTTCGATTACGTTTCTACCGACGCGAAAATAACAGGTGCAGGCATAGTCAAGATAATAAGAGAAAAAGAGAGCGAAACTCCCGCCGTCGGCGTTTTAACGAGCGGCGCGCTGTTTGCTAATCACGTCGTGGCGGGCACGGACGCCGCAAGTTGGAATATATCGCTTTTACCGTATTCCGGCGAAGGTTCGGCGGCTACCGATTACAGCGGGGTCCTCGGCGATATAGCGGCAAACGCCGATGTTTCGGTAACCTTTACCAACACGTCGAATCTGGCGGTTTCGGGTTCTGGCGATACGGGGCTTATCTGCGGCAATCTCGGCGCGGGCGCGACGCTTTCCGTTTCGACCGCGGGGTCTGGCGGCAGTTTCGGCGTAACTTCTACGGGCGGAAACGCGGGCGGACTCGTCGGCGCGATGGGTGCGGGCGCAACTTTAACTCTTGAAAGTGCCAACAATTCGCGCGTGAACGCCGTTACTTCAAGCACGAAGTATGCGGGCGGGATAGTCGGTAAGGCGGAAAACG
>ONQV01000019.1 GCA_900320065.1 uncultured Eubacteriales bacterium | reverse complement strand
TTTTCGCCCGAAAGCGCTATGCTTTCGGGCGAAAACGTAATGTCAACACGTTTTATCGTTTCAAAATTCTTTTTAAGAATTGCCCCGTGTAACTTTGGGGAACTTCCGATATCTCTTCGGGCGTGCCCGTTGCGACGACCGTGCCGCCGCCGCTACCCCCTTCGGGTCCCAAGTCCACGATATAGTCCGCAAGTTTTATTACGTCGAGATTGTGTTCTATAACGATTACCGTATTCCCCGCCGCCTGCAAACGCTTTAATATGCCGCATAACTTTTCAACGTCGTAAGAGTGAAGCCCCGTGGTCGGTTCGTCTAAAATATACAGGGTTTTCCCCGTGCTCCTTTTCGACAGTTCGGTGGCGAGTTTTACCCTTTGCGCTTCGCCGCCCGAAAGCGTCGTCGAAGATTGCCCGAGTTTTATATACCCTAAACCTACGTCCTGCAAAGTCTTTATCTTATTGTATATGCCGCCGAGATTTTTAAAGAAGTCGCACGCTTCGTCAACCGTCATATCGAGTACGTCGCTGATATTTTTACCTTTGTATTTGACTTGCAAGGTTTCGCGGTTGTAGCGCTTGCCGCCGCACACTTCGCAGGGAACGAACATATCGGGCAAAAACTGCATTTCTATCTTTATTATGCCGTCGCCTTCGCAATGTTCGCATCTGCCGCCCGAAACGTTGAAGGAAAACCTGCCCGACTTATACCCCCGTTCTTTCGCGTCGGGAGTTGCCGCGAACAAGTCGCGGATAGCCGAAAACACGCCCGTATAGGTCGCGGGGTTACTCCGCGGGGTCTTACCTATCGGCGACTGGTCGATGGCGATAACCTTATCAAGATGTTCAACGCCTGAAATATCGTCGACTTTCCCCGTGCGCATACGCGCACCGTTTAATTTAAGGGCGAGTGCGGGATATAAAATCTCGTTTACAAGCGAACTCTTGCCCGAACCCGATACGCCCGTTACCGCCGTAATCAAACCTATCGGGAATTTTACCGTTATATCTTTAAGATTATTCTGTTTAGCGCCCACTACCGTAAGCCATCTGCCGTCGGGGGCGTTCCTATACGTCGGCACTTCTATCTTCCGTCTGCCCGCCAAGTAGTCGCCCGTTATGGAACGCGGTTCGTTCATAATATCTTCTATACTACCCGCCGCCACGACTTCGCCGCCGTGAACGCCCGCTTTCGGTCCTATATCCACTATAAAGTCCGCCGCGCGCATAGTGTCTTCGTCGTGTTCGACGACTATCAGCGTATTGCCTAAATCGCGCAGTTTTTTAAGCGTGCCGATAAGTTTTTCGTTATCCCGTTGGTGAAGTCCTATGCTCGGTTCGTCGAGTATATACAGCACACCCGTAAGTCCGCTGCCTATCTGTGTGGCGAGCCTTATTCTCTGCGCTTCGCCGCCCGATAAACTCACCGCGCTACGCGATAGCGTAAGATAGGAAAGCCCCACGTCTTTAAGGAAATTCAGTCTTGCTTTTATTTCCTTTAAGATAGGCGCGGCGATTAAAGACTGCGTTTCGCCGAAGGAAAGCCCGTTTATAAAGTCGAGCAAGTCCGTTACCGACATTTCGGTAAGTTCCGATATGTTTTTGCCGCCGATAAGCACGGACAAGGCTTCCTTTTTAAGCCGTTTGCCGTGGCAGGTATTACACTCCGATACCGACATATATCTTTCTATTTCCGCTTTCGAGTAGTCGGAAGTGGTTTCGCGGTAACGCCGTTCTAAATTCGGGATAATGCCTTCCCACCGCGCGTCGTAACTCGTGGTAAACGTCTTGGTTTTATACTGCATATGGATTTTTTCGGCGCCGCTACCGTAAAGCAAAATATTATAGACGTCTTTCGGCAGGTCTTTTACGGGTACGTCCAGACTGAAACCGTAATGTTCGGCAAGAGATGAAAAACTCATTTCCGCCATCTTGCCTTCGCCGATATTCCAGCCCGTAACGGTCATAGCGCCTTGGCGCAGCGTTAAGTTCGGGTCTTTTACGATAAGTTTTTCGTCTACGGCTTGGCGAAAGCCCAAACCGTGACACTCGGGGCAAGCCCCGAACGGATTGTTAAAGGAAAACAGCCGCGGTTCTATTTCTTCTATATTCGTGCCGCAGTCGGGGCAGGCGTACTTCGTCGAAAACAGTTTGCTTTCCCCTTCCGTCGTTTCGATACTTACCGTGCCGCCCGTAAGTTTCACAGCCGTTTCGATACTGTCCGACAGCCGCTTTTCCATGCCTTCTTTGACTATTAACCTGTCGATAACTACCGATATGTTGTGCTTTATATTCTTTTCGAGCGTAATTTCTTCGTCCAGAGAATAAACTATCCCGTCTATCTCCACGCGGGAGTAACCGCTCTTTTTATAACTTTCGAGTTCCTTTCTGTATTCGCCCTTTTTGCCCCGTATAACGGGCGCGTTTACCAGAATTTTAGTACCGACGGGGTATTTTAACACCGCGTCCACAATGTTATCGACCGTCTGTCTTTCGATTTTTCTGCCGCAGTTGGGACAATGCGGCGTGCCGACGCGGGCGAAAAGCAAACGGAAATAATCGTAAATTTCCGTTACCGTACCGACTGTCGAACGGGGGTTATGCGAAGTGGTTTTCTGGTCGATGGAAATGGCGGGCGAAAGCCCGTCTATCATATCCACGTCGGGCTTTTCCATCTGTCCTAAAAACATACGCGCGTAACTAGACAGACTTTCGACGTACCGCCTTTGCCCTTCGGCGTAAATAGTCTCGAAGGCAAGCGTGGACTTTCCGCTGCCCGAAAGCCCCGTAAATACCACGAGTTTATCCCGCGGAATACTCACCGTTATATTCTTTAAGTTGTTTTCTCTCGCACCTTTTACCGTCAAAAATTCTTTCATAGTCCTATTTTCTCATTTTGAGTTTTAATTTCGCTATCGTGTCGCGTATCTCTATGCACTTTTCAAAATCGAGATTATTAGACGCTATCTTCATAAGCGCCTTTAACTTCTCTATCTCTGCGGGAATATCCCCTTTCTTTATCTCTTTGGTTCTGTCCGCTTTCTTGGTTATTTCAAGCGTGTTGACGACGTCTTTTATTATGGTCTTCGGGGTAATTCCGTGCGCCTTGTTGTATTCGTCCTGAATTTTACGGCGGCGAAGGGTTTCGTCTATCGCGCGGCGCATACTGCCCGTTATTACGTCCGCGTACATTATAACTTTTCCGTCCGCGTTTCTCGCCGCCCTTCCTACCGTCTGAATAAGAGCCGTGTCGCTGCGTAAAAACCCTTCTTTATCGGCGTCCAAAATCGCCACGAGTTTGACTTCGGGAAGGTCAAGCCCTTCGCGCAAAAGGTTGATGCCGCATAACACGTCGAACTCGCCAGCGCGCAGTCCGTCCACGATCTCTATTCGCTCCATCGTATCAATGTCGCTGTGCATATACCGTACTTTTACGCCGTGTTCTTTAAGATATTCGGACAAACTTTCCGCCATTTTCTTGGTAAGCGCGGTAATAAGCACCCTGCCGCCCGCACCGACCGTTCTGTGTATCTCGATAATTAAATCGTCTATCTGATTTTTGGTGGGACGGACGAAAATTTCGGGGTCAAGTAGCCCCGTAGGACGGATAAGTTGTTCGACTATCTGCCCCGCCTGTCCTTTTTCGTACTCCGCGGGGGTCGCGGAAACGCATATCATCTGCCCCACGCGTTCGTCGAACTCGCGGAAAGTTAAGGGGCGGTTATCGAACGCCGACTTTAAGCGGAAACCGTATTCGACAAGACTGGTCTTTCTCGACCTGTCGCCGTTATACATCGCGCCTATCTGCGGGATCGTCATATGCGATTCGTCGATAAACACTATAAAATCTTTCGGAAAATAGTCTAAAAGAGTAAACGGCGGCTGACCTACTTCTCTGCCGTCAAAGTAACGGCTGTAATTTTCTATGCCCTTACAAAAGCCTATCTCCTTTATCATTTCTATATCGTAGTTAGTACGCTGCTCCAAGCGTTGGGCTTCGATAAGTTTGCCGCTCTCTTTGAAAAACCGTACTTCGTCTTCCTTATCCCGCTCTATCGCAAAAAGCGCGCTATCGAGTTTATCCGTTCCCACCGCGTAATGGCTCGCGGGGAAAATTACCGCGTGTTTTAATTCCGAAACAACTTTGCCCGACACGAACTCCACTTCGGAAATTCTGTCCACCGTATCGCCGAAAAATTCCACTCGTATAAATATTTCGGTATTTGCCGACGGAAATATATCCACGGTATCGCCGCGGGCGCGAAAGGTAGAACGGGTAAAGTCTATATCGTTTCTCGCGTACTGTATGCCGACAAGTTTACGCATAAGTTCGTCGCGGTCAAGGTTGTCGTTCGGGCGGATAGAAACCGCCAAACGGTAATATTCTTCGGGCGCGCCGAGCCCGTAAATGCAGGATACCGACGCCACGACTATCGTATCCGAACGCTCGGCAAGCGAACAGGTCGCCGAGTGCCGCAGTTTATCTATTTCATCGTTTATCGCAAGATCCTTTTCGATATACGTGTCGGTACTCGGAATATAGGCTTCGGGCTGGTAATAATCGTAATAGGAAACGAAAAATTCCACCCTGTTGTTCGGGAAAAAAGCGCGGAATTCGTTACAGAGTTGCGCCGCAAGCGTTTTGTTGTGCGCGATAACGAGCGCGGGACGATTTACGTTAGCGATAACGTTTGCCATCGTAAACGTCTTTCCCGAACCCGTAACACCCAAAAGCACCTGTGTGCGAAGTCCGTCGTTAATGCCTTCGGTCAGCAGTTTTATAGCCTGCGGCTGATCGCCCGTAGGCTTGAATTTTGATTTTAACTCGAAATTCCGTCTTTCCATAACGTTTTATTTACGCCGCCTTTTTGGCGTCGGTTTTTACCATTGTTTGACCGTCTCCGTTGACGTAAACGGACACTGTGCCGTGTACGCTCGTAAGATACAAATTATAATTTTCATTTGCGGCTTTTATTCGTTTTAAAGTTTCTTCTTTCGGATGTCCGTACTTATTGTCTCCGCCTACCGAAATAACCGCGTTTTTAGGCGTTATGCGCTGTAAGAACTCGTTACCGCTCGCGTCGTCGGAACCGTGATGCGACACTTTAAGAAAATCTATATCGGTAAGATTTACGTCAGGTTTCTGTTTATTTTTAAGATATCTGTTTACAAGTCCGCTATCAACGTTATTGAGCGCGACTTTTTCCTGCGAAAACCCCGCGTCGCCCGTAAAGATGAATCTTACGCCCTTATAGTCTAAATAAATTATCGGCGAAATATCGTTAATATCGTCCGCAGACGGATCGACGGACGAATTTACTTTATCATAAGCGCTATCAGTCGTTCCCCTTGCGTTAGGCGAAAGCATAATAAGGTAATAATCGTCGCCGCAAATCGTTTTGCCAACTTCGGAATATATCCTTTTAATATTCCCCGCTGTACGCGCGTTTTCGATAATTTCATACGCTTCGTAATACGGGTTGAAATTTTCGGGCTGTGCTAATTTCGGAATATATGCCGTTTCCACTTTATAATCGGTAAGAATATCCGCGGCGTTACCCACGTGGTCGCTGTCGGGGTGGGTAAGAACCAAATAATTAAGCGTGTCGTCCGTAACGTGTTCGTCAAGACAATTTTCTATCGTTTTAAGGTTGCTTTCTCTTTTCTCGCCGCAGTCGATAAGCATAGTCTTACCGTCGGCAAAGTCGATAAAAATCGCGTCGCTATTTCCTACGTCTAAAAAACGTACCGAAAAACAACCGTCTGTATCAAAGACGACTTCACCGTTTACGTTAGGACTTGCAGGCGGCTGCGTTTCACCGCCCGTAGTGCCGCCACCGTTATCATATTCCAGATGCTCGCCGCCGCACGCCGAACAAAACAAAAAGCACACCGCTAAAAGAACGTATGCTATCGATTTCAGTCTTCTTTTGAGTTTTATCCGTCCGTTCATCTTTTGATTTTTATGCCTTTCTTTGCCTTCTCGGCATTTATGCCCGCTTTTATCTCCGCCATATGGTCGTTAGCGCAAGCGTAACCTATTTCAAACATTTTGTTCGCGGCGGAAAACGATATCGGTTTATATTCGGCAAGGTCGGGGTGTAGCATTATATCCGCGTTTTCGTAACCCTTTTCCCAAGGCTCGTCCGCGCCGCCCTTAAATTCCGGAAATATCACGGACAACAGTCCGCCGCCGCTTTTAACGTGCGAAGAAAGGTCTATGCCCACTATATAATCCGCACCCATTTCTTTAACCTTGTCCGTCGGCACGGAATTAGAAAACGCACCGTCGATAAGCGCTTTCCCGTCCACGACGACGGGTTTAAAAAAGGGCGGATAGGCGGAAGAAGCGCAAAGCGCAGTCGCCACGCTCCCGTTTTTAAATTCGTATTCTTCGCCCGTGTCAAGCACGGTCGCCACCGCGCGGAAGGGCTTTTTAAGTTCTTCTATATCGAGATTGCCGATAGTGCGGTCTATCACCTTAAAAAGTTTCAGCGTGTCCATCTTTATCATAAACAGGTTTTTGATTTCGGACACGTCCACGCTTTTAAGGAGTTCCAAGCAGTCGGTCGAAGAATACCCCGCGGCGTAAAACGCGCCGATAACGCTGCCTATGCTTGTCCCCGCAATCACGTCGAACTCTATGCCGTTTTGCTCGAAAGCGTAAAGCGCGCCGAGTTCGGCGTAGCCCTTCGCCCCGCCCGAACCCAAGGCTAAACCTAACTTAAATTCGGGCGCGGGTTTCTTCTTGAATAATTCTTTAAATTTTCGCCAAAAACTCATTTTTCTTCCGCCGTGGATTTTTTCTTCCGTGAAATTTTAATTATCGCTATTATAAGCATTATCGCGGCAAGCGCGAATAAACCGTATAAAACGTAGTCCAAAACTATGAGATTTCCCGATAACGCAAGTATTATTTCCGCTAAAACGGAAATTATAGCCCCCGCTATGAAATTACCGATAACGACGGGGAGTATCGCGTCTTTGAATTTAAGATTTAGAAACACCGCGACCGCCGTTCCCGTCCACACCCCCGTCATAGGCAGGGGTATCGCCACGAAAATAAACGTGCCGAGCATTTTATAAAAAGTTTCCGTCCGCGCCTTTTTGCCGCTTTTTTCGGCTTTAATAAGCGCGCCCGCCGCTTTATCTTTAAAAAACAGTTCTATTTTGTCTGCAAAAGCCTTGAACCACTTGATTTTTTTCAGCAAATTAAGTATGGGTACTAAAAGGAAGAACACGGGAATAAAGGCTATCGTCGAACCGAGATAGGAAAGGAAGAAACTTTCAAAAAAACCTAGCCCCGCGCCGCGCGCGAAAATTATGCCGCCTTTGAGTTCGATAAGCGGGATAAAAGACATTAAAAGAGCGGCGATTTTATCGTTGCCGATTAGATTTTGTATAAATCCGACCATAATTCCCCTTAAAATAAATTGTGTTTTTTGCCCGCTTATTGTAAAATGTTTTTATGACTACTCAAAAAATGCTTTCCGTTATGCGTAAAGGCATAACCGAATACAAAATGATAAAGGACGGCGACAAAATCGCCGTGGGCGTTTCGGGCGGTAAAGATTCCGTAACGCTCTTAAAACTTCTCGCCGAATACCGCAGACCTTAAAAGCGTTCTGCGACGAACTTAACGTTCCTTATATCGTTGAAAAGACCGATATCGGCAAAATCGTTTTCGACGTGAGAAAAGAAACCAACCCCTGCGCGCTGTGTTCCAAAATGCGGAAAGGCGCGCTTTACGACGTCGCCGTTAAAAACGGTTGCAACAAGGTGGCGTTAGGTCATCACGCGGACGATTTGACCGACACTTTTCTGCTTTCCCTTTTCTACGAAGGCAGACTTTCGACTTTCGCGCCTAAAAGTTTCCTTGACCGCACGGGGCTTACCCTTATCCGCCCGCTCATTATGGCGAAAGAAGCGGATATCACGGGTTACGCCAAGGACTTGCCCGTCGTTAAAAGCCCTTGCCCCGCCAACAAACAGACCAAGCGGGAATTCGTAAAAAAAGCGGTGCGGGAGATCGCGAAAGAGATCCCGAACGTGCGCGAAATGGCGTACACCGCTATAACGCATCCCGAAAGATACAACCTTTTCGACAAATTCCGTAAGGAAATCGACGAAATACCGTAAAAATTTCGTCCGTTTATAGATTTTATTCAGCCGCCGCGCGAAAAATACGCGCGGCGGAAATTTTTGCCTGTTTTTGCGGTTCTTATTTGTTGAAATTGTCTTTTAAGGACACTATCTCGCTTAAAACGGTCTTGCCTTTTACTTCTAAAAGTTTAAAGTAGCCCGTCCGCATAAGTTGATACGGAATATCGCCGTTACCCATAACGTACGGTTCGACCTTGCCGCTAAATATCTTTACGCTGTCCGCGTTCATACGTTCGGAAAAATCCTGCCCCGCGTACTCTTCGTCTTTTAACAGATACCCGTACTTGCGAATCTCTATATCCTTGCAGTCGACCGCGTTCACCCATTGAATAACGCCCTTTACCTTTATCCCCGAAGTGTCGTTGCCGCTCTTGGATTCGGGTATATACGAACATAGTATTTCCACGGGTTCTCCGTTTTCGTCCGTTATCACGTCGTCGCACTTAACTATGTACGCCGACTTTAACCTAACGTACCCGTCCTTTTTAAGACGGAAATATTTGGGCGGGGGATTAAGCGAAAAATCGTCCGCGTCGATATATATATGCTTTGAAAAGGTGATTTTTCTCGTGCGCTTTATTTCTTCGTTCGGGTTTATCTCGAAATCCATCTCTTCGGTCTGATTTTCGGGATAATTAGTAACGGTGAGTTTAAGGGGCTTTAACACGCCCATAGCACGCTCCGCGTTGGCGTTTAAGTATTCCCTTATGCACGCTTCGAGATAAGATATCTGTACTTCGGAATTTGATTTTGCAATACCTATTCTCGCACAAAAATCCTTTAACGCTTCCGCGGGCACGCCGCGATTTCTTAAACCCGTCAAAGTCGGCATACGCGGGTCGTCCCACCCGTCAACTTTACCTTCTTCCACGAGTTTTTTAAGATACCGCTTACTCATAACGAGATTAGTTACGTTTAGCCGCGCAAACTCTATCTGGCGGGGTTTGGGATTAAACCCCAAGGTTATACCCACCCAGTCGTAAAGCGGACGGTGGTCTTCAAATTCCAAAGTACAAAGCGAGTGCGTTACCCCTTGCAGATAGTCGCAAATAGGATGCGCAAAGTCGTACATAGGATATATGCACCACTTGTCCCCCGTGCGGTAATGCGTTTCGCGCAATATCCTGTAAATAACGGGGTCGCGCATATTGATGTTCGGGCTTGCCATATCTATTTTCGCACGCAAGCACTTGCTACCGTCGGGGTACTTTCCCGCCTTCATTTCGCGGAATAATTGTAAATTTTCTTCTATACTGCGATTGCGGTACGGACTTTCCTTGCCCGCTTCCGTAAGCGTGCCGCGGTTTGCCGAGATTTCTTCGGGCGTCATATCGCACACGAACGCGTTGCCCAGCATTATTTCCTGTTCCGCAAACTCGTAAATCTTATCGTAAAAATCCGAAGCGTGCGTTACTTTATCGTAGGAAAAGCCGAGCCACGCGATATCTTTCTTTATCGCTTCTTCGTATTCTTCCTTTTCCTTCGACGGGTTGGTGTCGTCCAAAAACAGATTGCATCTTCCGTTATACTTTTCCTTAACGCCGAAATTAAGGCACAAAGACTTCGCGTGCCCTATGTGAAGATAGCCGTTAGGTTCGGGCGGAAAACGCGTCTGAACGCAGTTTACTTTGCCGCTAGAAAGTTCTTCGTTAATGATTTGTTCGATAAAATTATTCGCTTCGGGAAGATTTATTGACATAGTAAGTATATTTTAGCATATTTTTTGAAAATAAAAAAGTAAATAACAAAATTACTTTAAAAACTACTTGTAAAAATTTTTAATTTTTTTGTTTTTCCGCTTGGCATATTTATAAGCTATCGCCGTCCCCGATTTCGGCGGAATTTGCAATAAAACATTTTTTTCTATTTGCATTGCTACATAGTGTTCGTTATAATAAAATAAACAATAGTCGCTGTCGTCTATCATTGCTTGATTTCTCTCAATATACGCTCCTTTACACGCCACGTATTTGTTTTTATGCTCGAACTCCTCTTCTACGCCAAACAATCGCACTTTCCGCTTTTCTATATCTGAATATATCTTTTCCCACTTCTCCCGCTCGCTTTCTTTTATCACGCTTTCGCCCCTGCAAGTATAGCCCACTCTTTTTATTTCCCGATATTTTTCTTTTAACTCAGTTATTATTCTATGGCACAACTCGTCGAACTCGCTTTTACTCCCGAATAAAAACCGTTTCACGTTTTCGCATACAATCAAATGCTCAACATAATCGTATATTTCTTTTGTCAGTTCTTCCGTTATCTTTATCTTCCTATGCCCTATACAGCAACAAGTTTTATATGTTTTATGTTTTTGCATAGTTATATGATAACATAAGTTTTGTGAAAATGCTATGTTTTTGCATAGTTATTCAAAAACATATCCAAATTAGAATATACATAAGGGGTTTGGATATGACGGTATGTGGTGCGGTAGTTAAAAGATTAAGGGAAATAACAGACAGTAAAAACATATCTCTTTATAAATTACAGAAAGATTCGGGAATACCCGAAGGAACTTTTTTGTCGCTAATCTACGGCAGTAGAAAGGGCGTAAATCTTACAACGCTATTACAATTAATTCAAACGCTGGATATTTCCGCAAAAGAATTTTTTGATAGTCCTTTGTTTGATGAAGAAAACCTTGATATATAAAACTCCGTGGGCTGGGCAAGTTTGCCCCGCCCACGCGTTTTTTTATACTGCTTTCGTATTCGCTTGACTTAAAAAGTTTTATATTGTAAAATACCTTTTAGCGATAATCTTTTAAGAAGGTTTTTTTATGGAACAGAAAGCGACAATGGAAAAAATCGTAAATCTCTGCAAAGGCAGGGGCTTTATCTTCCCCGGTAGCGAAATTTACGGCGGACTTGCAAATTCTTGGGACTACGGTCCACTCGGCGTGGAATTTAAAAACAACGTAAAAAAGGCGTGGTGGAAACGCTTCGTACAGGAAAGCAAGTACAACGTGGGATTAGATTCCGCAATCATTATGAACCCGCAGACTTGGGTCGCTTCGGGACACGTGGGCGGCTTTTCCGACCCCCTTATGGACTGCAAGCAGTGTAAAGCACGCCACCGCGCGGATAAACTTATCGAAGACTATGCGGCAGCAAACGGGCTCGACATAAATCCCGCGGGCTGGACTTTCGACGAAATGAGTGCGTTCATTAAAGAAAAGAATATCGCCTGCCCCGCTTGCGGCGGACACGAGTTTACCGAGATAAAGAAATTCAACCTTATGTTCAAGACCTTTATCGGGGTTACGGAAGACACGACTTCGACGGTGTATCTTCGTCCCGAAACGGCGCAGGGAATTTTCGTCAATTTCCCGAACGTACAGCGCGCGGCGCGTAAAAAACTGCCCTTCGGTATCGGTCAGATAGGCAAATCCTTCCGCAACGAAATTACCCCCGGGAATTTCGTGTTCAGGACGCGCGAATTCGAGCAGATGGAACTCGAATTCTTCTGCAAGCCGAACACCGATTTGGAGTGGTTTAAGTACTGGAAAGATTACTGCCATAAATTCCTTTTGGATTTGGGGCTAAAGGACGAACATTTGCGCCTTCGCGACCACGACCCCGAAGAACTTGCGTTCTATTCAAAAGCAACGACGGACTTCGAGTTCTTATTCCCGTTCGGCTGGGGCGAACTTTGGGGTATCGCCGACAGAACGGACTACGATTTAGGTCAGCACGCAAAATTTTCGGGCAAAGACCTTACCTATTACGACCAAGACACCAACGAACACTATATCCCCTACGTTATAGAACCGTCGCTCGGTGCGGACAGGGTGGCGCTCGCCTTCCTTTGCGAAGCGTACGACGAAGAAACCGTGGGCGATAACGACGTCAGAGTAGTGTTGCATTTACACCCTGCCCTTGCCCCCTATAAAGCGGCGATATTACCGCTTTCTAAAAAACTCGGCGAAAAGGCGACGGAAATTTACGAAGAACTGTCCAAGTATTTTTCGGTCGATTACGACGAAACGGGGTCTATCGGCAAGCGTTACCGCCGTCAGGACGAAATAGGAACGCCGCTTTGTATAACCTACGACTTCGATTCCGAAAACGATAACTGCGTAACGGTAAGAGACCGCGACACGATGGAACAAGTGCGAATACCTATAACCGAACTCAAAAAGTATATAGAAGATAAAATCGCGTTTTAAGTTTTAACTAAAACGGAAACAGCCCGCCTTGCCGAAACGGCAAGGCGGGCTGTGTTTTTACAATAAATATTATTCCTTTCCTTTCATATTGACGGCGATAACGCCCGATATTGCGCCGACTATCGCCGTCAGCCCTATATCTATAAGCATTTCGAGACTGAAAAGACTTAATCCCGACATTATAGCGAACACGGCGTAAAGTATCAGCGTGAAAAGCGCGCCCGCTATCCCGCCTTTCACTATTCCCGCTTTGCCTTTTAAGGCGAAAAAACAACCCAAAAACACGCTTATTACTTTTATAAACTGATTGACCGTTTTTATAACGCTTTCTTTCGGGGCGGCGAACTTGACGATAAGTGCGAATATCAAAATTCCGCAAAGCCCGAAAATAAGGGAAAGCGCCGCCGCTTTAAGTACCGAAACGAAAAAATCTTTCGATTGCATAATAATACCCCCGACCTATCTATTAAAAGATATGTCGGGGGCGCTTTAATTATGCCTGTTTTATTTAACTGAAAACCTTATTCCGCGGGGGTTTCGGTTTCTTCTTTTGCGGGTTCTTCGGTTTCCGTAACCGCGTCCGCTTTCGCTTCTTCCTTGGCTTCTACCGCGCTGCCCTGTGCGGGAGCGGTTTGATAAATCGCGCCTTTATCGAATTTGACGTAAGACTTGTTGTCGTCAGTTCCCGTTTCCAACACGAAAGTATTTTCCGCGTCGTTGATTTCCACTACGAAACCGCAAACGCCGCCGATAGTCTTTACTCTGTCGCCTATCTTCAACTGATTAAGCATATTTTGCGCTTCTTTCTGCTTTTTCTTACCCGAAATCGTCTGCCAAATCAAAAGCCCTATCATTGCCACGATTATAACGACGAACACTACGGTTATAAGCGTATTGTTGCCGGCGGGCGTTGCGTCTTCCAAAAAATTATAAAACATTTTTCTTCTCCTATAAAATCGTATAGCATTATTGTAAACGATTTTCGTAAATTAAGCAAGCGTTTTTTTACACAATTAAATAACTCGACAAATTTTGCGCCCGCTTTAATACCTTTTATACAAATTGCCCGTTTTTGCGTAAAACTCTTCGCGGAATTCGGTAAACGCGTCCGCGAGTATCGCTTCCCTTATATCGCGCATAAGTTTATTGAGATATGTGATATTGTGTAAACTCAACATCATACCCCCCATCATTTCGCCCGCGTTTATCAGGTGGCGAAGGTACGCTTTCGTGTAATGCGTGCAGGCGTAACAGTCGCACTCGGGATCGAGCGTCGTAAAATCTTCCTTATACTCGCCGTTACGAACGACCGCTTTGCCGTAGGAAGTTAGCGCCGTGCCGTTTCTGCCGACCCTTGTCGCCAGCACGCAGTCGAACATATCCACCCCGCGCAAAACTCCTTCCACAAGGCAGTCGGGGCTGCCGACGCCCATAAGATAGCGGGGCATATTTTCGGGATAGTACGGAAGCATACAGTCCAAAATATCGTACATAGTTTCCTTGGGCTCACCGACGGAAAGTCCGCCGATACCGAAACCGCACTTCGCGTACGGCACGGTTTCTCTTAAACTCGTAAGCCTTAAATCCTTGAACACGTTGCCCTGAACTATCGGAAAAAGCATCTGTTCTTCGTTTTTATGGTGATTATAGCACCTGTCGAGCCATTTAAGGGTGCGTTCCATCGCCGTCTTTGAATATTCCTTGGTCGCGCCGAAAGTCGAACACTCGTCGAACGCCATTATTATATCCGCGCCGAGATTGTTTTCGATATCAATCGCCTTTTCGGGGGTGATGAAATGCTTACTGCCGTCTATATGCGAAGAAAAACGTACCCCTTCGTCGGTTATTTTATTGAGTTCTGCGAGAGAAAACACCTGAAACCCGCCGCTGTCGGTAAGTATCGGCTTGTCCCACGCCATAAACTTATGAAGTCCGCCCGCCGCCTTTACGAGTTCGTCCCCCGGGCGCATATAAAGGTGATAGGTGTTCGATAAAATTATCTGCGTTTTGGCAGCTAAAAGGTCGTCGGGCTTTACCCCTTTAACGGTCGCTTGCGTGCCGACAGGCATATAAGTGGGCGTTAAAATATCGCCGTGCGGAGTGTGTAAAATCCCCGCGCGCGCACCCGTTTTAGCGTCCTGTTTAATTGTTTCGTAAGAAAAATTTTTCATTTATGACTTATTATTTGAATTTTTATTATCTTTTTTCAATGATAAACTAATATCATAAAGCAACTCAATAATTTTAGCAAATCCATAAAAAATACAAGCATCCACCACGCAACTAATGAAAAAAGACAACATCATTATTGAAACAGTACTATCATTTTCTCTATTACGCACATATAAAATAAAAAACACAACTGCCGCAACAATAGACAATGCTCCTATGGCTTTAATATACTTAACAACTTTAATTTCGTTGCTATTTTCGCCCGTTTCGTTATTCGATTTTTGTGTGTTTAAGGTTTGTCCATCTAATAATTCTCTTTTGTGATCTTCTAATTTCATAAAAATTCTCCACTTGTAATTTATAATTTACTGAATATTTTAAAAGATTAAACACGCGTCGCCGAACGAAAAAAATCTGTATTTTTCTTCAACTGCGGTTTTATAAATCTCCAAAATCTTTTCACGCGAACACAGCGCGGAAACGAGCATTATAAGCGTGCTTTTAGGCAAGTGAAAGTTCGTGATAAGCGCGTCCACACACTTGAACTTATAGGGCGGGTAGATAAATATATCCGTATTCGCTTTAACGGGCTTTATAAGTCCGTTCTCGTCCGCCGCGCTTTCTAACGTCCGAACGCTCGTCGTGCCGACGGCGATTATTCTTCTTCCTTCCTTTTTGGCGGCGTTGATTTTTCCCGCCGCTTCTTCCGATATTTCGTAATACTCCGAGTGCATATGGTGGCTTGTTAAATCGTCGCACTTAACCGGGCGGAAAGTTCCTAATCCCACGTGCAGTAGCACGTCCACTATTTCCACGCCCATATCCTTGATTTCCGCAAGCAACTTGTCCGTAAAATGCAGTCCCGCGGTGGGTGCGGCGGCAGAACCGTCCACCTTCGCGTAAACGGTCTGGTAACGGTCTTTGTCCTTTAACTTTTCCTTGATATAGGGCGGGAGCGGCATTTCGCCTACGCGTGAAATAATGTCTTCGAACACCCCGTCGAACTTGAATTTTACCCTGCGCGAACCCGTTTCCGCGATATTGCCGATAACGGTCAAGGAAAGTTCGTCGTTTATAATGAGTTCCGTGCCGACGCGCGCTTTTTTCCCGGGTTTAACAAGCACTTCCCACTCGGTCAAATCAAAACGCTTTAATAAAAGTACTTCCACCTTTCCGCCGTGGGCGGTATATGCAAAAAGGCGCGCGGGCAGAACTTTGGTATTGTTTCTGACAAGCACGTCCCCTTTTTTAAGGTATTTTTTTATATCGTAAAAACGTTCGTGATAAATTTTATCCGCACGCCTGTCGTATACCAAAAGCCTTGACGCGTCCCGCGGTTCGACGGGCGTTTGCGCGATAAGTTCTTCGGGCAAATAATAGTCAAAGTCCTGGGTTTTAAGCATCGTTTTCCTTGTCCGCAATATTTTCGGGCGGAATAAGTCCTATGTGTTTATACCCGTCCTTTAAGAGTATTCTACCCCGCGGCGTGCGGGCGATAAATCCGAGTTGCAATAAATACGGTTCGTAAACGTCTTCTATCGTGCCCGCATCTTCGTTTATCATAGCGGCGATAGTATCGAGTCCCGCGGGACCCCCGCCGAATTTTTCCGCAAGTGCGGAAAGAAATTTTACGTCCGTGCCGTCAAGCCCCAACTCGTCGATATCGAGCATAGCGAGTGCCGCTCTTGCGTCCGAAAGTTCTATTTTGTCGTGATGCTTGACTACCGAATAGTCGCGCACGCGGCGAAGTAATCGGTTTGCGATTCTCGGCGTGCCGCGACTGCGCTTCGCAATCTCTTCCGCCGCGGCTTTATCTATCGTCGCGCCTATCATCTTCGCAGCGTTGGTAACTATAACGGTAAGTTCTTCGGGCGAATAGACTTCCAAACGGCAAATAACCCCGAACCTGTCGCGCAGCGGCGAAGAGAGCATCCCCGCCTTTGTCGTAGCGCCTATAAGGGTAAATTTCGGGAGCGGCAGTTGAACGCTGTTTGCCGAAGGTCCTTTGCCGATAATAAAGTCGAGCGTAAAGTCTTCCATCGCGGGGTACAAAATTTCTTCGACGTTGTGGTTTAATCTGTGTATTTCGTCGATAAACAGTACGTCGTGTTCGTTAAGGTTGGTAAGTATCGCCGCAAGGTCGCCCGCGCGTTCTATCGCGGGGCCGCTCGTAACTTTAAGTTGCGTGCCGAGTTCGTTCGCTATAATGTGCGCGAGCGTGGTTTTACCAAGTCCGGCGGGTCCGTACAGCAAAACGTGGTCGAGTGCGTCCCCCCGCATCTTCGCGGCGGCAATACCCACGGCAAGGTTGTCCTTTATCTTTTCCTGCCCGATATATCCTTCCATAGACTTCGGACGCAGAACGTTTTCAAATTCCGATTCCGCGCTGTCTATCGTGCTTTTAATTAACGCTTCGTTTTCCATAATCATCCTTTAACGCATACTTTTGAGTGCGTAAGATATTGTCTGCTGAATATTCTCCGCTCCCGCCGCCTTCGCTTTTCTGACCGCCTGAACGCTTTCCGCACGGGAAAATCCCAAACCCATAAGCGCGATAACCGCGTCGTCCGCTTCTTCGTCCGCTATGCTTTCCGCGGCGACAGGCATATCCCCGTCGGCAAAGGCGGGCGCTATCTTATCGCGAAGTTCCAAAACTATCCGCTCCGCCGTCTTTTTGCCGAGTCCCTTGACCGCCGACAGTCCTTTCACGTCGCCCGCGGCGATTTTTACCGTAAGGTCTTTTACGCTCATAGCGGAAAGCACCGCTATCCCCATTTTAGGACCTACGCCCGACACGGAAATAAGTTTTAAGAATATCTTTTTTTCTTCCTGCGATACGAAACCGTAAAGAGAGACCCCGTCTTCTTTTACGGCGGTATAGGTATAGACTTCGCCGCCGCGGTTTTTAACAAGTTCCCTATAAACCGCGTCCGAACAGTTTACTTCGTAACCGACGCCGTTCACTTCGACGATAGCGACGCCTTCTTCCGCAAAAACGAGATTTCCTTTCAAATAGCCTATCATAATTTATCCTTTAAATACTGAATAATTTACCGAGTTTGTTGGTTTGCGCGTGACAAAGCGCCACGGCGAGCGCGTCTGCGGCGTCGTCGGGGCGCGGTATGGATTTTAAGTTAAGGTAGGTCTTTACCATCGCTTGAATCTGATGCTTGTCCGCCCTGCCGTAACCCGTAAGCGCCTGTTTTATCTGTAACGGTGTGTATTCGTAAAGTCTGCCGCACTCTTTGACCGCGGTAAGAAGCAGTACCCCCCTTGCGTGCGCTACGTTTATACCCGTCGTAACGTTCTTTGCGAAGAATAGTTCTTCGACGGCTATTTCGTCGGGCTTGAATTTCGCGATTATTTGTCTTATACCTTCTTCGAGCATACAAAGCCTGACGGCTAAATTTTCGTCTTTCGGGGTCAGTACAACCCCGTAGTCTATCATAGTCGGCTTGAACGCTTTACCTTTCTCGATGACCCCGTAGCCGAGCGTTGCCAGCCCCGGGTCGAAACCCACGATAATCACGATACCATTTTACAGTAAAACCGCCCTTCTTGTCAAGGACGGAAAGAATTTTGACGACTTATTCGGGAATTATTATTTTAAGTCCGTAAAAAAGATAGTCAACGCCGTTCACGCGGACTATTTCTTCGGGCGACGCGTTAAACTTTTCCGCAACGGTAATAAGGGTATCGAAAGGCTGAACGGTATAGATTTTACCGCCCGTTTCTTCTATAAAAAGCACGTCCCCTTCGCTCACTTCGCCGCATAAACCGTTGGCGTTTATTATCGCTATCGGCGGCACGTTAAACTTTGCGGCAAGGCTTATTACTGTTTCGCCTTTACCTACCCGATAAAAAAACTTTTTCATACCGATATTATATTTGAAAATCTCACCGAATAGAATATTTTTATCAAAGGTTAAAGGCAGGCGCTCATGCGAAAGTTTTTTAAGGCTGTCGCCGTGGTTACGGTTTTTTCGGTTTGCGAAAAGTTTTTGGGGTTTTTATACCGCATATATCTTTCGCGTTCCATCGGTGCGGAAGGCGTCGGAACGTATCAGGTCGCCCTTTCGGTATTCGGTTTTTTATTCATGCTCATTTGTTCGGGAACTCCCATAACCCTTTCCCGTCTTATGATGAAATACCGCGCGGAAAACCGCGAAGAACGGGTAGCGAAAGCCGTTACCGCCGCCGTTACTTACACTTTGCTTATTGCCGTACCCGTGTGCGTTATTCTGTATCTTTTAGGCGACAATCTCTCCTTTTTGTTTGCCGACAGACGCAGTCTGAAAGTCTTTTTTATACTTCTCCCCGGGCTTATTTTTACGTCGGTATATTCGGTTTTAAGGGGGGTGTTTTGGGGAAATAAAGATTTTCTACCGTATAGCATTATAGAACTTTTAGAAGAAATCTGTATGATAACGGTGGGAATTATTGTTATCACGCTTATGCACGATAAGGCAAACGGCGCTTTCGGCGCCGGGATAGCCGTTACGACTTCGTATTTACTCTCTTTTACTCTCGCAACAATAGTGTTTTTCGCGCGGAAAGGAAAACTCGCAAACCCGAAGTCCGAATTTAAACCGATAATTCTCGCGTCCGCGCCCATTACCGCTATGCGCACGGTAAATTCGCTAGCGGTGTCCTTGGTATCCGTTATTCTGCCGCACAGACTTATCGCCGCGGGTTTTACCGAATCGGAAACCATGCGCCTTTTCGGTTCTGCGGCGGGGCAGGCTATTCCCCTTCTGTTTATCCCGACGACGCTTATCGGTTCTTTCACGTTGGTACTGATTCCCGAAATTTCCGAAAACTACTACCGCAAAAATAATCTTGCCCTGAAAAGAGACGTGGAAAAAGCGTTAAAATTCACTTCCGTTTTAACCTGCTTTTTTATCCCCGTATTCTTCGTTTGCGGAAAACAACTCGGAATTATCGTGTTCGACAGTGCCGAGTGCGGCGAATATTTAACGGCTTCGGCGTTTTTAATGCTATTTATGGGGCTTTCCAACATCACGACGAGTATACTTAATTCTATGGGCTGCGAAGTCCGGACGCTTTTATACTGCGTGGCAGGCGGCGTGCTTATGCTTGCGTCAATATGGATTTTACCAAGCGTTATAGGAATTTACGCGCTACTTGTCGGGTTCTCGTTCGTATACGTCATAACGACGGTTTTAAATCTTTTGTTGCTACGCAAAAAATGCCCCGAAAAACCGAAGATCGTAAGATATCTTTTATCTTCCGCCGCGATAACTTTGCCGACGGTTCTTCTCGGCGTGATGGCGGAAAGACTTTTAACGAACTTTTTGGGTATCTTTTTCACCTTTTTAGCCTGCACCCTGATAACGTGCGTGTTTTACGGGCTACTTGCTTTCGGGTTTAATCTTATAAGTTTTGAAATAGTCAAGGGAAAAGCCAAAAAGTTTATATTTAAAAAGCCGCAAAAAGCGTAAAAAGCGCGGGGGCGATTTTGCCCCCGCGCTAAAAATTTTACTGTAAATTATCGATTATCGTCTTCGCCGTTACCGTCCGTAGGAGTATCCGTTTCTTTTCCCCCGACCGCGGTACTCTTAATTATTCGCGGAAGCGCCGAAACGAGCCCCAAGCATATCGCGCAGTTTAACGCGACCACCGCAAGTTTTAAAGGAAGCGTAGGCAAAAGCGCTTCGAAAGTATAATAAGTAGGATACATAAGACAAAAGCCCACTATGTTTATACCCGCGGACACAAGTAAAAAGCCTATGACGAAAGATATTACGGTTTTAACGTAACCGTTACCCTTAAAATAGAAAAACGCAATCCCCGGAATAAGCCCCCACAGCCCCGTTCCTATGCCTATTATCGGATTGTAAGGGCCGTGCGGGTTCACTATCGCCCCCAAAAGGTCGCCTATGAAACACACGGCGAACCCGTAGCCGCCGCCAAGCATATACCCCGCTATAAACCCGACCGTAGCGACGAGCGATATCTGAAATTCGTCGCTGATTTTTATATCGAAAATATTACTTACCGTAGCGAGCGCGGCAAGCACCGAAACGTAACATATCTTTTGCGTTTTGGTTAAATCGTGTCTTTTCGGCTGCTTTTTGAAAAAGAAAAAAGAGAAAAGAAGAATTACGAATACCGCAAGCGCCACGTAATAATACCATTTGGTATGTATCGTTTTAAATATCGAGGCAAAATCGAAAGCGTTTATCAGAAAGTTAAAAGACATAAAAAAATCTCCCGTTTTTAATTAGAGAGATCCGATATAATTATGCGCTTAAAAAGCGTTTTATATAGCGGACGCGAAAAGACACCGCAGGAAAACCTTTCGTTTGCAAACAACATCCCGTTTTGCAACACTTAACGCGCCTTTTCTACTCTACACCGTATATTTTAAGCGGTAAACGCCGCTTTGTCAAGTAAACGCACGCTCCCGAAAGAATATTTTTTACGCTTTTCCGTATACTACCGTTATGCTCGTCATATTCGTGAGAACGCTTATTATCTTTCTCGTACTCGTAGTCGTTATGCGGATTATGGGAAAGCGGCAGATAGGCGAAATGCAACCGTTTGAATTTATAGTAACCCTTATTATCGCCGACCTTGCGTGTATACCTATGGCGGATTTGTCTATTCCCCTTATCTACGGCGTGGCGGCGGTGCTCGCGCTGTTTTTATTGCACCAACTTTTCACTTTAATAGAACAGTCGGGAAGTCTGCCCAAAAAGATACTTTCGGGCACGCCTTCGGTCGTCATAAATAAGAACGGCGTGGATATGAACGAACTCAAAAAAAATAATTTGGGGCTCGACGACCTTATAGAATCTATGCGTTCGCAGGGATATTTCTCGCTAGACGACCTTGACTACGCTATTTTCGAGTCCAACGGCAAACTGTCGGCGTTAGAAAACTCCGAACGGGAAAAGACGCCTTCTTCTATGCCTATTCTACTCGTCAATAACGGCAAACTGCTCGGCAAAAACTTAAAGGTCATAAACGACGACGAAGAAAATCTCAAAAGTTTTATAAAGGAAATAGGCGGAACGCTGAAAACTACCGAAGCGCTGACTATCGACGGCAACGGCAGAGCGTATTTTAAAAAGAAAAACGAAAAATTCAGGATACTTCAATTTCCTTTGCGGCAGGGTGTAAAATGGTAAAATCGATAATTTCAATGGTGATAGTCGCTATAATTTTAGCCGTCGGCGTTATCTACGAAACGACTTTTATCCGCGGCGAATTCAAGAAACTCGTCGTGGCAACCGATGTTCTTTACGATAAAATAGACGGTCAATCCGCGAACGAAAACGACGTTTACGCACTTCAAACCAAGTGGGTTGACGCAAAAAATAAATTGCACGCCTTTATCTCGCACAACGAAATAAAAGAATTCGACCTGTGGATCGCGGAAACGGTCAAACTCGTCGCCGCCGAAATGTGGGACGAAGCGCTTTCAAAAATGGAAGTGATAAAGGAACTCGAAGAGCAAGTGCCGAAGTCATTTGAATTTTCGTTTGCGAACGTGTTTTGACCTGCCCCCCGATTGACAATCGCGCGTTTTAATGTTAAAATATTTTATAAGGAGCAGGTCTATGAAAGGATTTAAAAACGTTAAAGCGTATATAAAAGGCAAAGGCATAATAACTACCGATATAGCGGTGGAAAACGGCGTTATAAAGGCTGTCGGCAATAATCTCGACGTCACCGAACCTTTCCCCTACGCCGACGGTCAAATCGTCGTTTCGGGGTTTATAGACGAACACATACACGGCGCGGCTGGTTCGGACGCGATGGACGGCACGAAAGACGCTCTTTTTACGATTGCGGATGCACTCGTTAAAGAAGGCACGACGGCGTTTTGTGCTACGACTATGACGCAGTCGCCCGAAAATATTGCCCGAGCGCTTGAAAACGTCAATACCTGTATAAAAGAGCAAAAAAGCGGCGCGAAGATTTTAGGCGCGCATTTGGAAGGACCTTTCATTTCCGAAAAACATATCGGCGCGCAACCGCTTAAATACCTTAAAGACCCCGACGCCCTACTGTACAAAGAGTTTTCCGACGCGAGCGGCAATAACATAAGACTTATAACTCTCGCCCCCGAAGAACGCGGTGCAAAGGCGCTCATTAAAGCGGCGGTACATAACGGTACTACGGTAAGCGCGGGACACACCGACGCGGGCGCTATTCAGATAGAAGAAGCGATAAAAGACGGGCTTACCTGTATAACGCACACGTATAACGCTATGCGCCCCCTTCATCACAGAGAGATAGGCACGGTGGGCGCGGCGATGCTGTACGACGAACTGTACACGGAAATAATCTGCGACCTTATCCACGTCAGCGCACCCGCCGTTAAAATGCTTATCAAAAACAAGCCGAAAGATAAAATCATACTTATAACCGACGCTATGCGGGCGAAAGGTCTTAAAGACGGGATTTCGGAACTCGGCGGACAGACCGTAATAGTAAAAAACGGCGAAGCACGGCTACAAAGCGGCGCGCTTGCGGGTAGCGTATTGAAAATGAACGACGCCGTTAAAAATATGGTATTAAAGTGCGGCGTAAGGTTTACCGACGCGATAGATTTTGCGACGATAAATCCCGCGAACAACCTTGGGCTTAAAGGTTACGGTAAAATTGAGACGGGTTACGTCGCCGACTTTACCGTTTTAGACGGCGAATTTAACGTTTGCGCGACGATAGTAAACGGCAAAACCGAATATAAAGCGTAAAAAATAAAATAGTAAAGCCGTGCTTGCATAGAAAAATGCAAGCACGGCTTTTGATTTTTAAATTAAAATCCGTCTTTTAAATTAGTCTTTCTTCTCTTTTGCGGAAACGTCAACGACCTGCTTTCCGTCGTAATAACCGCACTTGGGGCAAACTTTATGAGAAGCCTTTAATTCGTGGCACTGCGGACATTCCGAAAGATTAGGCGCGGAAATTTTCCACTGCGCGTATCTCGTGTTCGTTCTCTGTTTAGAAGTTTTACTTTTCTGTACTGCCATTTTTCACTACCATCCTATTTGTTATTGCATTTACACTCGCCGTCGTTCAAGTTTGCGCCGCAATTCGGGCAAAGCCCTTTGCAATCTTCCCTGCACAAAAACGCGACGGGCGTGTTTGTTATTATTATATCGTCGACCGCTTTCGTTAAGTCGATTTTACCGTTTACCACGGGGTAACCGTCGTCCGTTCCGAACGCTTCCGCAAATCCCACGGTGAAAATCTTTTCGGCGGGCGCTAAACATCTCGTACACTCGCCCGAAACGGTAAAGGTTATTTCGCCTTCCGTTTCCGCAGAATTTTCGCCCGTCAAAAACACTTCGCCCTGCACCTTAACGGGTGATAAAAGTTCGGCGTTCGGTAAAGAGAGTTCTAAATCCGCGTCGTACTCGAAGAAGAAACTCGTTTGCGTTTTTCCCGCGCGTTTTATAGCGTTAAGGTCTATAATCATAGCCTATCCCCGTACCGCTCGTTTTAATCAAGCCTAAAAAGTATAAACTATTTACGCTATATTGTCAACGATTTTCATTGATATTTTCCGTTTACGGAAAGTTTTTGCCCGTTATTTCGCGGTCAAAATCTTGGTTTCGCGCGCGATTGACAGTTCTTCGTTGGTCGGAAGTACGATTATTTTCACTTTACTGTCGTCTGTATTCAAATACCCTACGCCCGAAGAATATTCTTCGTTTTTCTTCTCGTCGAACTTCGCGCCGCAGTATTCCATACCTTCCATCACCATTTTACGAACCCTATAAGAGTGTTCGCCGATGCCGCCCGTAAACACGATAGCGTCCACGCCGCCCAAAACCGCAATGTAACTGCCGACGTACTTTTTAACTCTGTACGCCACCATTTCGATAGCGAGTTTCGCGCGTTCGTCGCCTTTAAGCATCGCTTCGGTGCAGTCGCGCATATCGCTGGAAAATCCGCTGATTCCCAGCATCCCGCACTTTTTGTTTAAATAGTTCACTACTTCTTCGGGTTTAAGCCCTAATTTCACGCGGAGATAATCTACCGCCGCGGGATCGATATCGCCGCTGCGCGTACCCATAACCAAACCTTCCAAGGGCGTAAAGCCCATCGAAGTATCCTGACACTTGCCGTCCTTTACCGCGGAGATAGAAGAACCGTTGCCGAGATGGCAGACGATAATTTTCGCGTCTTTTTTGCCTAACAATTTAATCGTTTCTTCGCTCACGAACTTATGCGAAGTGCCGTGGAAACCGTATTTTCTTATCTTGTATTTTTCGTACACTTCGTAGGGTATTCCGTACATATAGGCTTTTTGCGGCATCGTCGAGTGGAAAGTGGTATCGAAAACGGCGACCATCGGCACGCCTTTCATAACTTCCCTGCAACTTTTGATGCACGCGATATTCCCCGGCATATGTAAAGGCCCTAATTCCGCGTTCTTTTCGCAGATTTTAATGACTTCGTCGTCGATAATTACCGAGTGCTTGAAATCTTCGCCCGAGTGAAGAACTCTGTGCCCCACCGCGCCGATCTCGTCCACGCTCTTGATAGCGCCCTTTTCTGGGTCTAACATTGCTTTTAAGACGAGTTCCATCGCTTCTTTATGCGAAGGCATATCCTGCGTTATGACCGTTTCCCTGCCGTCCGCGGTCTTTTGCGTAAGCACGCTGCCTTTAAATGTTATTCTTTCGCAAAGACCTTTTACTACCACGCTTTCGTTTTCCATATCGATAAGTTGGTATTTGAGTGAAGAACTGCCTGCGTTGATTACTAAAATTTTCATAGATATATATTCCTTATCAGTTTTTTCGGGTTATTCGGCTTGAAGCGCGGTTATGGCGACGACCGCCACGACGTCGTCCGCAACGCAACCGCGGGACAGGTCGTTTATAGGTTTCGCAAAGCCCTGACAGATAGGACCTAACGCCATATATCCGCCGAAACGCTGGGCTATCTTGTAGCCGATATTGCCCGCGTTGATATTCGGAAAAATAAATACGTTGGCGTTACCCGCAACCTTGGAGTCGGGCGCTTTCAATTTGCCGACTTCGGGCGCGGTAGCCGCGTCGAACTGGAAT
>ONQV01000051.1 GCA_900320065.1 uncultured Eubacteriales bacterium | reverse complement strand
GTATTCACACCTATAAATTCGACTTTACGGGCGACCGTGAAGAAGTAACCGAAAAAGGAGTCAACGCGGCGTTGTTTTACGCCGTTAAAACGATAAAAAATTTATAAAAAGGAAGATAACGATGGACGAAACCAAAATGAAAGCGCTTGACGGAGTGATGGCGCAGATAGAAAAACAGTACGGCAAGGGCGCGATAATGCGTTTAGGACAGGACGCTGGCGACAGCAATATAGAAGTGTTGCCTACGGGCTGTTTATCGCTTGACCTTGCGATAGGCGTCGGGGGACTTCCGCGCGGCAGAATAATTGAAATTTACGGTCCCGAATCTTCGGGCAAGACCACGGTCGCGCTCCACTGTATAGCCGAAACGCAAAAGGCGGGGGGGATCGCGGCATTTATCGACGCCGAACACGCGCTCGACCCCGTGTACGCTAAAAATCTCGGCGTGAATCTCGACGAACTGTACGTTTCGCAACCCGATACGGGCGAACAGGCGCTCGATATAACCGCGTCGCTCGTTTCGAGCAAGGCGGTGGATATAATCGTCGTCGACTCGGTCGCGGCGCTTACGCCGAAAGCGGAAATAGAAGGGGATATGGGCGATTCGCACGTCGGACTTCAAGCAAGGCTTATGAGTCAGGCGCTCCGTAAACTTACGGCGATAACGGCTAAATCCAAGACCTGTATTATCTTTATCAATCAACTTCGCGAAAAGGTCGGCGTAATGTTCGGAAACCCCGAAGTTACCGCGGGCGGCAAAGCGCTGAAATTCTACGCGAGCGTAAGGATAGACGTAAGAAAAGCCGACGCGTTAAAGGATTCGGAAGGCGCTTACGGCAATCACACCAAGGCGAAGATCGTCAAAAACAAAGTCGCTCCGCCCTTTAAGACTGCGGAATTCGACATAATATTCGGCAAAGGTATATCGAAAGGCAGTTGTCTTATCGATTTGGGACTCGCTTACGATATTATTGAAAAAAGCGGCGCGTGGTTTTCCTATAACGGCGAAAAGTTCGCCCAAGGCAGGGAAAAAGCGGTCGCGTATATGGAAGAGCACGAAGACGTCGCGCTTGATATCAAGAACAAAATTCTCGAAAAATTTTATCATAAAGATAACGACTGATATCTTTGACTTTTCGTTATAAAAATGATATAATATAAAAAGAGTATATAATACTCGCAAATAAACAGGAGGGCATATTATTATGCAAAATTTAACTTACGGCTCCCTGTTCTTAGCCCCTATGGAAGGCGGCACGGTCGCGCTTATCGCCGTTTTGGTAGCGATAGCGTTCGGCGTACTGGGGTGTCTTTCGGGGTGGTTCTTAAAGAAAAAGTCTTTTGACAAAAAACAAGGTGATATTAAAAAAGTTACCGACAAAATGCTCGACGACGCAAGGGAAGAGAGCAAGCAAATAAAAAAAGAGGCTATTTTAGAGGCAAAAGAACAGGAACTCAAACTACGCAACGACTTCGAGA
This sequence comes from uncultured Eubacteriales bacterium, assembly GCA_900320065.1. Classification (GTDB taxonomy): domain Bacteria; phylum Bacillota; class Clostridia; order Christensenellales; family Borkfalkiaceae; genus UBA1259. The sequence goes on along the minus strand of ONQV01000051.1, from coordinate 5,859 downwards.
GAGAAGTTAAGGAAAAACGCGCGGAAATCGCCCGCACGGAAAACAGATTAAGCCAGAAGGAAGATTCGCTCGACAAAAAGGAAGAAAATCTTTCCCGTCGCAACGAAGAAACTACCCGCCAGCAGAACGTATTAAAGGACAAGCAGGCGGAAATGGACAAAAAACTTGCGGAAATTTCCGTTCAGCACGACAAGATGATCGCCGAATTCGAGAAAGTCGCGCAGATGTCCAAAGAAGAAGCTAAAACAGAACTTATCGACGCGATAACCGACGAAGCAAAGCGCGACGCCGCGCGGCTCGTTAAAGATATCGAGTCGGAAGCGAAGGAAGAAGGCGAAAGAAAGGCGAAAGAAATCGTAAGCCTTGCTATTCAGAAATGCAGTACGGAACAGGCGACCGAACTCACCGTTTCCGTCGTTCCGCTCCCGTCCGACGACATGAAAGCGAGAATAATCGGGCGCGAAGGTAGAAACATCAGGGCATTAGAAAACGCCACGGGCATAGAACTTATAATCGACGATACGCCGGAAGTCGTTATCGTTTCGGGATTCGACCCCGTAAGGCGCGAAACGGCGCGTATAGCGCTTGAACGCCTTATTCAGGACGGTAGAATTCACCCCGCGAGAATAGAAGAAACGGTCGAAAAGATAAAGAAAGAACTCGACCAGCAGATAAAGGAAGCGGGCGAAGCGGCTATGTTCGAGTGCGGCATATTCGGACTTCACCCCGAACTCGTTAAACTTTTGGGCAGACTGAAATTCCGTACCAGTTACGGACAGAACGTCTTAAAGCACTCTATCGAAGTATCGCACTTAGCGGGAGTTATGGCGACCGAACTCGGCGTGGACGTCGCGCTCGCAAAACGCGCGGGGCTTTTACACGATATCGGTAAAGCGGTGGACTTCGAGATAGAAGGCACGCATATGCAGATAGGTGCGGATCTTGCCAAGAAATACCGTGAAAACGGGCACGTCGTAAACGCGATACTCGCTCACCACGGCGACGTGGAAGCAAAGACCGTGGAAGCGGTTCTCGTCGCGGCGGCGGACAACATTTCGGGTGCAAGACCGGGGGCAAGGCGCGAAACCACCACGAACTATATTAAGCGTTTGCAGAAACTCGAAGAGATATCGGGGAGTTTCAAGGGCGTGGAAAAGTGTTACGCAATCCAAGCGGGAAGAGAAGTCCGCGTAATGGTAAAACCCGAACAGGTGAACGACGCGCAGACTTTATTCCTTGCCAAGGAAATCGCCAAGAAGATAGAAAAGGAAATGGAATATCCGGGGCAGATAAAAGTCAACGTCATAAGAGAGTGGCGCGCAACGGAATTCGCGAAATAAAAGACGACCCGACGCCTTGCTCGAAAGCAAGGCGTCTATTCACATAAGTGAATTGTTTGTAAGATTGTTTTAAGGAGTTTTTATGAACGGTAAAGAATTGCCCGAACTTTTCGGCTCTATGGTATTCAGCGATAAAGTGATGCGTGAACGGCTTGATAAAGAGTCCTACGACGCCGTGCGCCGCGCAATAACTGACGGGACGCCTTTGGGGCTTTCCGCGGCGAACAAGGTCGCGGCAGCGATGAAAGAGTGGGCTATCGAAAAGGGCGCAACGCATTTTACGCATTGGTTTCAACCTATGACGGGCATCACCGCCGAAAAACACGACGGATTTGCGGAACCCGATAAAAACGGCGATTTGATAATGAAATTTTCGGGGAAGTCGCTCGTAAAGGGCGAGTCCGACGCGTCGAGTTTTCCTTCGGGGGGCTTGCGCGCGACGTTCGAAGCGCGCGGCTATACCGCTTGGGACCCGACTTCTTACGCGTTTATAAAGGACAGAAGTCTGTATATACCGACGGCGTTCTGTTCTTACGGCGGCGAAGCGCTTGATAAAAAAACTCCGCTACTTAGGTCAATGGAAACCTTAAATCACGAAGCGCTACGCATATTAAAACTTTTCGGCAACAAGACGGCGAAAAGAGTTATGCCGACCGTCGGCGCGGAACAGGAATATTTTCTTATCGACAAAAGCGTTTACGAAAAGCGTTTGGATTTGATACATTGCGGCAGAACGCTGTTCGGCGCGCGCCCTGCGAAAGGACAGGAACTCGAAGACCACTATTACGGTGCGATAAAGTCTCGCGTTGCGGAGTTTATGAAGGACGTTGACGAAGAACTGTGGAAACTCGGCGTGTATGCCAAAACAGAGCATAACGAAGTTGCGCCCGCGCAACACGAACTTGCTTGCGTGTTCACTTCTGTAAATACAGCTTGCGACCAGAACCAACTCACGATGGAAACCTTAAAGAGCGTCGCCAACAGGCACGGTATGGTGTGTCTGTTGCACGAAAAACCCTTCGAGTCGGTAAACGGCAGCGGTAAGCATAACAACTGGTCGCTTGCCACCGATACGGGCGAAAACCTTTTGGAACCGGGGGACACTCCGCAGGAAAACGCGCAATTCTTGTTATTCCTTTTAGCGGTTATAAAGGCGGTCGACGAACATCAGGACCTTTTAAGAATTTCGGTAGCGACGGCAGGTAACGACCACCGCTTGGGCGCGGACGAAGCGCCGCCCGCCATAATTTCCATATATCTCGGCGAAGATATGGAAAATATCCTGAAATCCATTGAAAAGGGCAAAGCGTATTCGGCATTTAAAGCCGAAGAACTTAAAATAGGCGTTTCGGCGCTCCCGCCCATACAAAAGGATTCAACCGACAGAAACAGAACTTCGCCTTTCGCTTTTACGGGCAATAAATTTGAATTCCGTATGGTCGGTTCAGCCACGAATATCGCTTGTCCGAACTTTATGATAAACACCATCGTTGCGGACGAACTCTGCGGTTTTGCGGACGAACTCGAAAAAGCGCAAGACTTTAACGCCGCACTATCAAGCCTTTTGAGGCGCACTATAAAGAAACACAAACGAATTATTTTCGCGGGTAACAATTATTCCAAAGAGTGGGAAAAGGAAGCGGCAAAGCGCGGATTGCTTAACTATAAAACGACCGTAGACGCCCTTCCGCACTATACTGACGCTAAAAATATTAAACTGTTTAAGCGCAGGAAAGTGCTTTCCGAGAGCGAGATAAGGTCGCGTATGGAGATACTTCTCGAAAATTACGCGAATATCGTGCATATAGAAGCGTTTACTGCACTTGATATCGCGCGTAAAGAGATAGCGCCCGCCGTTATCGGTTATCAGTCGTTTATTATACACGAACTCAACGAGAAAAAGGCGCTCGGCGATTACGACGCGGAACTTGAAAAGGATATAATCAAAAAGATATCCGCGCTGTCTGGTAAATTTGCTCTTTCTACCGAAAAATTAGAGAAAGATTTGGGCGGTTACGATAAAACGGCGGACAATTTTGCGAAAGCGCTTTATTGTAAGGATAAACTGCTCGCGGATATGGAAGAACTTCGCAAGTACGCCGACGATATGGAACTTATTTTAAGCAAAAAGTTCAGTCCGTTCCCGACTTACGAAGATATCTTATACAGCGTAAAATATTAAATACGTGATTATAAACTATGCGGCGCTTAAACACTTTTAAGCGCCGCATACGGTTATACAAAACATCTGACAATAAATCGCTTAAAGTTTTCAAAATAAATTCGCTTTTTACGGCGTTTTCGTTTGACTTTATTCGCGCTTTGATTATAATAATATTTAGCACTTAAACAAAGAGAGTGCTAAAAAACAACGGGAGATTACGAAAATGAAACAATTTAAAACCGAATCGAAAAGAATACTCGATTTAATGATCAATTCTATTTACACGAACAAGGAAATTTTTCTGCGCGAACTTATCTCAAACGCGTCGGACGCTATCGATAAACTGAAATTTATTTCGCTTACGGATACGAGCGTAAATTCCGATTTTAAGATAAACATATCGGTTGACAAGGCGGCACGCACGCTTATAATCGAAGACAACGGTATAGGTATGACCGACAAAGATATGGAAAAAAATCTCGGCACTATCGCGGAGAGCGGTACGCTTGCTTTCAAAAAGGAGAACGAAGGTAGCGAAAACGAACTTATCGGTCAGTTCGGCGTGGGATTTTATTCGGCGTTTATGGTGGCTGATAAAATCGTCGTGTATTCCAAGGCTTACGGGTCGGATAAGGCTTATAAGTGGGAAAGCGCGGGTGTGGACGGCTACGATATCACCGAAGCGGAAAAGGACGGTTACGGCACTAAAATCGTGCTTAAATTAAAAGAAGATACCGAAGACTTTAAGTATTCGGACTTTTTGGAAGAATACAAAATCAACTCGCTCGTAAAGCAGTATTCGGACTATATCCGCTATCCTATCGTAATGGAAATGACGAAAAGCCGCAAAAAGGAAGGCTCGCCTGACGATAAGCCCGAATACGAGCAGGTCAAAGAGCCCGAAACTTTAAACAGTATGATACCGATTTGGAAGAAGCCCAAGTCGGAAGTAACGGACGACGCGTTAAAGGAATTTTATAAAAACGAATTCCACGATTACGCAGACCCGTTAAAGAGCGTTTATGCGAAAATCGAAGGCGCTGTAAATTACGACGCGTTATTGTTTTTCCCGAGCCGTGCGGCGTTCGATTACTATTCCAAGGATTTCAAAAAGGGCTTGAAACTGTACTCTAACGGCGTTATGATAATGGAAAAGTGCGAAGACCTTTTGCCCGATTATTTCGGGTTCGTGCGCGGGATTGTGGACAGTTCCGACCTTTCCTTAAACATCTCGCGTGAAATTTTGCAGCAGGATAGACAAGTAAAGGCGATAGCGAACGGTATCGAGAAAAAGATTTTAGCGGAACTCAAAAAAATGCTGGACGAAGACAGGGAAACTTACGAAAAACTGTTCGCGGAATTCGGGCTTTCGATAAAGTTCGGCGCTTACGCGGGTTTCGGTATGAATAAGGACAAGTTAAAAGACCTTTTGATGTTCTATTCGTCGAAGAAGGAAAAACTCGTAACCCTTAAAGAATACGTAACAGAAATGCCCGAAGGTCAGAACGAAATTTACTACGCGTCGGGCGAAAGTTACGATAAAATAGCCAAACTTCCGCAGATAGAAAAGGCAAAGGAAAAGGGCGCGGAAATACTGTTCTTTAAGGACGGCGTGGACGAGTTCGTGGCGAAGATTTTAATGGATTACGACGGCAAAAAGTTTAAATCGGTCGCCGAAGCGGACTTTTCTCTCGATAGCGACAAAGAGAAAGAAGAACTCAAAGAAAAGAACGAAAAATGCAAGGACTTGCTTGCGGAAATAAAAGCAAATCTCGGCGACAAGGTAAAGGACGTAAGACTTACGGGCAATCTTAAAACTTATCCCGTGTGTTTGATTGCGGACGGCAACGTTTCAATCGAAATGGAAAAGGTCTTAAATGCTATGCCGAACGCCAACGGCGAAGTAAAGGCGGACAAAGTACTTGAAATCAGCGCCGAACATAAAATATTAGATAAACTCGAAACGCTGTATAAGGAAGATAAGGAAACGCTTAAAAAATATTCGACCGTGCTTTACGAACAGGCGCGCATCTTGGAAGGACTGTCAATAGACGACGTTCCCGCGTTCGTCAACGCGCTTTCGGATATAATGTAAGATCAGGACTTTAAATCATAAAAAGGAACACCGTTATGGCAAAACCGAACAATCAAACGCAGAAGGAAACCGCGGCGCTCAAACTCGTCGATATCGTAAAGACTTACGGCGACGGGGAAAACGCCGTTCAGGCGCTTAAAGGCGTAAATATAACTTTCCGCAAAAACGAATTCGTGTCCGTGTTAGGACCTTCGGGTTGCGGAAAGACAACTATGCTCAATATCATAGGCGGGCTGGACAGATATACTTCCGGCGACCTT
>ONQV01000088.1 GCA_900320065.1 uncultured Eubacteriales bacterium | reverse complement strand
TTTATGGACATTATTTCAGTCCCTTCTTTGCTTTCTACCGGTAGCAAGAATTTTCCGTCAGGCGAATACGCTTTGTCTTTTATTCCGAAAAGTTTTGGAATAGAAGGTCCGGTTATATCGGCGTCTAAAACGGCAGTTTTTTTCCCCGATTTTCTTGCCGTAACCGCAAGTAAGGAAGTAACGAAAGATTTTCCGACGCCCCCCTTGCCGCTTATTACGCCTATAACTTTCTTGATATTGCTTTTTTCGTTTTGCTTTTCTTTTACAATACCCTTATTTTCGCAATTTTCACTACAATTTGAACAATCGTGAGAACAGTTTTCGCTCATATACGTTACTCCTTATATTTAACTGTGAAATTATAGCAAAAAAAATCATTTGTGTCAAACTTTGTTGTTACCTATTCTAAATTTTGGCTTGATTATTATGTTTTTTAAAATAAAAAAAAAGGTATTGATATGAATATTTGGCATGATATAGAAAGCGACAGAATCAAACCGGAAGATTTTATCGCCGTAGTTGAAATAAATAAGGGATCTAAACAGAAATACGAAATGGATAAAAAAACGGGGATTTTAAGACTTGACCGTATTCTTTACACTTCGACGCATTATCCCGCGAACTACGGATTTATTCCCCATACGCTTGCGGCGGACAATGACCCGCTCGACGTTTTGATATTATGTTCTGAAAGTCTTGTTCCCATGAGTTTAGTAGAGTGTTATCCTATCGGTGTTATTGTTATGAACGACAGCGGCGCTATAGACGAAAAGATTATCGCTATACCCTTTGCCGACCCAAATTACAATACGTATAAAAGTATTCACGATTTGCCCGTACACATTTTTGATGAAATGAGACACTTTTTCCAAGTATATAAACAGTTGGAATATAAGGATACGAGCGTAGACGTCGTTGCGGACAGAGACGAAGCAATCAAGATCATACTGAACGCAATGGAAAACTATAAATCGCATCTTTATGAACTTACGGCAAAATAAAACTTTTTTATTTTAGTGCAATAATTAACAGCCCTGCAAAAAATTTGCGGGGCTGTTATGTTAAAATTCAACAATTAAACGTATTCGTTTGCAAGCGCGTTAAATGCGGGCAAAGAATTAACAATCGTTTCCCTGCTTACGCAGTAAGCAATTCTTACGTATCCTTTTATCCCGAAATCGTCGCAAGGCACGACAAGTATTTCGTGCGTCTTCGCTCTTTCGCAGAACGAAGCGGCGTCTTTTCCGAAACATTTAACTAAAAGATAAAAAGCGCCGTCGGGTTTTACACATTTAAATCCAAACGAAGTAAGGTTTTTATATAAAATATTCCGATTTTCTTTGTAGGTGCCTATATCTACAGTAATATTCGCACATTTTGCGATAAGTTTTTGAAACAGACTCGGAGCGCAAACAAACCCTAAACTTCTGCCTGCTCCGCAAATTGCGTTATACAATTTCTTTTCTTCATTTTTGGGTGAAACGGCAATATACCCTATCCTTTCTCCGGGTAGCGAAAGTGATTTTGAATAAGAATAACAGACGATGCTGTTATCGTAATAGTTCATAACAAACGGTAATTTTTCTCCGTTATACACAAGTTCCCTATACGGTTCATCTGAAATCAAGTATATAACGTGTCCGATCTCTTTTGATTTTTGACGTAAAATTTCGCTTAACGTTCTAATTGTTTCAGCGGTATAAATAACCCCGCTCGGATTATTCGGAGAATTTATGATTACCGCTTTGGTTTTGCTCGTAATTTTACTCTGTAAATTATTGAAATCGATTTGAAAGTTACTTTCGTCAGGCTCGGAAATAACGATTTTTGCGCCTGCGTTTTCGATAAAAACCTTATATTCCGTAAAGAAAGGTGCAAAAACGATACATTCGTCGCCGATATTACTTATTGCTTTAAGAGTAATTGTCAAAGACGCTGCCGCACCGCAAGTCATATAAATCAAATCTGCGGGAATTTCAAACGGGCAGAGTTTGTTAAGCGAATCCGCCACGGCTTTTCTCGTTGCCAAATCCCCCTGTGCGGAAGTGTAACCGTGTAATAACATAGAATTTTCGCTTTCCAACAAGGATTTTAAGATTTTTTCAACCGCTTTCGGCGGCTCTACGCTTGGGTTGCCGAGACTGAAATCGAAAACGTTTTCCGCACCGATCTCCGCTTTACGCTTCTTTCCGTATTCAAAAAGTTCCCTTATAATCGAACGTTTACTGCCGAGTTCAAAAGATTTTTCGTTTATATCCATAAATTATCCCTATAAATTTAAAAGTTTAAGCGCGTTTTTATAAAGAATTTTGTCTTCCGTTTGTTTAGGCAAGTTATACGCTAAAAACGTTTCTTTATCACGCTTTATGTCGCTCCACGGGCAATCGGTTGCAAACAGTATTTTATCTTCGCCGTGTGCGTAAAGTATCTTTTTAAAAAGTTCTTCTCCGATTTTATAAAAGGTAAAAGCGGTGTCAAAATAAACGTCTAGATTGACAAGTAAATCCAGCACTTTTTCCCATTGTTTATGTCCGCCATAATGACCTAATACTACCTTTTCGTGATTGACTTTTTTAAGTACTTTTGCAGAAAGTTCCGGCGGACATCTTACAGGTTTTCCGACGTATCCGTTATCCACCCCCGCGTGCGTTACAACAATCAAATCGTTGTCTTTTGCCGCTTTCAATATCTCTACGTATTTTTCGTCGTCAATAAAAGTTTCCTGATAATCGGGGTGAATTTTTATCCCCTTTATCCCCAAATCTCTTATCCGCTTCATTTTACCCTTTATATCTTCGCAATAAGGGTGCATACCGGCAAAGGAAATAATTCGCCTTTCAGCGTGTTCGTATTTTGCGTTTATACTTAAAGCAAACTCAAGTACACTGTCAAACTGATTGGGTTTTGTCAGAACGGGAAGATTGACGGATATATCCGCACCGCCGCGTTCCATGTTTTTTATAAGTCCTAAATCCGTACCGTCGGTATACGGCGTCGAATTTGAATTGTCAGCAAGCGCTTTGATTGTTTTTTCCGCAATTTTATCGGGAAATATATGTGTGTGAAAATCTATAAGCATTTTTTAGTATATATTAAACGTTGATTTCGCTTTTAAGCCCTAATCTTTTGCGGTTTTCCGACAAAATCGGGTCGACTTCGTTTTCAATAAACTCCGTTACCTGCGAAGGCGCGCGCCCTACGTACATTTTAGGTTCGAGAATATCTGCTATATCGTCTTTTACTGCGGCAAACTTCGGATCTGCTTTTATTAAGTCTATAAGATTGTTTTCGCCGCCGTTGATTTTAACGTTTTCCGACGCTTTCATAGATAATTGACGGATTTCTTCGTGTAAATCCTGGCGGTCTCCGCCCTTTTTAACGCCTTCCATAATAATATTTTCGGTAGCCATAAAGGGAAGTTCCGCTCTTATGTGCTTATCTATAACTTTATCGTAAACGACTAGATTTTCTGATATATTCATATATAGTTTCAATAACCCGTCCACAGCAAGGAAGGTTTGAGCGATAACTATACGCTTATTCGCGGAATCGTCGAGAGTTCTTTCAAACCATTGAGTAGACGCGGTAAACGCGGTATTTATAGGTGCGCTCATTACGAATCTTGCAAGTGAGCAAAGTCTTTCGCTACGCAGCCTGATATCGTTTGCGAATCTGTAACCGCTCTGCGCTATACCCGAAAGTACGGACAAAACGTTGTAATCGAATTTTCTGGGATACGTTTGCCCCGTTACAGGATATGCTTTTTCATAGCCGAGCTTTTTCAGGACGAGTTTTTCAAGTTTTTTAACCTTGTTTTCGTCGTTATTGAATAAATCCATAAAACTTGCCTGCGTGCCGGTCGTCCCTTTTACGCCGCGAAGTTTTACGTTTGATTTTAAAAATAACAGCGAATTATAGTCCATCAATAAATCGTTAAGCCACAAACAAGCCCTTTTGCCTACCGTAGTAAGTTGTGCGGGCTGATAATGCGTAAAGCCCAAAGTCGGCAAATCCTTATATTTTAACGCGAAATTTTTGAGATTATTTATTACGTTTATAAGTTTTGTAAGAACTATATCGAGCGCGTCGTTTATTATAATTACGTCGGAATTGTCGCCGACGAAACAACTCGTAGCGCCTAAATGGATAATTCCCTGCGCCGATTTTGCCTGTTCGCCGTACGCTTAATTTATATCGTTTGCGTATTTTTTCTGTTTTTTTATTTGCTCGTCCGTTATATTAAGACCGAGTTCCTTTTCCGATTCGGCAAGCGCAATCCATAATTTGCGCCACAATCTGAACCTTTTATCGTCCGAAAAGTTTTGTGCCATTTCTTTTGAAGCATAACGAGTTATAAGCGGATTTTCATATATGTCTGTTCTCATAAAACCACCTTTATGTGTGATATAATTTATCTGTAAATAATTAGATTTTACAATACTTTTGTGCCCATTTTTCTGACTTTAAGTTTTATAACGTTTTCTTTGCCGAAAAACTTGCTCGTATTTTCAACGAATTGCTGGGCGTCTTCATTTTTTACTATATTTAATATAGTACCGGCAAATCCTCCGCCGTGCACGCGGTTTGCCCCGCCGTTTAAAAACTTTTCCGAAATTGAAAGCGCTTTGGGTATAGGTTGATCTACAGAACCCGCCACGTAACAATTCTGTAATTTACACAAAGAACTTATACCGGATTCTTTGACGCAAGTCAAAAACCCAGAGTAGTCTCCCTTATTAATTGCAGTTTCCGCTTTATCCACTCTTTTATTTTCTTCGAAAAAATGAATAGCACGCATAACCGCCCTATCGGGCAAATCTTTTAATTTATCGGGATTATAGAATTCATTTTCGTCAA
>ONQV01000053.1 GCA_900320065.1 uncultured Eubacteriales bacterium | reverse complement strand
TATTTTTTTGTTTTTATCTTCGTCGATAACTTTCGCGGCAAAATCCGCAAGAGTAAACGAACCTAAATCGCCGTCCTTTCTGTGGCGTACCGAAAGAGTCTTTTCTTCCTTTTCCTTGTCGCCGACGATAATCATATACGGTATCTTTTCCATCTGCGCTTCGCGTATCTTATACCCTATCTTTTCGCTGCGAACGTCGGTCTTGGCGCGCACGCCGGCCTTTCTTAAACTGTCCGCAATTTCTTCCGCGTAGTCAATAGTTCTGTCCGTCAAACTCATAACGCGGACTTGTTCGGGGCAAATCCATAACGGGAACGCCCCCGCGTACTTTTCGATAAGAAGTGCGAGCGTCCTTTCGTAACAGCCGATTGACGAACGGTGTATTACGAACGGATACTGCTTTTCGCCGTTTTCGTCGATATAAGTCATATCGAAAGAGTGCGCCGCGGCAAAGTCAAGTTGTATCGTAATAAGCGTATCTTCCTTGCCGTAGACGTTCTTTATCTGCACATCGAGTTTAGGCCCGTAGAACGCCGCTTCGTCGTCCGCTTCGACGTAGGTTAAACCGATATCGTCCAGAATCTTTTTCATAAGCGCTTCGGTCTCGTTCCACGCCTTGTCGTTGTCGATATACTTCGCCTTATTGCTCTTGCCCCGTTTACTGAAACGGAAACTCACGTCGTCTTTCATACCTAAACACTCTAAAAAGTAGTAGGAAAGGTCAAGACAGCGTTTAAATTCGCCTTCGACCTGTTCGGGCGTACAGATGATATGCCCGTCGGAAAGCGTGAACTGTCTTATACGGATAAGCCCGTGCATTTCGCCGCTCGCTTCGTTACGGAATTCCGTCGCCGTTTCGCTGTATCTTGCCGGCAATTCCCTGTAACTTTTAAGCCCGTTTTTGTAAATCTGATACTGGAAGGGGCAAGTCATAGGACGAAGCGCCATCGCTTCGGGCGAATTCTCGTCGCCGATTATGAACATCTTATCCCTGTAATGATCCCAGTGCCCAGAAATTCTGTAAAGATCGTTCTTCGCCATATTCGGAGTTTTGGTTATCATAAACCCGCGCTTTTCTTCTTCGTCTTCGACAAAGCGGGAAAGTATTTGCAAAATCTTCGCGCCTTTCGGCATTAAAATCGGCAACCCCTGACCGACAACTTCTTCGGTCATAAATATCCCCAAATCTCTGCCGAGCTTGTTGTGGTCGCGCTTTTTGGCTTCTTCAAGCGCCACGAGATAGTCGTCTAGTTCGCTCTTTTTCTCAAACGCCGTACCGTAAATTCTGGTCAGCATTTTGTTTTTTTCGTCGCCGCGCCAGTACGCGCCCGTAACGGAAGTCAACTTAAACGCCTTAATTCTCCCCGTCGAAGGAAGATGCGGGCCGCGGCACAAGTCCATAAAATCGCCCTGTTTATAAAAGGAAATAACGCTGTCTTTCGGCAGGTCGTTTATCAGTTCCACCTTATACGGTTCGGAGAAATTGCGGAATAGTTTAAGCGCGTCCTGACGGCTGTAAACGAAACGTTCTATCGGCAAATCGCTCTTTATTATATCCTTCATTTCGTTTTCGATTTTAGTAAGGTCGTCCCGCGTTATCGGCGTTTTGAATTCTATGTCGTAATAAAATCCGTTTTCCACGGTAGGTCCTATCGCTAACTTGCTGGTCGGGAATATATTTTTAACCGCCTGCGCGAGAACGTGAGCCGTCGTGTGGCGATAGACGTTAAGCCCTTCCTTATCTTTAAGGGTAACGATTTTAACTTCGCAGTCTTCGGTAAGTTCGTGCGAAAGGTCGACGAGTTCGCCGTTTACCTTGCCGCATACGGCGTTCCTGAATAAACCTTCCGAAATATGCTTCGCAACGTCCGCCACCGTTGCGCCCGTTGCCATCTCAACAACGCTATTGTCGGGTAATGTGATTTTCATAACTCTTTCTCCTTATAAAAAAAGTCCTTACGGATAACCCGTAAGGACGAAAATAATTTCCGCGTTTCCACCTTAATTGCCCTAGTCTCTTTACCGACTACGACCGCTCTTTCCGAAATAAAGCGTTCGGCTCGCTTGCCCGAAACGCGGCGGTTTCGCTAAATTTTACCGTTTACGGGCTTTCAGCCGCCGCCCGCTCTCTGAAAAACGCATAAAACGCTACTTGTCCGCGCCGAAAAGGCTATCAGATTGTATATAAATGATATACCATTTTTTTTCTTTTGTCAACCGTTTTACGGCATTTTAAAAAGCGTTGTCGTTTTGCGTAAAATATACTCTGTCGCCGTAAAACTCTTTTAAGTATTTTTCGTCCGTTTCGGGAAGCGCGCCACGTATCTCCACTTCGCCGCAGTTAGATAAAAGCACTTCTCGCACTATTTCCCCGTCGCCCCCTTCCATCAGCGAACAGCGCTTTAATCTGCGGTAATAGTTGTCGTACACTTTTTGATCGTCTATATAAGTGCGCTTTTTCTTGTTTTCCAAAAGAAAGGATACGAAATCTTTGAGTTGCGAACCCGCAAAGTACGCGGGCATATACTCGGCTACGTCTTTCCACTTGTTTTTAAGCGGCTTTAAACGGAAATTAAGCACCCCGTCTATCGCTATCTCGTTTACAGCCTTAACCCTGTCGAAAGCGTACTTTTTATCTTCCGCAAGATCCGCGGCGATCAAACTCGTGAGTAAAATTTCCCGCTCCGTTTCGTTTAGCCCGCAGGACTTTACCGCCGTCTTGAAATATTCGTATTTATACCCGACGACGATAACTTCCGCCACCCTGTCGGCTATCTCCGCTTGTAAAATATCCGAATAATAATCGGGGCAGTCGTAGATAAGCGCCCGCCTTTCGCCGTGATTTGAAACGCTTAACGTCGCGCCCGTCTTTGCCGCGAGTTCCCCCACGGAATCCTTTATATATTTAAGTCCGTTCGCTTTATCCGCGCCGTCGGTTATGCAAATTTTCGTCATACTCTTATAGTTTATGCCTTGCTTTGATTTTTATTTACTCTTACGGCGAAAGTTTTATCTCTCCCGAAAACTCCCGAAGTAAAAATTCTGTACGCCGCCTTGCCGAGTTCGGAAAACACGAGAATACTCGACGCAAGCGCTAAACATTTAAGCCACGACGCCAAACCCATAGGATTTAGTCCGAAAGGCTTATACGCCGCCTGTACGATAAAAAAGTGTACCAAAAACACGCCGGCAAAAGTAGCCACCATCACCTTGTTTTTGCCTATGTTGCTGAATATGCTGTCCGTTCCGAGTTCGCGGCAGTTAAAGGCGTTGAACAGTTGGAAAAAGATGAACAGCGTAAAAGTAGCGGCGGCTTTTTCGGATTCCGCAACGCCGAGAAAATTGCCCGTGTACTGTTTAAGCATTATTCCCCCGACGAACACGCCGCTTATTACGATGCGCCAAAGCGTTTTCGCGCCGACTATCCCGCTGCTTCTTTTTACGGGCTTGTGCCGCATAAGGTTTTTATCGGGCGGTTCTAACCCCAAAGTCAGCGCGGGCGGGCCGTCCATTATAACGTTTATCCATAAAAGTTGCAAAGTGTTGAAAGGCGAAGGCAAGCCCATTACCGCCGAAGCCGTTATAAACGCCAACGCCGCGACGTTTACCGACAGTTGAAAAAGTATGAACCGTTGTAGGTTTTTATATACGTTCCTACCGAAGGACACCGCTTTAACTACGCTCATAAACCCGTCGTCCAACAAAACGACGTCGGCGGCTTCCTTAGTTATCTCGCTGCCGCTTTTTCCCATTGCTATCCCCACGTCCGCGTGGCGTATAGCGGGCGCGTCGTTTATGCCGTCCCCCGTTACCGCGACTACTTCGCCGCTCCTTTTTAACGCCTTTACGATTTTCAGTTTTATTATCGGGGTGCTGCGTGCGACGACGGTTATCTTTTTAAGCGCCTTTATAAGTTCTTCTTCGTCCATCTTTTCAAGGTCGGTGGCAAGCACCGCGCTTTTATCGTCGTCCGCGATTTTAAGTTCCCGCGCGACGGCGAGCGCGGTTTCGAGATTGTCGCCCGTAAGCATTTTTATGCTTATGCCCGCTTCTTTACACTCTCTTACCGCTTTTTTAACTTCGGGACGGACGGGGTCGGTCAAAGCGCAGAACCCGTCGTAAATAAACTTCCGCTTTTCCGTCAACTCGGTAATCAGAGTGCCGTTTTCGCAATCGGATATATCGCAATCGAAGTGCGCAAAGCACAGCACCCGTCGCGCCGCTTTCTGCTGGACGCCCGCCGCCGAAAACAGTCTGCGTTTTTGCTCTGCCGTTACGTTACAGAAAGAAAGCACCTTTTCGGGCGCGCCTTTTACGAAAATTCTCGCGCCGTATCCCGTATTCACGGCGGTCAGCATATACTTTTTTTCGGAAGAAAACGGCACTCTGTATATCACGGGGAAATTTTTACGCATCTTAACGTTTACGCCGTGCCTTCCCGCCGCCGAAAGCAGCGCGCACTCCGTACCGCTACCGCGGAAACGCTCTTCGCCTTTCGCGTATTCTTCCGCCGTGGAATTAAGCACGAAATTTTCTAAAAGTTCGCGCTTATACGCCTTTTCGGGGTCTACGCAGAAATCGCTTCCGCACACCGCCGCCACCGCCATTTTGTTCATCGTCAAAGTGCCCGTTTTATCCGAACATATCACGCTTACGGCGCCCGTGGTTTCCGCGGCTATCATCTTTTTTATAAGCGCCTTTTCCTTGGCGAGCCGTATCATATTAAGCGCGAGAGATACCGCGACTATCGTCGGCAATCCTTCGGGGACGGCGGCGATTATAAGCACTATGCACGATATAAATAAATCGGAAACCGTATCGAAAGAAAGGTCGTTCGCAAAATACAGCCGCACGATCGACATAACGAACACCAAAGCCGCGCACGCCGCGCCGAGCGCCGTTACCGATTTGCCGAGTTTTGCGAGTTTCTGATTGAGCGGCGAATCGGCGGAAATATCCGACGACAATTCTCCCGCTATTTTGCCTATCTCGGTATTGTCCCCGACTTCGGTTACGACGACCGTACCCCGACCGTCGGTTACGAAAGTTCCCGAATACACCGTGTTTACTCTTTCCGCCAAATGCGCGCCTATCCCGAGTATCTTTTCGCCGTCCTTTTTCGCCGCGCGGCTCTCGCCCGTCAGCGCCGATTCGTCCACGGAAAGCGACTCGCTCTTTAATATTCTGCCGTCCGCGGAAATTCTGTCGCCGCTCTCTAAAATCATTATATCGCCGCGCACGATATCTTTACGGGGCACGAATTCCACCTTTCCGCCCCTTATTACCTTGACCGCGGAACCGCTCTCTATACCGCGTAGCGCCTTGAACGCCTTTTTGGAACTGCCTTCCATTATTAAAGTTATGGACACCGAAAGTATAACCGCGGCAAGTATTCCGAAACACTCGGTAAAATCGCCGTCGCCCGTCTTTAAATGCTTGCCGACGTTGGCGAAAAACGTTATGCAGAATCCGAACAGCAGTATTACCAGCATCGGTTCTTTAAGCGCGGATATCACCCTTTTTATAAAACTCTTTTCGGCTTTCGTCGTAAGTTCGTTCGCGCCGAACTTTATACGCCTTGCGCTCACTTCGCCGACGGATAACCCTTTTTCGGTCGTGCCGAGTTCTTTTAATACTTCCGCGGCGCTCTTTGCGTGATAATTCATTTACACTCCCCCTTTCGGTAAAAATTATGCCGCGCATAGCAAATATATGAATTTATAAATGGACAAAACCGCTAAATTGTGATAAAATTTTATCGTAAAAATTTATATTCGGAGTTTTTATAAATTTATGGACGAAATTTTTAAGGTAAACATCAAGGGTTTTAATGCGGAACTTCCCGTTCTCACGTTGCCTTCGGGCGTTAAAATAGCGTTTTTCAATCTTCACGGCGCACCCGCTATGACCGAACATTGCGGTAAGGAACTCGCAAAACTCGCAAAGGGCGCCGACGTTATTATTACGGCGGAATCAAAAGGGCTTCAACTCGCGCACGTTTGCGCACGCGAACTCAATCACCCGTTTTACGCGGTGGCGAGAAAATCCAAAAAACTGTATATGCAGGACGGCATTTCCGTTTCCTACGGTTCGTCGATAACGACGGGAAAGGCGCAGGAATTATACCTATCTAAACACGACGTAGACATTATCCGCGGCAAAAAAGTGGCGATCGTAGACGACGTGGTGTCCACCGGCGAAAGCCTTAAAGGTCTCGAAGCGCTCGTATCAAAAGCGGGCGGTATCATTTATAAAAAGTTATTCGTGCTTGCGGAAGGCGACGCCAAAAACCGCACCGATATAGAATATCTCGCGACTATTCCCCTGCTTTGATTGCTACAAACGCAAAAAACAAGGAGAGTAAAATGAACGTTTTAATTGTCGACGACGAAAAGGACCTGACACGCGCACTTTCTGCGATACTTATTCAGCATAATTACGCCGTCGATTGCGCTTTTAACGGCGAAGACGGATTGAATTACGCGCTGTCCGGCATTTACGACGTAATAGTTTTGGACGTTATGATGCCGAAGATGAACGGCTTTGAAATGCTTAAACGCTTGCGCGCGAAAAAAATAGAAACGCCCGTTTTGATGCTAACCGCAAAAACGGACGTCGCCGATAAAATCGACGGGCTGAATATCGGCGCGGACGACTATCTCACCAAGCCTTTCGACACGCAGGAACTTCTTGCAAGGATAAAGGCACTCCTTCGCCGCAGTTCGCAGTATAAAGACAACGCGCTTTCGGTCGGCAATACCGTTTTAGACCGCGACACTTATGAACTCGTAGTCGGCGAGAAGAAGATAACTCTCGGTAAAAAGGAATTCCAGATTATGGAGATCCTTATGATAAACGCAGGCAAGTGCGTGGAAAAGGAACGGCTTATCGAAAAGATATGGGGCTACGATTCCGACGCCGAATACAACACGATAGAAGTTTACATTTCTTTCCTTCGCAAAAAATTACAACATCTAGAAGCAAATATCAATATTGA
>ONQV01000046.1 GCA_900320065.1 uncultured Eubacteriales bacterium | reverse complement strand
GATATTTTTACGAATAAAAGGGTAAAAACGATAGCGAAGGTAGTGGCTAGAACGTAGGATGCGGGGGGCGCTAAAAAGTAGTTTACCGCGACAAACGAAAGCGTAAACCCCGCGAGCATATAAAAAAGAGTATCGAGAATAACGGATAAAGATATTTTCATAGCGTAGAAATTATTGCCGAAAAGTTTAATTTTATACGTTGTATAACCCAAACGATTGATTTTCCGTGAAAATTATGTAATAATATTTTTGTGAAAAGAATTGCTATTTTCGGCGGAACGTTTAACCCCGTGCACGTTGAACACGTTAAAACGGTGGTCGCCGCCATAGACGAACTTAAACTCGATAAAATTTTTATAGTGCCTACTTTTCTACCGCCGCATAAGAACGTGTCGCCGGCAAGCGGCGCGGACAGAATAAATATGCTTAAAATCGCCTTTCGCGGCGAAAAAAAAGCGGAAATTTCCGACTTTGAACTAAAAAACGCAGGCAAAAGTTATTCGTATATCACCGCGGAGCATTTTAGAAGTCTTTACCCCGACGCCGAAATATTTATGCTGGTCGGCGGGGATATGCTTAAAGACTTTAAGACGTGGAAAAATCCCGAACGCATCTTGAACGCCGTAAATCTTGCCGCGGTTCGCCGCGAAGATTACGATTTTAACGAAAAGGCGGAACGGGAATATTTCAAATCGGCGTTCAACAAGGATTTTACTCTTCTTGATTTCGTGGGGAAAGAGATTTCTTCGACGGAGATAAGAACTTATCTCGCGTTCAATATAAAGCCGCAGGGAATAGACGAAAAAGTTATCGACTATATAAATAAAAACGCCGTGTACCCCCCCGACGCGTATCAGAAATATATTTTCAAGCATTTGCCCGAAAAACGCGTTATCCATACCGCGAACGTGGTTATATGCGCGCTTAAAAAAGCCAAGGAACTTAATTTGGACTACGAAAAAGTGCGGATTGCCGCCACACTTCACGACTGCGCGAAGTACGACGATTATAGGGATTATAAGGACTTTGAATTACCGAAAGACGTGCCGTCGCCCGTAGTTCACGCGTTTTTAGGGGCGTTCGTCGCCGAAAAGGTTTTGGGCATAAAGGACGCGGAAATTCTGGACGCGATAAAATATCACACTTCGGGGAAGGCGGAAATGAGTACCCTTTCAAAACTCATATTCGTTGCGGATATGATAGAAAAGGGTAGAAGTTACGACGGGGTGGATATTCTCCGCGAGAAATACGAAAAGGACTTTGAAAGTTGTTTCAGACTTTGCTTAAAGGAAGAAGTGCAACACTTATTAAACAAAAAACAGTATATTTACGCGGAAACCTTAAACGCGTACGATTATTACGTAAAGGATAAAAGGAGTTAAAATGGAAGCAAAAGAGTTTGCGGATAAAATCTGCGGGATACTTAAAGACCACAAGGCGGAAGACGTAAGGATAATCGACCTTCGCGGGAAGACCGAAGTCGCCGACTTTTTCGTTATAGCGAGCGGCAGGTCTATGACGCACACGCGTTCCTTAATAGATAAGGTCGAAGAAGAGTTGGAAAAGGACGGCGTTTCGCCTATCCGCGAAGAAGGCGTCCGTGAAGGGCGCTGGGCGGTCATAGATTACGGCGACGTTATTGTGCACGTTTTCAACGACGAAACACGGCTTTTTTATCACCTTGAAGCGCTTTGGCAAGATAAAGCCGACTAACACCCGCGAAAAAGTCGTTCAGGAAATTTTTTTGACGTAAATTTTATCCACTTCGTCGGGGTTTATTTCGATACTGCGGATAGGTTTTTGCGGGGGCGCGGGCTTAACGATTTTAGGCTTTCTGATCCTTTCGGGTTTAAGTTTTACCGGTTCGCGCTTAAAATAGAGATACAGTATCTTTATTCCCGCGACGATAACGACGCTTGCTACGAAGAACGCAATAAGGAATAACGGACCTAAAAATAAAGAAGAAGGGATATCTTTCATAATATTACCGTAAATATAATAACGCCGCTTTCAAAGCAGAATTTGCGGACTGTTTGTAAAAAAAGGTTGTATTTTACGGAAAAGGAGTAAGATTTATGTTCGGTTTGAAATTAAAAAAACGCGACGAAGGAAAAGAGACAACTGAAAAAGTCGAAGTTGCGACCGAAAACGCATCAGAACCCGTCGGAGAAGAGAAGGAAGAAATAATAACCGCGCCCGTTTTGAGCGAAACGGAAACTTTTGTCGCGCCCGTAACGGAAAAATCTTTGCAACAGGCGGAAAAGGAAAAACCTTCTAAAAAAGTAAGGACGGAATTTTCACGATTTGCGGATATCTTAAATAAAGACGAAGACGCGATAATAGAAGAGTGCAAACTGTTCCAGATAAGAAATATAATGTCGCGGATTTCGAAAGCATTAGTTCGCCGCGGCACGGATGCCGAGAACACGCGCACGCTTGTTAAAAACGCGATAAAGTCGGGGCTCGGCGAGATCGCCGCCGCGCCCGCCTATCTCGATAACGTTTCCGACGCGATGAAATCTGGCGAAGAATTAAAAGTCTCCGCGGTAGTGGATTTCCCGTTCGGCGAAAGTTCTTTTAAAGTAAGGTTTTCGGAGATAAAAAATTCGGTGAAAAAGGGCGTGGACGGTATTCTCACCGTAATAAACACCGCCGCGCTTAAAAAAGAGAACGCCAAAATCCTTAAAAAGGAATTGAAAAAGACGGGTAAAATCAAGGGCGTAGAAAAAGGGGCGGCGGTGAACGCCGAAGACGCTGATGCGGACGATATAAAGCAGATTTTTAAACTTTCCGAAAAATCGGGGATAGAATACGTCGCATTGATGTTCGGGAGCATAACGGAAGCGGAACTTGTCGCCAAAATGAAAGAGATAAACGCGATAAAGGGTAAAACGCCCGTTAAGGTAATGGCGAACGTCGACGACGTGGACGGCGTAAAAACGCTTATTTCTCTCGGCGTGAGCGGGATAATAACGCCGTACGCGGACGATATAGCGAGAGAACTTTTTAAGGAATTTAAAATTAAGAGCGAAAAACTATTATAAACGCTTTACAAATAAAAGCGATAGTTATAAAATATAGTTAATTCTTTGGGGCGGGGCGAAATTCCCCACCGGCAGTACAGTCTGCGAGCCTTTTTAAGGTTGACGGGGTGAAATTCCCCGACCGACGGTAAAGTCCGGATGGTAAAAGAGTTAAAATTTTTGCCGTGAGTTTTTGCGGAAACACGATTTTAAACGCCCCTTTAAGTTTTAAGGAGCGTTTTTTATGCAGAAAAACATTACAAGGCAAATCGTAGGCACAGCGCTTTTTTCCGCGCTATCGTTCGTCGTGTCCCTTTTGGAATTTCCGATATTTCCCGCGGCGTCCTTTTTGAAACTCGACTTTTCGGCGGTATTCGTTCTGCTCGGCGGGTTTATGTACGGACCTGTCGCGGGCGTAATTATATGCGCCGTCAAAGAACTTATCCGTTTCGCTATGGGCAGCGGCACGGGCGGCGTTGGCGAAATAGCGAATTTTCTGGTTATTTTTTCGCTTATTATCGTACCGACTACCGTTTACCGCTTTAAAAAGGGCTTGCCCGTGGTTATAATAACGCTTATAGTCGGCGTTTTATGTATGACCGGCGCGGCGCTTATTTCAAACAGATTTATTATGTTCCCGCTGTATATGGGCGAAGGCGCGGTTTCCGCGTTCAATTCGCTTTGGTACTATATAATATTTTTTAATCTTATAAAGGGCGTGGCGGTCAGCGCGATAGTTTTTCTGCTGTATAAACGACTTTCCGCATTATTTAGGAAAATCAACTTGCAGTCTGCGCCCGAAAATGATACAATAGAAAAGTAATATGCAATATATAAGCAGATCCGAACAGGATACTTTCGATATAGCGAAAAAATACGCCGAAACTCTGTCCCGCGGGGACGTGGTGGTTCTAAGCGGCGACTTGGGCGCGGGTAAAACCGAATTCGTAAAAGGCATAGCGGCGTATTTTAATCTCGGCGACGTGGTAAGTCCGACGTACGCGTATTTAAACGTGTACGGCGACCTTATTTACCATTACGACTGTTACAGGCTTTCCTGCGGCGAAGAAGCCGAAAATCTGGGGCTTACCGATTATTTTTACGGCGACAAAATCTGTTTAATCGAGTGGGCGGAAAACATAGCGGACGTTCTGCCCGAAAAAGTAAAAACCGTGCGCATCTTAAAAACCGACGTTCCCACGGAAAGGATAATAGAGTTATGAATTATATCGCCGTAGATACGAGCGGAAAACATTTAACGCTTATCGCCAACAAGGGCGGAAAAATTTACGAATATTTTGACCCCGATTGCGGCGTGGATCACTCGGTAAGTTTAATGCCCGAACTCGAACGCTTGCTTGATAGCGCGGATATGCATATAAAGGACGCGGACTTTTTCGCGTGCGCGGTGGGCGCGGGATCGTTTACGGGAATAAGAATAGGTGTTTCAACGGTTAAAGCGTTGGCTTTTGCGGCTGATAAGCCCGTACTCCGTTTAACTTCTTTCGATACCTTATCATACAATATTGATAACGGCAAAGTTTTGGCGGTCATTGACGCAAAACATAACGGCTATTATATATGTCCATACGTTGACGGAACAGCGGGCACTCCCGAATATGCGTTAAAGGATAGGCTTGCGGATTTTAAAGGCTACCGATTAGTTTCGGGCGAAAAGATAGAAGGGCTTGACACGACCGTGGTGTCCGTGGCGGAAGGCTTAAAGCGCGCGATAGAAAAAAAAGCGGGGGAAGTTTCCCGCGATATAAATTCGCTTACGCCCCTATACGTTCGCAAAAGTCAGGCGGAAGAAGGCAGATGAAGATAAGAGCGCTTGATAAAACCGATATTCCGTTTTTGGTGTCCGCGCGCGACAGTTTTCCCGACGCGTGGGACGAAAAAATGCTTTTATCCGCATTTCGCGCGGGCAACTTTTTCGGGTTTATCGCGGAAGACGGCGCTTTGCCTACGGGTTTTATAACCTATTCCGTAAACGTGGATACCGCCGACTTACAGGATTTGTTTGTGGCGGAATATCACCGTAAAAAGGGCGTGGGGCTTGCGCTTGTCTCTGCGTTTATTTTAGACGCAAAATCGCGCGGCTTAAAAAAACTGTTTTTGGAAGTAAGGGAAAGCAACGCCCCCGCGGTAACCCTATATAAAAAAGCGGGGTTTACGCAGATTTCGACAAGAAAGAAATACTATTCGGACGGCGAAAACGCATTAGTGCTCGTTAAGGAGTTATAATATAGACGGCAATATTTTTCACACGAAAGATTTGTTGTTTTTACACGGATATTTATCGAGCGGTAAGAGCTTTTATTACCAGACGCGGTTTTTTGAACGGGATTTTAACGTTTACGCACCCGACCTTAAAGGTTTTGGGAATAACCCCGATATGCCGTTCCCGTACTCGCTTGACGACTATATAGCCGAAGTAAAAGAGTATATTTATAAAAACGGTTTGACCTGTCCGCACGTTATAGCGCACTCGTTCGGGGCGCGGATAGCGATAAAGGCGGCAAGCGTTGAACCCGACCTTTTCGCTAAACTCGTTTTGACGGGCGCGGCGGGATTAAAGCCAAAAACCACTTTCAAAAAGGCGGTAAAACGGGCGGCGTATAAAACGCTTAAAAGGTTTTTCCCGAAAGAAAAGTTAAAGTGTTTTTTCTCGTCCGACTATAACGCGTTATCGCCCGTGATGCAAATAAGTTTCAAAAAGATAGTAAACGAACATTTGGACGACAGACTTAACGGTATAAAAAACCAGACGCTTTTGGTGTTCGGAAAAAACGATAAAGAAACGCCCCTTTATATGGCGAAACGGCTTAACGCGGGGATAGCGGGCAGTAAACTTATCGTAATAGACGGCGCGGGGCATTTTTGTTTTACAGATAAACCGAATAAATTCAATATGGAGGTAAAAGAGTTTTTACTCTCTTGAAAAGAATATGTTTCCGATAGGGATAGAAAGTTTTTCCGAATTGTTTTCGGGCTATACGTTATGGATAATGATAGGGCTTTCGGTGGCAAACGGTATAGTTATACTGTTTGCGTCGATGAAGTTTCTTTTAGTTCTGCAACAGAGCGGATACAAGGGCAAGCGTTACTATAAGTGGCTTTTAAGTCCTGAAACTCCGTATATGTCGCGGCTTATGCTTTTGTGCCTTTTGGGGCTGCTGTTTTTCTGCGTCTTGAATATGTGCTTTTCTTACGTCGGCAACACGATATCGTCGTATATGGGCTTTCTGTCTTACGGGTTGTTTATAGGGCTTTATATAGATTCCGAAAGCAGCGTGAACGCCAAAGTCCCGCTTAAAAAGACCAAACGGCTCGTGAGACTCTGCATAACGTTCGCACTCGTCGCGGCGGCGTTTACCTTCGGCATTATCGTACTGACGAATTTTATCGCTTACTCGATAAACGACGAAGTCGTGGGGCTGTTAAGGTACGCGCCTTTCTGTCTTATTCCGCTGGCGTCGCCGACGCTTCTCTTTATAGCGTTCTGCATCAACGAACCCGCCGAGTACGTCATAAGAAAACGCATTATAGCGAAGGCGACCGCGAAACTCAATTCCGCTGACGTTATAAGAATAGGAATTACGGGCAGTTTCGGCAAGACCAGCGTAAAGGAAATACTGAATACCGTTCTGTCGCAAAAATTCAGGGTACTTTCCACGCCCGCGTCGTACAATACGCCTATGGGCATAGCGCTTACGGTAAAAGGACTTGACAGTACGCACGATATTTTTATTGCCGAAATGGGCGCGAGAAACAAGGGCGATATAAAAGAACTTACCGATATGATAAAACCCGATATCGGCGTTCTTACGGGCATAAACAATCAACATCTGGAATCTTTCGGGTCTATCGAAGCGATAAAGGACACCAAGTACGAACTTTTCGCAGGGCTTAAAAAAGGCGGCAAAGCGTTTTTTTCGTCGGGAAACGACGGTGCGAAGGAATTGTTTGACAGGTTCGACGGCGAAAAATATTTCGCGGGCGCGGGCGGCGAAGATAATTTCGCTTACGCCACGGATATAGTTACCGACGAGCACGGTATGAATTTTACGTTACATATAAACGGGGAACAGCCCGTAAAATGCAACACCGTTTTACTCGGCAAGCACAGCGTCGCGAACGTATGCCTTGCGGCGGCGGTCGCTTATAAACTCGGGCTTACGCCCGAAGAAATAGCGGCGGGGGTGAATAGGATTCCCGCGTTAAAGCACAGGTTGGAACTTTTACCGAACAATAAGAATATAGTCATAATAGACGACAGTTACAATTCGAACGAAGACGGCACGAAAGCGGCGATGGAAGTTTTAGATACCTTTAAGGGCAGAAAGATAGTGCTGACCCCCGGGCTTGTGGAACTCGGCAAGATGGAGAACGTCGTCAATCTCGAATTCGGCAAACGTCTTGCACGGCACGCGGATATCGTTATCGTCATAGGCAAGCACAACGCGGAAATGCTTATAAGCGGGCTTACGGACGGCGGATTTTTGAAAGAAAATATTATGTTCGCAAAGTCTTTAAATAAGGGAAACGCGCTCTTAAACGGAATACTTAAAGACGGCGACGTAGTGCTTTTTGAAAACGACCTTCCCGATAATTACAGTTGACGGGAAAACCTTTTGACCGTAAGATAACAAATAAAAAACACCAAAGCGAAAAATTTTTTGCGGAGGTGTTTTTTTATGAAAAGTATAGCGGTATTTTTCGGCGGAGTATCGGTAGAACACGACGTATCGGTGATAACGGGCGTTCTCACCGTAAATACTTTGAACAAGTCCTTAAACGTAGTGCCCGTTTACGTTGACCGTTCGGGCGAGTGGTTTACGGGCGGCATTTTGTCCGACCCCGACAGTTTTAACGATCTCGATTATAAAAAACTGACGAAAGTAACGCTCGTCGCGGGTAGTAATATTCTTTACGCCGTCCGCGGGAAAAAACTCAAAGAATTGTGCGTTATATCTTCGGCTGTAAACTGTATGCACGGCGAACGCGGCGAAGACGGGAGTTTAGCCGGCGTTCTCAAAATGTGCGGTATAGGGAACGCTTCGCCCGACGTGTATCCGTCGGCGCTCGCGATGGATAAAGTTCTTACGAAATGCGCAATTCGCGGCATAGTCAAGGTTTTACCGTACGTCGTCGTTTCGGGTGTAAAGCAGGCGGAAGAAATCTGTGTACCCTTCGATTATCCCGTCATAATAAAACCCGTGCTCGGCGGTTCGAGTATAGGCGTAAAA
>ONQV01000040.1 GCA_900320065.1 uncultured Eubacteriales bacterium | reverse complement strand
AGTGGGTTTTGCCGTTCCTACGTTCAGCCCGCGATACACGTCCAAAGCGTCAGCGGAAATTATTTCCGAATTCAAAAGTTCTGCGCATTTTACGGCAAGTTCACTTTTGCCCGACGCAGTCGGACCGCAAATGATTAAGATTTTGCCTTTTTTATTATCCAAAACTCACTCCAAATTTAAACTATTCGCTTAAACCACTTATCGATTTCCGCTCTGCTTATTTTAACGGCGATAGGTCTTCCGTGCGGGCATTTTAACCCAAAATCTCCCTTTAACTGCGTTAAAATTATCTTTATATCATCGTCGGACAAGGTATCACCAGATTTTATAGCCGCCTTACACGCCTTTTGCGCTATTCTTTCCTTTAATAAATCGGTAAGTTCTATATTTTTAAGATTATTAAGGTCGTACAAAACGTCGTCGAAGAATTCTTTAAAATTCAAGTCCGATATCATTACGGGAAGTGCCGAAACCTTAAAAGTATAATCGCCGAATTCGTCTATATTTATCCCCATCGAATTAAGCAATTCAAGATTTTTAATCAAAAACTCGTATTCCGTGGGCGTAACGTCGAACGTATACGGTACAAGTAAAATCTGCGTATCGATTTTTCCGTTCTTTATTTCTTCGTTGAATTTATCGAATAAAATTCTTTCGTGCGCCGCATGCTGATCAATAAAATACATATCAAGCCCGTCGTCAAATATCAAAAAAGTATTGAGAGCCTGCCCGATATATCGTAATTCTCTGTCGATTTTGATTTCTTCCTGACGTTTCTTGGCGGCAAAATCAAATAGTTTGTCTATATTATCGGCGCTTTGCAATTGCTTTTCTCTTTCGAGTTTTTCCAGATACGCTTTGTTTTCGGCAAAGATGTCGGGGGCGTTTTTTTCTTCAACCTTATTTATATCAAAAGACAAATCCGATTTTTTGCCGCTATCGTTAAAGACTATTCTCCTGAATCCCGAATCCGACTTCGCTACCGACCTGTAATCAGTATTATGCGTAACATAATTGTCTATATTTTCATTAGTATTTAACAAAGGTTTTTCTGTTTTTATATCCGACACTATATCAAGTGCTTCGGACGAACCGTCAAGCACCTTTGAAACGATAAAATACACCGCCCCGTACACTATCTGATTGTTAGAAAAACGCACGTCGATCTTATTAGGGTGAACGTTTACGTCGACGGTATCGGGCGGCATTATAATGTTAAGCGAATAGAAAGGATATTGCCGTTTCATAAGATAAGTTGAATACGCGTTCGTAACAGCGGCGGCAACAGTCGTATTCACGATATATCTGCCGTTTAAAAATACCGACTGATAGTTTCTGTTGGGTTTAGTAAAATAATGTCTACCTATATACCCTTTTATCTTTATCCCGTTCTTTTCGCTGTCGATATAAAAACAGTCTCCTACGGTTTTTACGCCGTAAACTGAAATAAACGCGGACTCTTCGCCGTCGCCGTAAGACTGATAAATAAGTTTTCCGTCGGCAACGTATTTAAACGCCACACTTGGGTTACCGAGAATAAATTTAGACACGCACTCGGTTATCTCACCTTCTTCACCCTTATCGGTTTTCAAAAACTTTTCACGCGCCGGAGTGTTGAAAAACAGATTATTTACCGTAACTTCCGTACCGTCTGCCGAAGGATAATCGGTAATTTCCACGTCTTCGCCGCCTCTAGTATAAAGCCGCGCGCCGGACTGCTGACTTTCGGGTTTCGATACGATAGACAATTTAGAAACGGACGCAATACTTGCAAGCGCTTCGCCGCGAAAACCGAGCGATAAAATGTTTTCAAGGTCTTTTACGGTTGAAATTTTACTCGTCGCGTGCGGCATAACGGCTTTTTTCAATTCGCTTTTTTCAATCCCGCTACCGTTGTCGGTAATTTTTATCGACGCTTTGCCGCCTTTTTCAATTTCAACCGAAATAATCGTAGCGCCTGCGTCGATAGAATTCTCCACAAGTTCCTTGACAACGGAAGCGGGACGTTCGACGACTTCTCCCGCCGCTATGCGATTATATATCTTACTGCTTAAAACGTTTATTTTACTCATCTTTACCCCTTAGTTTTTCACATAAATCGGTAACGATATTGAACGCTTGCATCGGCGATAAATTATTAAGATCAATATCTTTAATTATGCGCTCGGTTTCGGAAAGTTTAGGTTTCTCTTCCGCACACGCGTAACGCGGAGCAACGTCTTTGCTTTCGAGTTCTTTAAGAATTTCTTTCGCTCTGTCGGTTATTTCTTCGCCGACTCCGGCAAGCGTCGCAACTTCTATACCGAAACTTTTATTAGCGCCGCCGCGCGCAATCTTTCTTAAAAATATAACGCCGCTCGGCAATTCTTTTACCGTTACTTTATAATTTTTAACTCCGTCTATAATCCCTTCAAGTTCGGTAAGTTCGTGATAATGCGTCGCGAAAAGCGTTTTAGCACGAACTTTTTCGGTCAAATATTCAAGCGCCGCCCACGCAATACTAAGCCCGTCGTAAGTACTCGTCCCACGCCCGACTTCGTCAAGTATCAAAAGTGAATTTTCCGTAGCGTTTCTGACGATATTAGCAACTTCCGTCATTTCCACCATAAACGTGCTCTGATCGGAGATAAGGCTGTCGCTCGCGCCTATTCTGGTAAAAATTTTATCGACGAGCGGAATAATAGCTTCCTTTGCGGGAACAAAAGATCCGATATGCGCCATAATCGTTATTATCGCTATCTGACGCATATAAGTGCTTTTACCCGCCATATTCGGTCCGGTAATTATCATCGTGCGATTTTCCGCATTGTCCAAAAGACAATCGTTCGGTATAAATCGCTGTTTAAGCGCTGCTTCGACGACGGGATGTCTGCCGTCTTTTATTACCATTTCTTCGCCGAATTTTGCAATTTTCGGTTTTACGAACCCGTTTTCACGCGCAACGGAAGCAAGCGAAATTAAAACGTCGAGTTCCGCTATCGCTTCCGCTGTCGATTGAAGTTCTACAACCTTATCGGTAAGCCCTGCTTTTATTTCGCCGAAAAGTTTAAGTTCTAAAATCTCGGCTTGTTCTACCGCCGAAAGTATCTTTTCTTCGAGATTTTTAAGTTCTTCCGTAATGTAACGCTCTGCGCCCGTAAGCGTCTGCTTGCGGATATAATCGTAAGGAACTCTGTCCTTAAACGAGTTCGTAACTTCGATATAATACCCGAAAACACGGTTGTAAGCGATTTTCAGGTTTTTTATGTCCGTCCTTTCGCGCTCTTTGCTTTCGATTTCAGACAAAGCGTTTCTACCGCCGCCCGCCAAGGCACGAAGGTCGTCAAGTTCTTTACTGTACCCTTCCTTTATGTATTTAACGGCTTTGTTTTTCTTG
Organism: uncultured Eubacteriales bacterium; assembly: GCA_900320065.1. Taxonomy (GTDB): domain Bacteria; phylum Bacillota; class Clostridia; order Christensenellales; family Borkfalkiaceae; genus UBA1259. Next base: position 5,452 of record ONQV01000040.1, on the reverse strand, counting down.
TTTTTATTGTCGTCTTCGGGATCTTCGTCGGCAATCGCCCTGTCTAACAGCGCGACCACGTCGGAATAATCGGAAAGTTTAGATATAATGTCGGAAACGTATTCGTCAACAATGCCCGACAACTGAAATTTAACGTTCGGAATAACCGCAAGCGATCTGGACAGCGCCAAGCAGTCTTTGGGGTTAAGATTGCCGTTGGAAATTTTCCCCGCAAGCCTTCCCACGTCTTTTACGGACGATAAAATATCTGCTAAACTCTGACGGATAAGCGTGTTGTTATAAAAACTTTCCACCCCGTTAAGTCTATAATTTATCTTGTCAGTATCCGCAAGCGGTGATAAAATCCAACTTGAAAGCATCCTTGCGCCCATACTCGTTTTGGTCTTATCAAGCACCCAAAGGAGCGAACCGTAACGCTTGCCGTCACGCAGAGTTCTTACGAGTTCTAAATTTCGTATAGCGTTAGAATCCATCATCAAAAATTCTTTATCGTCGAGAATTTTAACCGCTTTAAGGTTGTACAGTACGCTTTTTTGCGTTTCTTTTAAGTAGGAAATCAACGCACCGCACGGACTAACGGCAATATCGTCGTCAAGAAATCCGAAAATTTTAAGATCTTTTACGTTTAATTGATTTTTAAGAGTGTTTATAGCAATACTGCACTCGAATTCACTCTCGGTAAACGCGTTTATTTTTGGCAAAACACCCTGAACGAAAAGCGGAGCGCCCGAAAGTTTTTCTTCCGCTTCGCGGCAAGAGATTATTTCCGCAGGAGAAATCCGCACGAGTTCGTTAAACAATTCGGCAAAAACGTCGCCAGACAGAAACCTTTTAGCGAAAAACTCGCCCGTCGTTATATCCGTCCACGCGATAGCCGCCTTTTTATCCTGCACGAAAAGCGCAAGCAAAAAATTATTCGTTTTAGAATCTATCAGTTCGTCGTTTGTTACAGTCCCCGCGCTGACAACTCTTAAAATTTTACGTTCGACGAGTTCCCTGCCGTTCGGTTCGGACATCTGTTCGCATATAGCGACCTTTTCACCCGCCGCAACCAGTTTTGATATATACATATCTACCGCGTGAAAAGGTACTCCGCACATAGGCGCACGCTCTTTTAAGCCGCAATCCCTGCCCGTAAGCGTAAGCCCCAGAATTTCCGACGCTTTTACCGCGTCGTCAAAAAACATTTCGTAAAAATCGCCCAGCCGATAAAAAACGATACAGTCCTTGTATTGTTCTTTTACCGTCATATAGTGAGACATCATTGGTGATAAAGCCATATAAAAATACCTTTAAATTAAAATCCGTAAATATTCCTTATTGTTTTACAGAAACGAGTTCGCCGTAAAGCGAGATCCCGCCCGCCTTTGTAATTTTAACGTTCACGAACTTGCCGATAAGATCTTTCCCGTCGAAATAAGCCATACGCCCGTAAGTGTCGCGACCTAAAAATTTGTTTTTCTTTTCGTCAAAACCTTCGCATAAAATTTCCGTTTCTTTCCCGAGATAGGATTTAGACTGCGCGCGATTGATACCGTTTTGAAGATCGATAAGTCCCATTATACGCTCTTTCGATACTTCTTCCGGTATCTGCCCCGCCATTTTCGCCGCGGGAGTACCCGTTCTTGGCGAATACACGAAAGTAAACGCCCCTGCAAATCCGACTTGTTTTACAAGCGACACGGTATCGTTAAAATCTTCGTCTGTTTCAGTGGGAAATCCGACCATAATATCGGTAGTTATAGCGATATCGGGCATATACTTTCTTAAAAGCGCGACTTTATCGAGATATTCCGCTCTCGTATAGTGCCTGTTCATAAGTTTCAATATTCTGTCCGAACCCGCCTGCACGGGTAGATGAACGGAACGCGTGGTTTTAGGACTTTCGGCAATCGCTTTGACCATCTTTTCATTAAGATCTTTCGGATGATTCGTCATAAACCGCAAACGGAAATCCCCGTCAAGCGCCGATATCCTTTCTATAAGTTCCGCAAAATCCACGGTTTTTAAGTCCTGACCGTAAGAATTGACGTTTTGACCTAAAAGAGTTATTTCCTTATAGCCCGCATCGAGCAGTTGTTTACACTCGTCTAAAATCGCTTCGGGGGCGCGACTACGCTCTCTGCCGCGCACGTAAGGAACTATGCAATAAGTACAGAAATTGTTGCAACCGTAAGTGATATTTACCCAGCCGTTCGGAAAACTCGACCGCGTTTTTTTAGTGCCTTCGATTATCTTCCCTTCTTTCTCGTCAACTTTAACGACGTGCTTTTTATTTTCCAGCCGTTCCGTAAGCATTTCGGCAAAATTTTCGAGATTATGCGTTCCGAATACGATATCTATAAACGGAAATTCTTTTATAAGTTTATCGGCGTACCCCGCTTGTTGAGTCATACAGCCGCCGACCGCGATTATCATATCCTTTTTATTGCGCTTTATCCTTTTAAGTGCACCGATATTGCCTTCCGCTTTCTTCTCGGCGTTTTCGCGGATACAACAGGTGTTGAAAACCACTATATCAGCGTTGTTTTCGTTATCGATTCTCGTAAAGCCCAAATCTTCCAAAATACCGGCAAGTTTTTCCGATTCGTGAAGATTCATCTGACAGCCGTAAGTTACAACACAGTATTTTCCGGTAAAATTATCCATAATGATATGATACATTATAAAACGGTTTTTGTCAATTTTATAGATATATTTTCGGTATATTTCGTCTCGTTTTATCCATACTAAAACCGTATGAAAAAAAAGGCGCTGAAAATTACGATTGCGGCGCTTGCCGTTCCGACTGTTTTAGTTTTAATTTTTTTAACTTACTATCTTATCGTAACGGCGAGCGTAAACCTTGATAAAAGCAAACTCGTAAATCTGAACTCTTCGATAGAAATATACGATAACAACGACAATCTTTTAGACGAACAGTCTAGCGGTAAAAGCGTTATAGGCGCCACAGAAATCCCCGAATATACTCTTAACGCGTTCGTCGCCATAGAAGATAAACGCTTTTATTCGCATAACGGAGTAGACGTCAAGGGTTTTATGCGGGCAATGTTTAATAATATCAAATCTTTTTCCTTTAAGGAAGGCGCGTCCACTATCAGTCAACAATTAATCAAAAACACACATTTAAGCGGTGAAAAAACCATAAAACGCAAACTTTCGGAATTCAAACTAGCAAAACAACTTGAAAGCGAATATTCCAAAAAGGAAATTTTAGAAATGTACGTAAACACGATTTATTTCGGCGACGGTTGCTACGGAATAACAGAGGCCGCAAACAACTATTTCGGCGTTTCGCCGTCGGAACTTACCGTAAATCAAAGCGCGGCGCTCGCAGGGATGATAAAAGCGCCCGCCATCTATTCGCCGCGCATTTCGCCCGAAAATTGTAACGAAAGAAAAAATATCGTCTTAAACGAAATGTACAAACAGAATTATATTTCCGAAACAGAATATACAGTGAATAAAAACGCGGATATAGTTACCGTAACAAAACAGGATAAAAACGATTCTCCTTATTTTCAACTTGTAAAAGAAGAATTGAAAAACTTACCCGAAATAAGCGAATTTTTGCATAACAAACTTAAAATATACACTTATTTCGATGAAAATTTGCAAAACGCACTCGAAACGGCAATACTTGGAACGGAAACCGAAACCGATAAAAAGGCAATGATATTAAATAAATACAATAAAATTCAGGCGTTTTATTCCGATTGCGGAGATTTTCCCCGCGGGCTCGGTTCGACCATTAAACCGATAGCAGTATACGCGCCCGCCGTCGATATGGGAATAATAGATTCCTGTACCCCCCTAAACGACGAAAGAATAAATTACGACGGATACGCACCTTCAAACTATAAAGACGTATATTACGGATACGTTTCGGCAAAATTCGCGCTCGCAAAAAGCCTTAACAGTTGCGCGGTCAAAATTCTGAACGATTGCGGCGTGGAAAATTGCTTGAATTACGTCAAAAAAACCGATATCCCGATAGAAAGCACGGATAAAGCGCTTTGTTTAGCGCTCGGCGCGACGGAGAAAGGCGCAAGTTTGGCGCAAATTTCGGGCGCGTACGGATCGTTTATCAATAAAGGCGTATATTTGGCGCCAAAAACCATTAAAAAGATATGCACGGAAGACGGCAAAACGGTATATACCGACAATGCGCGGAAACAAAGAATTTATTCCGAAGAAACGGCGTTTATAATAAACGATATGTTAAAAGATTCGGTAAAAATCGGCACGGCAAAAACGCTTTCGGCTCTTAAAATTCCCCTTTCGGCGAAAACGGGAACGGTTGGAACGGAAAACGGCAACACGGACGCGTACTCTATTTCGTATAACGGAGATTACGTTTTATCGTGCTGGCTCGGGAATACCGACGGCAGTTTAATGGGTAACGAGATTTCGGGCGGAACGATACCGACACAGATTTCTCTTAATATCTGGGATAATATATTGCAAATAAATGGCTACAAACCTTCCGACACCTTTAATAGCGACAAAGTGGTAAAAGTAGCAATAGATAAATTGAGTTACGAAGAAAATCACACGGTAGAAACTGCCGACGACAACTTTCCCGAAAGGTTCGTTTTGACGGAATATTTTAAAAAAGACAGAATACCGAAAACGGTTTCATCAAGGTTTGCGTATCCAAAAGTAGAAAACGGAAAAATATCAGTAAATAACTATCAAATTTTTATTAAATTATGTCTGCCAAATTATTGTGAATTTAAACTTTTTAAGGAGTTTGACGGGCTGAAATTTCAGATTTACGACAGTTACGGAAAATCGGATAAAACGACATTTTCGGATAAATTCGTTATGCCCGATAAAAAATACAGATATTCCGCAATCCCCTACGTTAAAGGTAAACAAGGCATAAAATACGGCGAAGAATTTTTCTTCGAAGAAATAAAAACGCCGCCGCTGGATTTTACGGACGACGAATTCTGGAAAGATTTTTTGTCTATCAATATATCAATATATGACTAAAAACTGTATTTTTCGATTCTGGACATGGCGTTTTCAATAAGTTTTTCAACGTCTAAATTCTCTTCGTTTTTAATAACCTTTTCGAGATTGGGTTTAATCAAAGGAAACTTCGGCAAAAACACCGTGCAACAATCTTCGTACGGTAAAATCGAAGTATCATAGGTGTCGATTTTATTTGCGATATCTATTATGTCGAGTTTATCGAACGCAATCACGGGGCGCAATGTCGACTATAAACAGATAGACATAGACAATGTGCTGACCATGCCGAAAATCCTGAAGGCAGAAGTGAAGACGACATGAAAAAATCCATCAAACTGATTCTGACTGCACTTGCAGTCTATGCCGCATTATTGCTCCTGCTGCTGGCGGCGGAGGCACAGGCACCGGATGCCGCAATTGACAGTCTGGGCGACGCGGTGTGGTTTTCCCTGATCACCATGACCACGGTGGG
>ONQV01000095.1 GCA_900320065.1 uncultured Eubacteriales bacterium | reverse complement strand
CGAAAGAAGAACTTCTTACCGAAAATTATAACAAAGACGATTATAAAGATAAAATCGGCGAAGTTATCCGCGTTATGGTAATCGGTAAAAAACCCTTAAAATTTTCCGAAAAGAAAATGGAAAGCATCTTAAAAGAAGAGGCTGAAATAGAGGAAATCAGAAACGGCAAAATTTTCGAAGCGCAGATCACCGCGACGAATAAAGGCGGACTTACGGGTAAATTCGGCAGTTACGACGTTTTCGTACCCGCTTCCCAGATACGTTTGGGTTTCGTTAAAGATTTAGACAAATACGTCGGTAAAAGTTTAAGATTAAAGGCGGAAAAGGTAGAATCCAGAGGTGCGCGCCGCCAGATAGTCGGTTCGCAACGTGTTATTCTCGAAGCGGAGAAAGCAGAAAGGGACGCTGTGAGAGCGGAAAAAGAAGCGGAATTCTTCGCTAACGTTCAGGAAGGCGACGTTGTGCTCGGAACGCCCGTAAGATTTGCGGCTTTCGGCGCGTTTATCAACGTAAACGGTTTCGATTGTCTTGCTCATATCTCGGATCTTTCATGGACGGGATGCAAAACCTGCGCTGACGTTTTAGAACTCGGTAAAGAATACGAATTCAAAGTACTTAAAATCGACGAAGAAAATAAAAAAGTTTCCGTCGGTTATAAACAGTTGCAGCCGAAACCTTGGGATAGCGTACTCGAAAGATATGCGGTCGGCGATGTTATAACAGGTAAAGTAGTAAGAATCGTAAGTTTCGGTGCTTTCGTTGAAGTTGAAAAAGGCATAGACGGACTCGTTCACGTTTCGCAAATTTCCAACGAGTGGCTTGAAAATCCCGTTACCGCATTGCAGGTCGGACAGGAAGTTACGGCGAAAATTCTTGATATCAACGTTGAAAAGGAAAAGATGACTTTGTCTATAAAAGCGCTTTTGCCCGAAGTAGAAAAACCCGAAAAGGGAGACGCTAAATCCAAAGGCAAAAAAGGCGGCAAGGAAGAATCCGACAACGAAGTTGAACTCCGTGAGTGGAAAGACGACGATAACGGCGGCGCTTCGATTGCGGATATTCTTCAAAATTCCGATAAATAAAATAGACCTGTAAATTAAAATCAATAATTTTTTGAAAAAGGCTCGAAATTTCGAGCCTTTTTTGTTTGTCGTTTCGTTCTATTTTTTCAATTTACAAATATATTATAGTGTGATAGATTTATCTTTTCTGCCATTAAGAATAAAAAACGCACTCGATAGAACGGATACAGATATTCTTTCCGAATTAAGGTTTAGGACAGGTTATCCGATTTTCGGTTTATACGGCGGCAAAAAAAATTATTTATCAGAAAGCGGCGTAACGCTGAATAGAGAAAACGCTATTGTTTGTTCGCAAGAAACGGTTTTGGAAACGGTGGAAAATGTTACGGAAAAATCGCTATACGCTTTTAACGATAAGTTAAAACAAGGGTTTATCACTTCCAAAAACGGCGTTAGGATAGGCGTCGCAGGCGATTGTGTGTTCGATAACGGCAAAATCGTAACTATTAAAAAAATTTCTTCTTTAAATATCAGAATCCCGCACGAGATAAAAAACTGTTCTTCAAAAATATTCAATAAACTTTTTTTAAAGGAAACTTTTAACACGCTTATCGTTTCGCCGCCGGCAAAGGGGAAAACTACGATTTTAAAAGACCTTGCGAGAAAATTCAACGAATATACCGATTATGCCGTTTTAATAATCGACGAGCGCGGCGAGTTTGGGCAAATTTCGGGTGAAAACATTGATTTAATTAGGTTTTCCGATAAAAATTACGCGCTTAACTATGCTATAAGGTCAATGTCGCCGCATATCGTAATTACCGACGAACTTCAAACGCAAGACGACTGGAAAAGCGCCGAGCAGGCTTCGGCGGGCGGAATAAAAATAATAGCAAGTTGCCACGGTAAAGACGCCGAAGATTTGCGAAAAAAAGAGTATTTTAAGAAAGATATTTTTGAAAGATACGTGTTTTTGGACGCCGAAAAGCCCGCCGGTACCATAAGAGAAATTTCCGATAAGGATTTTGTATCTTTATGAGAATTATGGTTTTGGCGATTATTCCGATACTTACCGCAATTTTAGGCTATCTTTTTTCCGTTAAATACGGGCAAAGTCGTGATTTTTGGGACAAGTTCGGGTTCTGGCATAAAAAAATCAAGGCGGAAATTGCCTTTTCTCAGAATTCTTTGCCGGAAATATTTTCCGAAAGCAAAAAATCCGACGTATTTTCGGATTGTGTTAGAGAATACGTTATCGGCAAAGATAAGTCCGTTAAACTTAAATTTCTTTCGGACGAAGAATCGGAATTTCTTAATAAATATCTACAAAATCTCGGTAGGACGGACAAGGATTCGCAGTTGAATTTTTTAAATTCGTTTGAGCCCGAACTTGAAAAATTTATCCATAGTGCCGACAATAAAAGTAAAACGTACCGTCCGCTGTGTGTGAAATTAGGGTTTTTATTAGGACTTATCATATTTATTCTGTTGATATAGGTGAAAAATGACTGTTGATATTATTTTCAAAATTGCGGCAATCGGAATACTTGTTACCGTTATAACGCAAGTTCTTAAAAAAAGCGACAGGGACGATATGGCTACTCTCGTTTCGCTTGTCGGGCTTATCATTGTTCTTACGCTTGTAATCAATATGGTGAGCGAATTGTTCGATACGATAAAAAATATCTTTTATTTATATTAGAAATGATAAAAATAGTCGCTTGCGCCGTGCTGTGCGCGTTTGTTCTCATATATTTAAAAAGCGTCAACAGCGAATTTTTTTCCGTTGCCACTCTTGGGGTCGGGGTTATAATAATTGCACTTGGAATAGATTATCTCACGGAAACCGT
>ONQV01000022.1 GCA_900320065.1 uncultured Eubacteriales bacterium | reverse complement strand
ATATTGACTGTCATAAACTGTTTGAAAAAAGCGAAATTTTCGAAGGCTGTATGCCCGTGGAAGTTATGGCGGCGCGGGGGAGAGATACCCTTCGATTCGGACCGTTAAAGCCCGTGGGACTCGACGATCCCAAGACGGGCAGATGGGCGTACGCAACGCTGCAACTTCGTAAAGAGAATAAAGACGGCACTATGTACAATATGGTGGGGTTTCAGACCAACCTGAAATTCGGGGAGCAGAAAAGGGTGTTTTCGATGATACCCGCGCTAAAAAACGCCGAGTTTTTGCGTTACGGAGTGATGCACCGAAACACCTTTATCAACTCGCCGACGGCGGTAAATATCGATTATTCCTTTAAGGAATATCCGAACGTATTTGTCGCGGGGCAACTTTCGGGAGTTGAAGGTTATGTCGAAAGCGCGGGCAGCGGGCTACTTGCCGCGATATATCTAGAGAGAAAATTAAAGGGCGAAAAGGAGATACTTATTTCCGAAAATACGGTTTTGGGTGCGCTCGCAAGATACGTTGCGACGGGAAATAAGGACTTTGAACCCATGAACGCGAATTTCGGCATACTTCCGCCGATAACCGTTCGGGACAAGAAGGAAAAAAAGCGCCTTATGGCGGAGAGAAGTTTAGCCGCCGTTAAAGAATTTTTATCTGAAATCAATTAAGGAGTATTATATGAACGAATTTATGGGGACGACGATATGCGCCGTCAAAAAGGACGGGCATACGGCGATAGCGGGCGACGGTCAGGTTACCATGTCGCAGTCGATAATTTTCAAGAACAACGCCGTAAAGGTCAGAAGAATTTATAACGGCAACGTTATTTTCGGGTTTGCGGGCTCTGTCGCGGACGCGTTTACGCTTTCCGAGCGCTTTGAAGAAATGCTCAACAAGTATTCGGGCAATTTGATGCGCAGCGCGGTGGAACTTGCGGAACTCTGGCGTTCGGACAAGGTGAGAAAGTTGGAAGCCATGATGATAACGGCGGATAAGGACAGCCTTTTGATCGTTTCGGGCACGGGCGAAGTTATAGAGCCCGAAGACGGCGTGTGCGCGATAGGTAGCGGCGGCAATTACGCCTTGGCGGCGGCACGCGCGTTAAAGCAGGAAACAGAATATAACGCCGAAGAAATAGCGAAAAAAGCGCTTAAAATCGCAAGCGAGATATGCGTCTTTACCAACGGACACATAACTTGCGAAGTTCTTTAAGGGGGTAGAATATGGATTTAAGTCCCAAACAGATAGTTGCGGAACTCGATAAATACATTATCGGGCAGAAAGAAGCGAAAAAGGCGGTCGCAATCGCCCTTCGTAACAGATACAGAAGAAGTAAACTCGCAAAAGCCGAAATGGACGAAATTACGCCCAAGAATATTATAATGAAAGGTCCGACGGGCGTCGGTAAGACCGAGATCGCAAGGCGGCTTGCAAAACTTGTCGGCGCGCCCTTTATAAAGGTCGAAGCGACAAAATATACCGAAGTGGGATACGTCGGCAGGGACGTCGAAAGTATGATACGCGACCTTGTCGAGTGTTCGGTTCGGCTCGTAAAGGAAGAACGCTTTAAAAAGGTAATGGAAAAGGCGGGCGCGGTCGCGGACGGGAAACTCGTAAAACTTCTCGCCGACAGTCGCAAGATGGACAAGGGCGAAACGCCCGAAGAGATATTTGAAAACAATATTGCCGAAGGGCTTAAAAAGGGATATTACGACAACGAAATAGTCGAGATAGAAATAGTGGATGCGCCGAAACCTATGGAACTCGTGCCCGGGGGCGCGGAGATAAGCATAGGCAGTATATTTGGCGATATGTTCCCGAAAAAGAGAAAGAGAAGAAAACTCACTGTAAAGGAAGCGCGCGCCTACCTAATAGACGAAGAAGCGGATAAACTTATCGACAAGGATTCGGTGAACGAAGAGGCGATACGCCGCGCCGAACAGGAAGGCATAATCTTTATCGACGAGATAGATAAAATCGCGGCGAAGGGCGCTTCAAGCGGCGGACAGGACGTTTCGCGCGAAGGCGTGCAAAGAGATATCCTTCCGATAGTCGAAGGTTCGACCGTGGTAACCAAATACGGCTCGATAAAGACCGATTACATTTTGTTTATCGCGGCGGGGGCGTTCCACGTTTCAAAGGTGTCGGATCTTATTCCCGAACTGCAAGGCAGATTTCCGATACTCGTTGAACTCGACAGCCTTACGAAGAAGGACTTTATCGAGATTTTAACGAGTACGACCAACGCCATCACCAAACAGTACACCACGCTCTTAAAGGTGGACGGCGTAGAACTCGAATTTACCGCGGACGCGATCGAAGAGATAGCGGGCGTCGCCGAAGATATGAACGCCACGAGCGAAGATATCGGCGCAAGGCGGCTTCATACCGTTATGGAAGAACTGTTGGAAGAAGTGTCCTTTAACGCGGGCGGGGGCGAACCCGCTTACAAGGTGGTAGTGAATAAAGCGTTCGTGGAAGACAAACTCGGCGCGGAAAAGAAGACCAAGGACCTTAAAAAATATATTCTGTAAGAATAAAACGGAACGGAAAAAATTATGATAACTTTACCCAAAGGCACGAAAGACGTTTTGCCCGAAAATTCTTATAAGTGGCAATTCGTGGAAAAAACGGCGAGAGAAACGGCGAAAGTTTTTAACGCCAAAGAAATACGCACGCCCGTTTTTGAACACACGGAAGTATTTGCGCGCGGCGTCGGGGAAACCACCGACATCGTAAACAAGGAAATGTACACCTTTTCAGATAAAGGCGGCAGGAGCGTTACCTTAAAACCCGAAGGCACGGCGGGCGTCGTTCGCGCGTTCGTGGAAAACGGGCTTTACGCGGGCGCGTTGCCCTTAAAGACCTACTATATAACCCCTTGTTTCCGCTACGAAAGACCGCAAGCGGGAAGACTGCGGGAGTTTCACCAGTTCGGCGTGGAATTTTTCGGTGCGACCGACGCAGGTATCGACGCGGAAGTGATTTTGCTTGCGAAAACCTTTCTCGATAAACTCGGCGTAAAAAATATTACGCTTTATATCAACAGCATTGGTTGCAAAGAGTGCAGAAAGGAATACCACGACGCGCTGAAAAACTATCTGAAAGCGAATTACGATAAACTTTGCGACCTTTGTAAGGACAGGTACGAGAAAAATCCTATGCGGATTTTAGACTGCAAGAACGAAGATTGCAAGGCGATAACCGAAAACGCGCCTTCGATTTTGGACTACCTTTGCGAAGATTGCAAGGCGCATTTTGAAAAGGTGCAAAGCCTTCTTAAAGCCGCGGGCGTGGAATTTAAGATAAATCCCAAAATCGTAAGGGGGCTCGATTATTACACCAAAACGGTGTTCGAGTTCGTGTCGGAAAATATCGGCGCGCAAGGTACTGTTCTCGGCGGCGGCAGATACGACGGTTTAGTCGAACAGTTCGGCGGCGGGAAAATCGCGGGCATAGGCTTTGCCGCGGGTATAGAACGGCTTTTATTGCTTTTGGAAAGCGCGGGGGCGATACCCGCTGACGACGCGCTTACCCTTTACGTTGCGCCTATGGGCGACGACGCGAGAGATAAGGCGTTTCAAATCGTTGCCGAAATGCGGGATAAAGGAATTTCCGCGGAAACCGATTATATGGGGCGCGGCATAAAGGCGCAATTCAAGTACGCCGATAAATTAAAGGCGAAATTCGTGGGGATTGTAGGCTCTGACGAACTTTCCCGCGGCGTGATAAAGATAAAGAATATGCAAAGCGGCGAAGAAGTTTACGCGCCTATCGATAAAATAGCGGAGTTCTTACGCTGATGAAAGAAACGGGCGTCGTTACCGAAATACGGGGTAAAACTTCCGTCGTTTCCGTGGACAGAAAGGACGAGTGTTCGCGTTGCGGGCTGTGCCTATTCAAAGAAGGCACGAACAAGACGGAGTTTTTCGTCAAAAGCGAAGACGGCGTGAACGTCGGCGATACGGTGGAGATAGAACGTTCGGAAAGCGGTAAGTTTACCGGCGTTATCCTCGCTTTTTTCGTACCGCTCCTTTTTATCGGGCTTGCGGTGGCGATAAATTATCTTTTTATAAACAGCGAAATATGGATACTTATTTTAAGTATCGGTTTTATAGCGGTATGGTACGCTATACTTGCGTTTTCCGATAAACGGTTAAAGAAAAGCGCGGCGTTTAACGCGCGGATAGTTTCCGTCTCCGCAAAGACCGACGAAAATATTAACAATCAGCAAAATACCAAGGAGTAAATATATGCAGTATAAATCTAAACTCGACCTTCTGGAAACCGAAATAGCGATAAAATTCGTTAAAGACGAATTTGAGAAAGAACTCGCGAAAGCGCTGAATTTGACCCGTGTTTCCGCACCCCTTTTCGTAGAGCCTTCGACGGGGCTTAACGACAACTTAAACGGTGTGGAAAGGGCGGTAAAATTCGACGTTTTAACGCTCAATAAGGAAGTGGAGATAGTTCAGTCGCTCGCAAAATGGAAAAGGAACGCGCTCGCAAAATACGGCTTTAAGCCGGAGAGCGGACTTTATACCGATATGAACGCCATCCGTCGCGACGAAACGCTCGATCCCCTTCACTCCGTATACGTCGATCAGTGGGACTGGGAAAAAATAATATCGAGAGAAGAACGCAAATTTTCCTACCTTAAAAAGACGGTTAAAAGCGTTTATAAGGCGATAAAGAGAACGGCGGAAAAGGTCGCTAAAAAGTATCCCGTACTTAAAAGCGAACTGCCGAAAGATATTACCTTTATATCCACTTCGACGCTCGAAAAGAATTATCCCGAACTGTCGAGAAAGGAACGCGAGAACGCGGCGGCGAAAAAGTACGGCGCGATATTCGTGTATCAAATCGGTTGGGATCTAAAAGACGGCGCTCCGCACGACGGCAGGGCGGCGGACTACGACGACTGGAAATTAAACGGCGATATAGTGCTTTGGTACGACGTGTTGGGAATAGCGTTCGAAGTGTCTTCGATGGGTATAAGGGTGGACGAAAAGAGCCTTGTTAAACAGTTAAAGAAGAGAAAGGAAACGTATAAACTCGAAAACCCCTACTGTCAGGATATTTTAAACGGCAGGCTTCCTTTAACCGTCGGCGGCGGCATAGGGCAGTCAAGGCTTTGCATGTTCCTTTTAAAGAAGGCGCATATCGGCGAAGTGCAATCTTCTATATGGTCCGACGAAGATATTAAAAAATATGAAGCGCAGGGAATAAACCTACTGTAAGGTAAAATTATGAAAATTCTGATAGCTTCCGATATTCACGGTTCGGCGTATTATATGCAAAAGGTAAAGGAAAGGTTTGTTGCCGAAAAAGCGGATAAACTGTTGCTTTTAGGCGACATATACAATCACGGACCGAGAAACCCCTTTCCGAAAGATTACGCCCCGCAAGAAGTGGCGGCAATCCTTAACGGGCTGAAAGACAGGCTTATCGTAGTCAAAGGTAACTGCGATAGTCAGGTGGATACGCTTATTTCCGAATTCGACTTTATAGAAGACTGTTGTATCATTACGGAAGGGAAGACCGTCTTTTGCACGCACGGACATATGTACAATAAAGACAATCTGCCCGCAACCCGCTACGACGCTATTATTTACGGGCATTTTCATACGGGGTTTATTGAAAAAGTGAACGGAACGGTCGTAGCAAACGCGGGTTCCGTATCGCTACCGAAAAATGACACGCCGAGAAGTTATATTTTACTCGACGGCGATAACTTAACGCTTAAAACCCTTGACGGGGAAGTCGTTAAGGAAGAAAGGATATAATTTATACGATAAACTTTACGCCCGCCGCGGAGTACCGCGGCGGGCGTAAAGTATTTTAAAAATTCAAATTATTTTATTTCGTGAATACACTTTCTCGGGCACTTCGCTACACAGGTCAAGCAACCCGTACATTTGGCGTAATCTATTCTAGGCAGATTGTCTACCATTTCTATCGCGCCTTCGGGGCAGAATTTCGCGCATATTCCGCAACCTATACAACCGTTCTTGCAAGCCGATATTACGTCTTTGCCTTTACATAGCGAAGAGCAGGCGACGAGTACTTTAACGTTTTTCGGCAACAGTTCTATAATACGTTTGGGGCAAGCCTTTACGCACTTGCCGCACGCAACGCATTTATCGGAGTCAACTCGTGCAACGCCGTCTATTACTTTTATCGCGTTGAAATCGCATTGTGCCGCGCAAGTTCCGTCGCCCAAACACCCGTAAGCGCAAGCCTTGTTGCCGCCGCCCACCGCGTTTTTTGCCGCGCAACCCGCGTTGCCTACGTAACCGAATTTATCCGCGCACGAAAGCCCGCCGTTACAATGCACGAAAGCCGCAAGTTCCACACTCGTATCTATTTCTTGACCTAAAAGGGCAGCGATTTTAACCTTATTTTCCTTGCCCGTAGGTCCGCAAGCGGAAATATCCGCTTTGCCTTCCGAAAGCGCTTTCGCAAAGTCCGCGCAACCCGCGTACCCGCACCCGCCGCAGTTGGCGTTTGCCAGAAGGTCTTTTATCTCTTCGGCTTTTTCGTCGGTTTTTACCGCCGTAAAATGTGATACGAGCACGATGAGTACGGCGAATAAAATCGCTATCGCCGCGACTATGCCGACTACCGTAAACAGAGTAGTTATATTTATTTCCGCAAGTAAATTATTCATATAAGCCACCTATATAAGCGTAAACACGTAAAACGCCATAGCGATAAAGCACGCCGTTATCATTGCGATAGGGAAACCTTTTAAGCGTTTAGGCACTTCGGAGCGCGCTATCTTTTCGCGCAGTCCGCTCATCAAAACTATGGCGAGCGTAAAGCCTACCCCGGCGAACAGCCCGTAAAGTACGGCGTAGCCCATATTCATTGAAGTTATGCCGAGAAGCGATATCATTTGTTTTTCGTCAATGACGAGTTCCGCCGCGCCTAAAACCGCACAGTTGGTCGTGATTAAGGGCAGATATATTCCCATAGCGTTATAAAGCGTGGGGGAAAACTTTTTCAGCGTCATTTCTATCATTTGTACGATAGACGCGATTATGAAAATAAATACGATTATTTCCATAAATTGAAGTCCTAACGGCGTTAATATGTAAGTATAAATAGGATAGGTGATAAGACAGGTCAAAGTCATTACGAAGGTTACCGCTATCCCCATACCGAGCGCGGACTTGAAGTCTTTGCTTACCCCCAAAAACGGGCATATTCCCAAGAATTGCACTACGACGAAATTGTTTATAAATACCGCGGAAACTATTATCATTAAAAACTGTCCCATATTATTGCGCCTCCTTTCCGTCGTCGATAAAACCGTCGTTTAAGGGTTTTGCCTTTTTGCGTTTCGCCCTTTCCGCCGCCTTGTCGGTGATAAGCGCAAACAACGCGATAAACACGGCGTAGGTAAAGAACGCGCCCGCGCTGGACGAGAAAAATCCTATTGAAAAATCCCAGAGTTTATATCCGAATACAGCGCCCGATCCCAGAATTTCACGTACCGCGCCCATAAGCGTTAAGGCAAGGGTAAAGCCGACGCCCATAAACAGTCCGTCCGCCGCAGACGCCAAAACGCCGTTCTTGCTTGCGAAACTTTCCGCCCGCGCGAGAATTATACAGTTTACGACGATAAGCGGAAGGTAAAGTCCCAAGCTGTCGTAGATGTCGGGCAAAAAGTAGTCGAGCGCAAGTCTTACGACGGTTACGAAAGTTGCTATGATAAGAATAAACGCGGGGATACGCACCTGTTTCGGTATCGCGCGGCGTAAAAGCGAGATTATAACGTTACTGCAAATAAGTACGAAAGTTACCGCTAAACCCATACCGATACCGTTCATCGCGGCGGTGGTCAAAGCGAGCGTGGGGCAAGTGCCTAGTACGAGTTTTAAGGTGGGGTTAGACGAGATAAGTCCGTCTTTCGCAATTTTTCTGAAATTCGTTTTCATTATCTTTCGCCCCCTAGATATTTTATTACGCAGTTGACCGCGTTTGCCGCCGCCGTTGCGGAATAGGTCGCACCCGACACGGGATTGTAGTTTTCCGCTGTCTTTTCGGTTGCGGAAAATAACGAGCCGCTATCGTAGGCTTCCGTTACGTCGGTAAGGTTGAAACCGCCGTAAAACTCGCCCGTCAGTTTACTCATAAGCGTCTGTTTTTCGGACGTTTCGAGCAAAACTTTTTCTATCGAATATTTTTCGTTCGTTTTTACCGCTTTTATCCAAAGCGTTACCGTACCGTTTTTGTAGCCCTTATATCCCGTCGTCTGAAACAACAGGTCGCCCGATACCGAATAAACTTTATTAACGCTTCCCACGCCGTCGAAGATTATCGGTTCATAGCCGTTATCGACGTCTAATACGGTTGCGTATTCTTTTTCTTCACCGTAAATCTTTTTTATCGCCCGCGCCGTGCGCGTTTCGGGGGAAACGGCTAAAACGTCGTTTAAACTCGCGAGCAACGCGCCGGATATCACCGCGATACACAATAGACAAGCGATACACTTAAACCAAGGGGATTTTAATATTTTCATTACTTTTCCCCCTTTGTCTTTTTCACTTTAAAATGTCCGAACGGCTTTTGTATTATGAATTTATCTATTAAAGGCACGGTCAAATTCATTAAGAGTATAGCGAACGATACCGTTTCCATTTTGGTGGCGTACCTTAACACGGCGGTCAGAATACCGAGCGCTATAAAATAAATAATATTTCCGAGTTTGGTGTTCGGCGTGGTAACGTAATCGGTTGCCATAAAAATCGCGCCGAGCACAAGTCCGCCCGAAAGTACGGCGGGTAAAAACAGCGCGAAGTCGAACCCGCCGATAGCGACGGTCATAATTCCCGCGACGGCAATACAAATAGTCGGATAAAGGATATTGATTATGCGCCTTGCGGCAAGATATATACCGCCTATTATAAGCGCTATTTTGCAGGTTTCGCCGATACAGCCCTGCATACCCGTACCGAGAAACATATCCAAAAGTCGGATTTTGGGGACTACGCCTTCCGCCACCGTAGGAACTGCCGTAGCGGAAGTTATCACCGTGTCGCCGTAAATACTGCCGATATTAGGTAACGCCCAAGCGCCCACCGCCCACTGAAAAGAGATAAAGATAAACACCCTGCCCGTAATAGCGGGGTTTACGACGTTCTTTCCCGTGCCGCCGAACAGCATTTTTACGGCGATTACCGCAAACATACTTCCGAAAATCGGCGCGTACCAAGGATAATTCGTGCCGATGGTAAGACCGATAAGTAGCCCCGTAACGACCGAAGAAAAATCAAAGTTTTTCGCTATCTCGCGGAAAGGTTTTCCGACAATCAAAAGATAAACGAATTCGCCGATTACGGCAAAAATCACCGCAAGTGCGACGAGAAGCGCTGCGTAAGCCCCGAAAAAAATTATTCCCGCGAGCGTTGCCGGGAGCAGGGCGATACAGACGTCTATCATTATTTGTCGCGTGGATCTCGGCGCTTTTATGTGCGGAGAAGAAGAGTAAACGAGATTATTTTCCATTTTTCATCTCCCTGATTTTCGATTTTGCAAGCGTTATGCTTTGCACGAGCGCGCGTTTGGCGGGGCAGTTATAGGCGCAAAGCCCGCACTCGATACAGTTCATCGCGCCGTACCTTTCCGCTTCGCCGAAATTACCGTGAAGCGCGTAACTTTCTATGTACATAGGCATAAGCCGCATAGGGCAGAACCTTGCGCACATCCCGCAGTTGATACAGTTCGTGGGATTTGCCGTCGAAGTTTCGGAATTTTTAAGGCACAGCAGACCGGAATCGGCTTTTCTGACGTACATATTAAGGTTAGTGAGCGCTTTGCCCATCATAGGACCGCCCGCTATTACTTTTATGGTGTCGTCCGCTTTGCCGCCGCAGTATTCGATAAGTTCCGAGTACGGCGTGCCGACGGGAACGCGTAAATTTTTGGGTTCTTTTATTCCGCGTCCGCTTACCGTGATATAAGCTTCCGTAAGCGGAATATTGTTTTCGATCGCGTTGAAAGCGGCAAGCACCGTTTTTATATTCTGCACGCAGCAGAGAACGTCGAAAGGCATTTTGCCTACGGGCACTTTTCTACCCGTGGTAACGTAGATAAGATGCTTTTCCGAACCCATAGGGTATTGCTTTTTCAGGGAAACGACGTCTACGTCGTTAAATTCCGAAAACGCTTCTATCGCCTGAGGCTTGTTTCTCTCGATACCGATAATTACCCGATCGACTTTAAGCGCGCGCGCGACGTATTTGATGCCCTTATAAATTTCCTGCGTGCGTTCGCGCATAAGTCTGTCGTCGCAAGTAAGGTACGGTTCGCACTCCGCGCCGTTTATGATAAGCGTATCGAGTTTGGTTTTCGGCGTAAGTTTCGCGGCGGTCGGAAATCCCGCGCCGCCGAGTCCCACTATGCCCGCAAGTCTTATGCGTTCCACCAAGGTTTGCGGTTCGAAATCCGAAAGCGTCGGTAAAAATTCTTCTTCGTCCGCGAAATCATTGTCTATTATTATGTATTTTTGTCTTTGGTTAAGCCCGTTTACAATGTCGCAGATATCGGAAACCACGCCCGAAACGGAAGAGTATAAGTTTGCGGAGATTGCACCCGACGCTTCCGCGATAAGCGTGCCTTTTTTAACCCTGTCGCCGACGTTTACGACGGGCAGGGCGGGCGCGCCTATGTGCTGGCTTAAAGAAATATACACCCGTTTGGGTGCTGGGATAGTTTCCGTCGGACTGTTTTTAGACAGTTTCGTACCGTGTATAGGGGTTCCGTACGGAAATCTTTTAGGTTTAAGTACGCTCAATTTTTTGCTCCTTACAAGTAGAATAAAAAAACTTTTCGGGCAGACGTTTCACGGTAAGAAAAACCGCCGCTCCGACTATCGCGCCGCCCGCCGCGCCGATAAGTGCGAGATAGGGCATATATATAAGATATTCGGGCGTTGCGGTGATAAGACAGAACGCCGCGTTCTGCAAACACGCGTTGACCGTTCCCCCAAGAACGCTTGCGGCGATAAGGCTTATTTTCGGCGCGCAAATAATTATCAGCATTTCCGCAGTATAAGCAATAACGCCCGCGGGCAGGGAATACAGTATCGCCCCCGCGTTGCCAGAAAAAACACTTCCGAGCACCGCTTTAACGGTAAGCGCACTAAATCCGTACCAAAACCCGCACATAATTCCCGCGATAAGCACGAAGAAATTTGCTATTCCTATCCGTCCGCCGACTATAAATAGGGGCGGGAACAGGTTTTCCAGCATAAACGCAATAAGCGCAAGAGTAGAAAGCGCGGCGGAAATAGCGATTTTTTTAATCGGTTTCAACTTTGCCCCCTAACCCGAAACGGGGTCCGACATCTTTATCGGAACTATTTTGAGTTTATGCGGCGCGCAGTAGATAAATCCGCCGCTTGCCGTAATCTTTTGCGTTTCGCAGTCGTGCCCCGCGCAAGTCGCGTCTTTTACGTAAACGGTTTTGTTTTCGCCGTCTAATATAATAAGATTATAACGTTCGTGCGAATTTTCGTCGGGATAAAAGTAAATTCCGTCGTCTTTGACGGAAAAATGATTTTCAAAGCCGCTTTTTATAGTAGGTTTACCTTCCGAAAAGCGGTATTCCGCCGCAGTTTCGTTATCGAATAAAATGTACACGCCCGTATTTTCGCTTTTTTCGCCCGTGAAAAACACGGCGAAAAGCATAGCCGTTACGGCAAGCGCCAAAGCGCAGTAAACTATAATGTCAAAGGGGTAAAAAGGCTTGGAATTTCGTATTTCGGACAAGCGCTTTTTCATAAGCCCGAACTTTTCCCCCCGTTATAATTTACCCGTTTAGTGTAACACAATGATATCGGGTATGTCAATCTAAAACGATATAAAATCAATTGTTTTCAGACAAACGTTAAAGTTTTTAAAGCGAGATAAAAATTTGAAAATTTTTTAAAAAACGCTTGCAAACGTAACCCGTGCTATGGTATAATCAACGAGATGTAAAAGGAGTGGGGAAATGGCTATCTTTACCGAGCGTAAAATTTCACAAACTTGTAGCGACAAGCCTTTACTTTCTTCTTTAAACAATAACTATCTGAAAGTCGTTTTTAAGAGCCTTTATCGTTAAGGGCTCTTTTTTTTGAAAACGGCAGAGAAAAACGAAACTTTTTTTGGAGGATATACTTATGAACAAAGGCGTAAACCTTACCTATCAGGTAGAAGACAAGCCGAAACTTCCCCAAGCGCTCGTGTTTGCTCTTCAACAACTTTTAGCCATTATGGCGGCGACGATTGCCGTTCCCGCGATAATCGGGCACGGTATGCAGGCTTCCGCGGCGCTGTTCGGCGCAGGCGTCGGAACAATCGTATACTTATTATTCACGAGATTTAAAAGCCCCGTGTTTTTAGGAAGTTCGTTCGCTTTCCTTGGCTCTATGGCAGCGGCGTTCGCGGGCGGCGTTTCCATGTCGCTGGGGTATATGGGACTTATAATCGGCGCGGCGTTCGCGGGACTCGTTTACGTCGTTATAGCGCTCGTCGTTAAATTCGTCGGAACGGGCTGGATAAACAAACTCATGCCCGCCGTCGTTATCGGACCTACGGTTGCTATTATCGGACTTTCGCTTGCGGGCAACGCTATCGGCGATTTGTCCAGCGGCAGCGTGGCGACCACTTCGCCTTACGTTGCGCTCGTTTGCGGACTTATCACTTTGGGCGTAACTATCACTTGCTCGGTTTACGGCAAGAAAATGCTTAAAATGATACCTTTCGTTATCGGTATTTTAGCGGGCTATATCGTCGCGCTTATCTTTACTCTTATCGGAAACGCCGCGGATAACGACGCGCTTAAAGTTATCAACTTTGCGGCTTTCGATAATATGCAATGGTATCCCGACTTTACTTTCCTAACCGCGTTCAAGGGCGGTTACGAATACGGCGAAGTAGGCAACTTCGGCGCATATCTCGGGACTATCGCGGTCGCGTATATTCCCGTTGCGTTCGTCGTGTTCGCGGAACATATCGCGGATCATAAAAACCTTTCTTCGATTATCGGAAAAGACCTTTTGGAAAACCCCGGACTTCACAGAACGCTTTTGGGCGACGGCGTAGGTTCTATGGCGGGCGCGTTCTTCGGGGGATGTCCCAACACCACTTACGGTGAATCGGTAGGCTGCGTCGCTATTTCCGGCAACGCTTCCGTTATCACGATACTTTACACCGCTTGCATGGCGATAGTGATTTCCTTTATCGGACCGTTCTCGGCGTTCCTTTCGACCATCCCCGCGTGCTGTATGGGCGGCGTTTGCATAGCGCTTTACGGTTTTATAGCGGTTTCGGGCTTAAAGATGATACAGGGCGTCGACCTTAACGACAACAGCAATCTGTTCGTAGTTTCCGTAATACTTATCGCGGGCGTGGGCGGTATGACGCTTACCTTCGGCAAGGTTACGATAGAAAACAAATAAGGTAATTAAAATGAAAGAATATAAAAACGTTCATATTCTCGACCATCCGCTTATACGCCATAAACTCGCTATAATAAGAGATAAAAATACGAATACCAAACAGTTCAGAGAAATAATCGGCGAACTCGCAACGCTTATGGCGTACGAAAGTTTTAAGGACGTTCCCACGCAGGAAATCGAAGTGGAAACGCCCTTGGAAAAGACCAAGCAGACGGTCGTAAAAGAAAACTCGATAGCGATAGTGCCGATACTCCGCGCGGGACTCGGTATGGTAGACGGGATTTTAACGCTTTTCCCTGCGGCAAAGGTAGGGCATATAGGTCTTTACCGCGACGAAGAAACTCTTGAACCGCACGAATATTACTGTAAATTGCCGAAAAATATCGAGCATAAAGTAGTAATGGTAGTTGACCCGATGCTGGCGACGGGCGGATCGGCTGTCGACGCGATAGGGTTGCTTAAAAAGCGCGGTTGCAAGAAAATAAAACTTATGTCGATAATCGCCGCGCCCGTGGGCGTGGAAAAGGTCGCGGAAGCGCACCCCGACGTGGAAATTTACGTTTCTACTTTGGACAGGTGCTTAAACGAGAACGGGTATATTCTCCCCGGACTCGGCGACGCTGGCGACAGAATATTCGGAACGAAATAAAAAACCTAATAAAATAAATTCGCTCGGCTACTTTTGTAGCCGAGCGGATTTTTATGTAAAAATTTTTACGCCAAAAAGTCGTTGAGCGTAAGACCCGTTTTATGCGCCAACACGAATAGGGTGGTAATACTTACTTTTTCGCCGCGCACAATTTTGTCGTATGTGCTTGTGCTGATATGCATTTCTTTGCAGAATTTTGCGGGAAGCATACCGCGTTCCGACAAATAACGTTCTAACGCCGTGCCTGTAATTTGATAGTCCATAATGTTTTTCTCCTTTATAATACAAAATAAAAGTGTCGCAACCTTTCGGTACGCGACACTGTGAGTTACCCGTATCGGAAGGTTAGGAAATTCGTCAAAACACCCTAAACCAAGGGAACAATTAAACTTTTTTAAAAGTCAACCACACCTATTTGTTCCGATAGGATAAACCCCACCAAATTTGGGGGATGCAGTTAACTTTTTTAAAAAAGTCTGTAAAAAGGTATTAAATTGTTTCCTTGAAAATAATATTATTTCTTGGGTGTTTTGACAATATCATTATACAATATTCCGCACGGTAAGTCAAATTATTTTATTTTTCAGCAATTAAAAAGATTGTTATATTTTGACTTATTTTGTCGAAAACAAGAAAACGGGTAGGTGCGGACGGGCGTTTTCCCGAAAAAGTCCTTTAAAAAGAAAAAGTCCCTTAATCGCTTTCGATTAAGAGCGCCCACTTTGGTGAAACACCTTTGCATTAAAAGTTTTTGTTAATATTCGCAAGCGCCAAAACCATTGCGATTTGTGCGTCTAACTCAAAAACTTTCATGCAGTTTTTAAAGAACTTTTTCATTGCCTACCTCCTTTATAAAGCGCTTTCCGCTTTATCGTTTATTCTACGTTTGCCTTTAAGGTGAAACAACAAAAAATATTAAGTTGTTAAAAGCGTTTTCGCTTTTCTATTATAATTATATTCTTTCTTAAATTTTTGTCAAGGTTATATGCGCGGTTTTTTAATTTTTTTATTTTTTATTTTCCGCGTCATATATCCTTGACAAGTTTTTACTATTTTTTTAAATCCGCGGGTAAAGCGTTTGACGGAATAATTATTTTGTTATATAATTCTATATAAGATTTTATTTACGGGTGGAATATGAATTCTGATTTTGAAAACCTTAACGCTTGCTCGAAAAACGAACGACTTTCGGCTTTGCAATCTCTTATAAATAAAGAAACCGAAAAACCCGTTTTCCGCGATAACGACGCGAATAACCATATTCACACCATATATTCTTTTTCGCCCTATTCGCCGACCAAAGCCGCGTATATGGCGTATTCCGCGGGGCTGACGAGTGCGGGGATTATGGACCACGATTCCCTTTCGGGGGCGGAAGAATTCAAAGCCGCCGCGAAAATTCTGGGACTCGGCTATACCTGCGGCGTAGAAGTCCGCGCGAAATTCAAAAAGGGATTCGGTAAAATAAATCACCCCGACCAGCCCGACTGCGTGTATATGTCGGCACACGGCGTTCCCGCGCAAAGTATAAAACCTTTAAACGATTATCTCGCTTTTTATCGCAAAAAGCGCTACGAGCGCGATGCTAAAATGTGCGAACTCATCACCGAAAAATACGGTAAATTCGGCATTACTCTCGATTTTAAAAAAGACGTTTATCCGCTTTCATGCGCGGCGGAAGGCGGTTCTATCACCGAAAGACACCTTTTATACGCGCTTTCCAAAAAACTTGCAGACCGTTTCGGCAGAACGGACGAACTTTTAAACTTTTTAACTGACGACCTTAAACTTTCCGTTTCGGACAAGATAAAGGGCTATCTCACGGACGACGCTAATCCGCACTTTTTATACGACCTTTTGGGCGTATTAAAGGCGGATACCAAATTTTTCTATATTAACGCGGACGAAGAAATGCCAGACTGCGCGGAATTCGTAAAAATAGCAAAGTCCTACGGCGCTATCCCCGCTTACGCCTATCTCGGCGACGTGGGGGATTCGGTTACGGGCGACAAAAAGGCGCAGAAATTCGAAGACGACTTTTTGCCCGAACTTATGGAAGAACTGAAAAAAACCGGTTTTCTCGCCGTGGCGTATATGCCCACGCGCAACACCAAAGCGCAACTCGACAGGATAATAGGTTTTTGCCGCGAATACGAATTCTTCCAGATAAGCGGCGAAGACGTGAATTCGCCCCGTCAGAAATTCGCTTGCGCGGCGCTTGCAAACCCCGAATATTCGCACCTTATTACGTCTACTTGGGCTTTAATCGGGCACGAAGCGATATCTTCCGAAAAGGGCTTGGACTACGGTATGTTCTCGGGAAAATCGGTAAAGGAAACGCCCGATTTGTACGAGCGTATCAAGAAATTCGCCGAAATAGGCAGAAATACGGTCAAAAAATAAAGATTTTATAAATTTATTTATTTACAAATAAAGGAGATAAAAAATGAGTGTTATCGATCTCAAAGGCAAAGTTGCGGTAGTTACCGGCGCGAGCCAAGGTCTCGGCGAAGCGCTTGCTAAAAGACTTGACGCCGAAGGTTGTTCGGTCGCCGTCTGCGATTTCAATATTGAAGGCGCTAAGACTATCGCCGCGGGACTTAAAGACGCTATCGCCGTTCCCGTGGACGTTACCAACTACGAGCAGTGCTGTGAAATGGCTAAAACCGTTCTCGACAAGTGGGGTAAAGTGGATATTCTCGTTTCCAACGCAGGGATAGTAAAAAGCGGCGATATCTACGACCTTACTCCGCAGGCGTTCGCGCAGGTTACCGCGGTAAACCTTAACGGATATTTCAACGTGGTTAAAGCCTTTGCGCCCGCTATGCTCGCGGCAAAGAAAGGCAGCATTATTCAGATAAACAGTAAGTCCGGCAGAAAGGGAAGTTTCAAAAACGGCGCGTATGCGGCGAGTAAATTCGGCGGCGTAGGCTTAACGCAGAGTCTGGCGCTCGAATTCGCCGAATCTAACGTCAGAGTAAACTGTATCTGCCCCGGGAATCTCTTAAATTCCCCGCTTTGGGTAAACTCGCTGTTCAAACAGTACGCGGCAAATCAGGGCATCACCGAAGAACAGGTTCGCGAAAAATATATCAACCAAGTGCCGATGAAACGTTCCTGCGAATACAAGGATATAGAAGACGTTATGGTGTTCTTGGCGTCCGATTATTCGAGTTATATGACGGGTCAGGCGATAAATGTTACCGGCGGACAACAAATGTAAAAAAGTAAACACGAAAACGCAATACGGAAAATATTTTTAGGAGAGATTATTATGAATTTCAATTTAATGCATCCAGCAGAGCAAATAGTTATGCTCTTATCAAGGGTATATCAGAAAGGTCTTACCACCACTTCGGGCGGTAACCTTTCGATAAAGGACAGCGAAGGGGTTATTTGGATCACGCCTTCGGGAATAGACAAGGGGTCTCTGACCGCCGCGGATATCTGCAAAGTTATGCCCGACGGTACGGTTATCGGCAAGTATAAACCGAGTGTGGAACTTCCTTTCCATAAACTCGTGTACGAAAGCCGCCCCGACGTTTCCGCGGTTTTGCACGCGCACCCGCCGGCAATCGTTTCTTACAGTTTGATAAGGAAAATTCCCGATATCAATATCGTTCCCACGCCGAGTCAGGTTTGCGGCAAGGTGGGTATAGCGAAGTACGAAGTCCCGGGGAGCGACGCGCTCGCGAACAGAATCGTCGAAGAAATCAAAAAGGGACTGAACGTCGTTATTATGGAAAACCACGGCGTTATAACCTGCGCGGACAATCTGTTCGAAGCGTTTAAACGGTTTGAAACCCTTAATTTCGCCGCTTCTATCGGCATTACTTCGTCGATTATCGGGAAACCCGTCGCGCTTACCAAAGAACAACTGAAAATCTACGGCACGAAAGGACAAAATATGCTCGGAGAGTTTATTCCGAAAGATTATTCGTCCGACGAACGCCGTTTGAGAAAGGAAATGTGCGCGCTTATCCACAGGGCTTACGACCAGAATCTTTTTACAAGCACGCAAGGTACTTTCTCCGTAAGGATTGACGAAAATACTTTCCTTATCACGCCTTTCGACGTGGACAGAAAGTACATCGAACCCGAAGATATCGTGCGCATAGAACACAACTGGCGCGAAGCGGGTAAGATTCCCAGCCGTTCGGTGGAACTCCATAAACTTATCTACGACGAGCACCCCGAAATCAACGCGATAACCGTCGCTCAGCCCAAACACATTATGGCTTTCGGCGCGACGCATGCGCCTATCGACAGCAGAACTATTCCCGAATCCTATATAGCGATGAGAGATATAGCGGTATTGCCGTTCGGTACGAATATAACCGACCCCGAAAAGATTTCAAAGTCAATAGGGGAACACTCGCCCGTAGTACTTATCGAGAACGACAGCGTAATAAGCACGGGCAATACGCTTATCAATGCCTTCGATCGTCTGGAAGTCGCGGAATTTACCGCCAACACCATTATCCACGCGAAGATGATCGGCGATATCGTTATGATAAGCGACAAGGAAGTCGAAGATATCAATAAGGCGTTCAATCTTAAATAAAAGTTAAAAAGCGACTGCTTAATGCTCTCGCTTTTAATTTAAAGTACGAATGTAAGGAGAATATTATGGCGAAATTTATTTCCGAACCCGCTCATACTTTCAACGAGTATCTTTTGATCCCCGGGTATTCTTCGGCGGACTGTATTCCGAAAAACGTCAGTCTTAAAACGCCCGTCGTAAAGTTTAAAAAAGGCGAAGATCCCGCACTTTCAATGAATATCCCGCTCGTTTCCGCGGTGATGCAGTCTGTATCCGGCGATAAACTTGCCGTTGCGCTCGCAAGAGAAGGCGGAATTTCTTTCATTTACGGTTCGCAATCCGTAGAAGATCAAGCGGCGATGGTTGCTAAAGTCAAGGCGTTTAAAGCGGGCTTCGTCGCGTCCGATTCTAATCTTTCGATAGAAGCGACGCTTGCCGACGTCATTGACCTTAAAGCGCGCACGGGACACTCTACGATGGCGGTAACTTCGGACGGAACGGCGCGCGGCAAACTGCTCGGCATAGTTACGGGCAGAGATTACCGCGTAAGCCGTATGGCGCCCGACGAAAAAGTCAAAGACTTTATGACTCCCTTTAATAAACTTATTTACGCTAAAAACGGCGTTACGTTAAAGGAAGCGAACGATATTATCTGGGAACACAAACTCAATTCGCTTCCCATAATAGACGACGACGGCAGACTGGTCAGTTTCGTATTCAGAAAGGACTACGAATCGCATAAGGAAAACCCCGCCGAACTTTTGGACGCGAATAAGCGTTACGTAGTCGGCGCGGGCATAAATACGAGAGATTATAAAACGCGCGTTCCCGCTCTCGTCGAAGCGGGCGCGGATATACTCTGTATCGATTCGTCCGAAGGTTTTTCCGAGTGGCAGAAACTTACGATAGAGTGGATACGGTCTATCTACGGCGAAAAAGTAAAGGTCGGCGCGGGCAACGTCGTGGACGGCGCGGGATTCAGGTTTTTGGCGGACTGCGGCGCGGATTTCGTGAAGGTCGGTATCGGCGGCGGTTCTATCTGCATAACCCGCGAAACGAAGGGCATAGGCAGGGGGCAGGCGACCGCTCTTATGGACGTCTGTGCCGAACGCGATAAATATTTTAAGGAAACGGGCGTTTACGTGCCCGTGTGTTCGGACGGCGGCATAGTTCACGATTATCATATGACCTTGGCGCTCGCTATGGGCGCGGACTTTTTAATGCTCGGCAGGTATTTTGCCCGCTTTGAAGAAAGCCCGACCAAAAAATTCAGCATCAACGGCAATATGGTGAAAGAATACTGGGGCGAAGGCAGTAACCGCGCGAGAAACTGGCAGCGCTACGATTTGGGTGGAGACGCCAAACTTTCCTTCGAAGAAGGCGTGGATTCCTACGTTCCGTACGCGGGCTACTTAAAGGACAACGTTTCCATATCGCTCGCCAAAATAAAATCGACTATGTGCAATTGCGGCGCTCTTTCCATTAAAGAATTGCAGGAAAAGGCGACTTTAACGCTCGTTTCCGCAACGAGTATAGTAGAAGGCGGCGCGCACGACGTCGTATTAAAAGAAACCCCGCAGACCAAAAACGGCAGATAAGGGAAAATCATAAATGAAAAAAATCACGGCGACGGTTTGCGCCTTGGCGGTGTTCTTCGCGTTTGCCTTTTCGGGCTGCGAATTGCTTGGCGGGTCGTCGGGCAACGCGAAAAACTTTGATAGGGAATTCGCACCGTCCACGGGCAAATGGCTTTTTCTCAACGACGAATACGAACCGACGGACACTTATTTTGTTTTTAACGGCGAAAGCGGGGCAATGACGTTCGATTATTTTGAAAACGGAGTAAAAAAACTCGGCGGCACGTACCGAGTCGTCGCAAGTGCGGATAAGGGTAAAGACAGAACATACGTCTTTATGTGGTGCTTGGACAAAAAGGACGGCGAAAAGGAAGACGTGCTGACTTGCTATTCGGACGATTTTTCGACAGAACAAGGTTCGGAGTTTACGCAGTTTACGATTATGCAGTCGGAAAAGAAATTGCCCATGGTCGAAGGTAACCTGTACTCGCATACGTACCGCCTTAACGAACAGCCGTATAAAACGGGAACTTACGTAAGGGAAGGCTATTCGTTTAAGCAGGAAAAAGACGAATATAAATATGCGGACACTTATCAGATCCCTTCCGGAACTTACGCTCTTGACGAAAACACGTCGTTTACTTTCTTTATGACGAAGCCCCGCCCTTACGTACTGTTTCGGTACAGAAACGGCGATACGGAAATAAACGGCGTTTACTGGACGGGCGACAAAAGAAAGTCGATCTATCTTTACGTTCAGCACGACCCCTATCAGAAAGTAACGAAAAAAGATAAGGAAATTTACGACACGACGTTCGATATGTATTATCCGCCCGACTTTTCCGTTTACGGCGATTTCGACGTTACCGCCGAGAACAGTGAAATCGTTTTCGACCGTATTACGGTCAATTCCAACGCGCCCGACTACGGACAATCTTTCTGGCGCACGGGAACGTACAGATCAGTCGGAAATCAATAGATAAGCACGTTAAAAGCCGACCGCGCAGGTCGGCTTTTCCTATACGGAACGAATCGTTATATCGGCTTGTCGGTTGCGGCGCAAAGCAGTTTGCACTTTGTTTCCCGTATCTTTTTCAAGTATTCTTCGGGCGGCGTTTTGTCCGTTATGAGATAGTCTATTTCATCGAACGTAAAGTCGGTGCACATAAACGTCTTTCCGAATTTCGTCGAGTCGCAAAGCATAGCCACTTTGTCCGAGTTTTTACGCATTTGCCGCTTTAATTTGGACTGTTCTATGTCCGCGTCGGTAAAACCTGATTTTAAATCCGCCCCCGAACAGGATATAAGCGCTATATCCCCGTGAATACGCGCGATATAGTCCATCGTGTCCGTTCCCGTTATCGAGTTTGAGTGGTTGTGTATCTGCCCCCCCGCGATATATATTTTTATATCGCTGTTCGTGCCCGAAAGCAAAAGCGCGTTTTTAAGCCCTATCGTCGTTACCGACAGGTATTTCAGATTGTTTAAAAGCGGTATTACGAACCCCACCGTCGAACTCGAATCCATAAACACCGAATCCCCGTTTTTCAAAAGAGTAAAGGCAAGGTTTGCTATATTGCGCTTCGCCGCGGTGTTCGTCTGCTCGCGGATAGCGAACGCGGATTCTTCGGCGCTCGACTTAAACAGTATCGCTCCGCCGTGCGACCTGCGCAGAAGTCCCTGTTTTTCCATTTGGGCAAGGTCGCGCCGTATCGTTGCGCCCGATACGAAAAGTTCCGCCGCAAGTTCGTCAACCGTCGCCGATTTGTTTTTATTCAGAATTTCTAAAATATCGTCCTGCCGTTTTAATGAAAGCATAAATTTTATTTCCTTCCATAATTGTTTTTTCATAAATTTTCAAAAATAAATGTTCATTTCTGTTCATTTACGTTCATATTTTACCATAAAAAAATTCATTTTGCAACTTTATGACAATATGTTAAAAAATATTATTTATATGTTATACTATATAAAGAATTAAAAGGGAGAACTTTGCATTTATGAAAACCAAAGCGGTAAGATTGTACGGCGTAAACGATTTACGTCTTGAAGAATTTGAATTGCCGGAGATAAAAGACGACGAGATTTTGGCGAAAGTAGTTTCGGACAGCATCTGTATGTCGTCTTTTAAGGCGGCGGAACAGGGCGCGGCGCATAAGCGCGTTCCCGAAGATATTGCGGAAAATCCCGTTATTATCGGGCACGAATTTTGCGGCGATATATTAAAGGTCGGTAAAAAGTGGCAGCATAAGTTTAAGGAAGGGCAGAAGTTCGGTATTCAGCCGGCTATGAACCGTCCTGAAAATCCTTTTGCCGCCCCCGGATACTCGTACAGATTTATCGGCGGGGATTCGCAGTACGTCGTTATTCCCAACGAAGTTATGGAATCGGACTGTCTTATCCCGTATAACGGCGAAAGTTATTTTAAGGCTTCGCTTGCGGAACCTATGTCCTGCATTATCGCCGGTTATCACGAAAACTATCATACGCATTACGAAACGCATACCCACGAAATGGGTATAAAAGAAGGCGGCGCGGTCGCGATTTTAGCGGGCGTAGGGCCTATGGGGCTCGGTTGCGTAGATTACGGCATACATAACGACAGAAAACCGTCTTTGATGGTCGTTACCGATATCGACCAAGCCCGCCTTGACAGGGCGGCTACTCTTCTTACCGTCGAAGAAGCGGCTAAAAACGGCGTTAAACTCGTGTACGTCAACACTTCCGCGATAGAAGACCCCGTCAAGTATATGAAGGACTTGAACGGCGGCAACGGCTTTGACGACGTGTTCGTCTATGCGCCCGTTGCGGCGCTCGTCGAACAGGGCGACGCTCTTCTCGGTAACGGCGGCTGTCTTAACTTCTTCGCGGGGCCTATCAAGACCGATTTTTCGGCAAAATTCAATTTTTACGACGTGCACTACGCTTTCCACAGAATAACGGGCACTTCGGGCGGCAACACCGCCGATTTAAGGGAAGCGCTACGCCTTGCCGGCGAAGGCAGAATCAATCCTTCGATAATGATCTCGCACGTCGGGGGACTTGATAGCGTAGTCGACACCACGCTCAACCTTCCCAACATCAAGGGCGCGAAGAAACTCGTTTATACGCATATCTCGATGCCGATGACCGCTATTGCGGATTTTGAAAAACTCGGCGAAACAGATCCGTTCTTTAAAGACCTTTCGGATATCTGCAAAAAGAACAACGGTATATGGTCTGACGAAGCGGAAAAATACGTTCTTAAAAACGCAAAGAAAATATAAAAAATCACGCGTATCGCGGCAAAAAACTTGTCGCGATTTCGCGCGTTTAAAAGGATAAAAATCATTTCAAGGAGAATTTATATGGCAAATCCTGTACTGATGCCGAAACAAGGCATTACGGTCGAAAGTTGTATTCTTACCAAATGGAACGTTAAGGTAGGGGATACGGTAAAAGTCGGCGACGTGCTGTTTTCTTTTGAAACGGACAAGTCGTCCATTGACTACGCGGCGGAAGCGTCGGGCGAAATCCTTGCGCTACTCTGTGAAGAAGGGGACGAAGTTCCCGTTCTCTCGCCCGTCGCAGTCATAGGTAAAAAAGGCGAAGATATTTCCGCGTTTACCGCGGGCGGCAAAGCCGCACCGCAAGCGGAAGAAGTAAAATCCGCGCCCGCTCCCGAACAGGCGGCGCCCGCGGCGAAAACTATTCCAGCGGATATCAAGGCGACTCCTATAACTATGCCGAAATCGGGTATCACGGTGGAAAGTTGCATCATTACGAAAATAAACGTTAAAGTCGGCGATAAAGTCAAAGTCGGCGACAACGTTTTCTCTTACGAAACGGACAAATCGTCCTTCGATCTGGAAGCGGAAAGCGAAGGCGAAGTCCTTGCCGTTTTCTACGCGGAAGGCGACGAAGTGCCCGTCGGCAACAACGTCGTGGTTTTAGGCGAACACGGCGTAGACGCTTCCTGCTTCGCGCCGGACGGTGCGGCGCCCGCGGCTGCGGAAGTTAAAGCGCCCGCCCCCGCGGCTGTTCCCGTTCAGGCGGCGGCTCCCGCGACAAGTACGGCGGCGCAGTCCGATAACGGCAGAATATTCGCATCTCCGAGAGCCAAGCGTTTAGCGGAAAAATTAGGCGTTGACTTATCTGCGGCGACTCCCACGGGACCGAAAGGCAGAATAATAGAACGCGACGTGAGAGAAGCGAGCGTCAATCCGAAAGCGGCGCCTGCGGTTCAGACTGCCGCACCCACGGTATCCAAAGCGGAAAGCGTGGACGTTAAGGCGTTCAAGGACGAAAAGATGTCGAATATCAGAAAGGTTATCGCCAAGAATATGGTGGCAAGCCTTTCGACGATGGCGCAACTTACGCATACTCTTTCTTTCGACTGCACCAACGTTATGGAATTCAGAAAGTATCTTAAAGACAACGCCGAAAAACTCAAACTCCCGAATATCACCGTCAACAACATTATCGTTTTCGCGGTTTCGAGAGTGTTGAAAAATCACAGGGATTTAAACGCGAACTTAATAAACGGCGATACTATGCGCTACTTCGAACACGTCAACGTGGGGATTGCGACCGACACGCCGCGCGGACTTTTAGTTCCGACGCTTTTCGGCGCAGATTTAATGAGTTTATCCGAAATAGCCGTTAAGTCCAAGAAATTATCGACCGACGCAATAGACGGCAAGATTTCTCCCGACCTTTTGACGGGCGGTTCGTTTACCGTATCCAACGTCGGCACGATGGGGATAGAAAGTTTCACCCCCGTAGTCAATCCGCCGCAGACGGGAATTCTCGGCGTCAACACTTTGGAAACGCGCGTAAAACTCGGCAAGAACGGCGAAATTATTCCGTACACCGCTATGAGTCTGTCGCTCTCGTACGACCACAGAGCGCTTGACGGCGCGCCCGCTTCCCGCTTCTTAAAGGAACTGAAAGAATATCTCGAAAATTTCAGTTTCAATCTGCTTGCGGACGCGAAATGCATTTAAAGAGAATTTAGTTAAAAATTTATTTCAATAACTTCATCCAAGGAGAAACTTTATGGAAATTTTTGATTTAATAGTAATAGGCGGCGGCCCTGCGGGCTACCTTGCCGCCGAACGCGCGGGACACGCGGGACTTAAAACTATGGTTATCGAAAAGAACGAGTACGGCGGAGTGTGCTTAAACGAAGGGTGCGTTCCGAGTAAGACGTTCTTAAATTCCGCAAAGGTCGCGGACTACGCTAACCACGCCGCAAAGTACGGTGTTAAAGTGAACGGCAAAGCCACGATAGACCAGAAGTTCGTCGTCGAAAGAAAGAACGGCGTCGTTAAGATGCTCGTTTCGGGTATCAAAGCCGCGAAGGCAAAGACGGGGACGGTTACGTCGTTAAGGCGGGGGACGAAAAATTCGTCGGAAAGCGCCTTTTGATAGCGACGGGGTCTATGCCCGTCGTGCCGCCCATCACGGGCTTAAAGGAAGGCGTTGCGTCGGGCTATGTTATGACGAATAAAGAAGTTCTGGACTTAACCGAACTTCCCAAAAATCTCGTAGTAATCGGCGGCGGCGTAATAGGGCTTGAACTCACGAGTTACTTCTCGTCCGTCGGCGTGAACGTTACCGTTATCGAAATGCTCGATAAAATCGCAGGACCTACCGAAAAGGAAATTTCCGCGATACTTCAAAAATCGCTCGAAAGAAAGGGCGTTAAATTCAATTTGGGCTGTAAGGTTACCGCGGTCGAAAAAGACGGCGTGGTTTACGAGAAGGACGGCAAGTCGGAAAAAGTGCCCGCGGATAAGGTTCTTCTCTCAATCGGTCGCCGTGCGGTTTCGGCGGGGATAGGATTAGAGAATATCGGCGTTAATATCGAACGCGGTGCAATCGTTACCGACGACAAGATGCAAACAAACGTCGCAAACGTGTACGCGGCGGGCGACGTGAACGGCAAAATAATGCTCGCGCACACCGCGTACAGGGAATCCGAAGTCGCTATTAACAATATGCTCGGCAAAAAGGATATTATGCGCTATAACGTTATA
This sequence comes from uncultured Eubacteriales bacterium, assembly GCA_900320065.1. Classification (GTDB taxonomy): domain Bacteria; phylum Bacillota; class Clostridia; order Christensenellales; family Borkfalkiaceae; genus UBA1259. Next base: position 6,603 of record ONQV01000022.1, on the reverse strand, counting down.
CCTTCGGTCATCTACACTAATCCCGAAGTCGGCTCGGTCGGCGAAACGGAAGAGAGCGCGAAGGCAAAGGGGCTCGACGTTAAATGCGTTTCGATACCGATGACTTATTCCGGTAGATACGTCGCGGAAAACACCGACCTTGACGGCGTTTGCAAACTCGTTATAAACAACAAGACGAACACGCTTATCGGCGCGCATATAATCGGTTCTTACGCGGGCGAATTTATCGTAGCGGTTTCCGCTATGGTAGATTTAGAAGTGGATATCGAAAATATCAAAAAACTCGTATTCCCGCACCCCACGGTTTGCGAAATCGTAAGAGAAGCGATTTTCCAAGCGTAAAATAATCAAAGTTAAAAATTTTAAGGAGAAAAAAATATATGTCTAAACAGTTATTCGTAGATCCCGTCGAACTTCGCAAAGCGGGTAAGATCAAATTTGAAGATATACCCGTAAACCAGTACAACAAAACGATCGAAGACGAGAAAAAGAACTACAAGAAAGACGATTTCGTCAGAATTTTCAACGATATCGCCGTACTCCGCGAGTTTGAAAGTATGATAAACTCCATAAAAATCAAGGGCGAATATCAGGGCTTTAAGCACACTTACCCCGGGCCTGCGCACCTTTCCATGGGACAGGAAGCGGCCGCCGTCGGTCAGGCTTACAACCTTGATCTCGACGATATGACTTTCGGTTCGCACCGTAGCCACGGCGAAGTTTTAGCCCGCGGTCTTGCGTCTATTCACAAACTTCCCGACGATAAACTTTATCAGATAATGAAAGACTTTATGGGCGGCGAAACGCTTGCTCCCGTCGAAAAATTAAACAAGACGGGCAACGTTAAAGACCTTGCGGTGGACTTCCTTCTTTACGGCTTTATGAGCGAAATTTTCGCGCGCCGCACGGGTTTCCACAGGGGTATGGGCGGTTCTATGCACGTGTTCTTCCTGCCCTTCGGAATTTACCCCAACAACGCGATAGTCGGCGGCGCGGCACCCGTTGCTTTGGGCGCTGCTCTCTATAAGAAAGTAAACGATAAAAAAGGTATCGTAATTTCTAACGTCGGCGACGGCGCAGTCGGTTGCGGCGTTGTTTACGAATCAATGAACTTCGCGGCGATGGATCAGTACCGCACTCTTTGGGAAAAGAAAGGCGGACTTCCGATACTCTTCAATTTCTTCAACAACGACTACGGTATGGGCGGTCAGACCCGCGGCGAAACTATGGCTTACGATTTCCTTGCCCGTCTCGGCGCAGGCGTTACTCCGTCGCAGATGTACGCCGAAAGGGTAGACGGTTTCAATCCGCTCGCGGTTATCGAAGCGGTCGGCAGGAAGAAGAAACTGCTTTTAGAAGGCAAAGGCCCCGCTATGCTCGACGTGGTTACTTACCGTTACGGCGGGCACTCTCCGTCCGACGCTATGAGTTACCGTACTCAGGAAGAAGTCAATGCGTGGAAGGAATACGACCCTATCGTTACTTACAGAAAGGCGCTCGTCGACGCGAAAGTGGAATCCGACGGCAAGTTCGACGACATCTTAAAGAGTATCGAAGAACGTATGCTTAAACTCTGCAAGTTGGCGGCAGACCCCGTCGAATCGCCTTATATCGACTTCAAGAAAGATCCCTATTATATCGAAAATCTTATGTTCAGCAACGGCGCCGTCGAAAAGATGGACGATAGAAAACCCGACGTTCTTATGCCGATGGAAGAAAATCCGCGCGTTAAGCAAATCGCGGGCAAACTCCGTTACGCGTTCGACGATAAGGGCAACAAGGTTTCCGATATGAAAGCGTTCAATATCCGCGACGGTCTGTTCGAAGCCATTATCGACAGATATTATAAAGACCCGACGCTTATTTCCTACGGCGAAGACGTCCGTGACTGGGGCGGCGCGTTCGCGGTGTATAAAGGACTTACCGAAGCGCTTCCGTATCACAGACTTTTCAACTCGCCTATCTCCGAAGCGGCTATCGTTTCTTCGGCGGTCGGCTACGGACTTTGCGGCGGCAGGGTAATAGTCGAACTTATGTATGCGGACTTTATGGGCAGAGCGGGCGACGAAATATTTAACCAACTCGCCAAGTGGCAAGCAATGTCGTCGGGTATTCTCAAAATGCCCGTCGTGCTCCGCGTTTCCGTCGGCAGTAAGTACGGCGCGCAGCACTCGCAGGACTGGGTTGCGCTCCCCGCGCACGTTCCGGGGCTTAAAGTTTGCTTCCCCGCAACGCCTTACGACGCGAAAGGGCTTATGAACGCCGCGTTAAACGGCACAGACCCCGTTATCTTCTTCGAAAGCCAGAGAATTTACGGCAAGGGCGAAGAATTCCGTAAGGAAGGCGTGCCCGCGGGATATTACGAAATTCCGCTCGGCGAACCCGATATTAAGAGAGTGGGTTCGGACGTTACGATTTTGACTATCGGCGCAACGCTCTATAAAGCGGTCGAAGCGGCGAAGATACTTTCCGAAAAATACGGCGTGGAAGCGGAAATCATCGATGCACGCAGCGTCGTTCCGTTCAACTACGACAAGGTCGTTGAAAGCGTCAAGAAGACGGGCAGAATTATTCTCGCGTCCGACGCTTGCGCAAGGGGTTCTATCCTTAACGACTTCGCACGCAACATCACCGAACTTTGCTTTGATTATCTCGACGCTCCGCCCGTCGTTTGCGGCGCGCACAACTGGATCACGCCTCCGCACGAATTCGACGAAGAATTCTTCCCGCAGGCAAGTTGGATAATCGACTTTATCAGCGACAAGATGCTCCCCTTAAAAGGACACGTGTCAACCATCAACACTTCCGACGCGGAAATGCTCCGCACGGCGAAGAAAGGCGTTTAAGTTCAGCGACAAGCCCCGCCCGTTACGGGCGGGGCTTAAAAAAATTATGGATAAATTTTTGTTTTTAACTCACGACTTTACCGATCCGTACTTTAATCTCGCGTCGGAAGAGTATCTGTTAAAGCACAGAAAAGAATATTTTATCTACCTTTGGATAAACGCCCCCGCGGTGATCGTGGGGGTAAACCAGAATACCGTGCAGGAAGTAAATTTGGACTACACAACTTCGCACGGCATAAAGGTCGTGCGCCGTCAGACGGGCGGGGGTGCGGTTTATCACGACCTTAACAACCTTTGCTACACCGTTATCGCGCCTTTTAGAGAGAACGTCGACAATTACAGGCGGTTTACCGCGCCCGTTATAGAGTATTTGAACACGCTTGGCGTAAAAGCCGAATTTTCGGGCAGAAACGATATAGTTATCGACGGGAAAAAAATTTCGGGCAACGCGCAAACCGTTTCGGGCGGCAGAATTATGCACCACGGCACGCTGTTATTCGATACGGATATGACGGCTCTTACTTTCGCGCTTAAACCGAATAAACTGAAAACGGAAAGCAAGGGTATAAAGTCCGTCCGCGCGCGAGTAACTAATATCAAGCAATATCTGCCTGATATGACGGTGGAAGAGTTCAAAAACGGGCTTAAAGAATACTTTAAAAAGACTTGCGAAGAGTACGTTCTAACCGAAAACGATATTGCTGAGATAGATAAACTCGTCCGCGACAAGTATTCTTTATACGAGTGGAATATAGGGCGTTCGCCAAAGGGTAAAAACCTTTTCGAGTATAAGTTTCCGTTCGGTATCTTGTCCTTTTCCTTCGATACCGTGGAAGGGAAGATAGAAAATGCCGATATTTCGGGCGACTTCTTTTCGGTAGGGGATATTAAAGAATTTGCAAGCACGCTTGACGGCGTAAAATTTACCAAAAACGACGTAGCGGCGGCTTTTCAACCTATATCGGGCTATATAAAAGGCGCGAACGCCGACGAAATAATCGACAAACTGTTCTCGTGATTATTTTTGTCCCGAAAAATTTACTTCTACCTTAAAATCGAGATTTTCGGTAAAATTATCTTTATATTTTGAGTAAAAAGAGTTGTGCTTTCGGTACAGTTCTTTTTTTATGCCCAAAAAATCGCACTTCGTTTCTATTTCGGTGCGGATAAGGTCTTGTATTCTTTCCGTGAAGTCTTTTTCGGCGCGTTCTTTTAAAAAGTACGGCAACGGTATATTTTCAACGTATTCAAGGTCGTAAGATTGCCCGTTCACGTCGCTTATTTTAGCGTAAATATCGAGTTTTACGTCGAATATTATACCGCTTTCCGAAACGGTTAGCGCGGTTTTTCTGTCGCAGGAAAAAACCGTTAAAAGATAATTCCGCGTAGTCGTTCCGTTTTCCACGTCCTTTATCTCGAAAGTGGTCGTCGCGAAGTCGCAGGTCAACGCATTGAATACGAGCGTCAGATCTTTGTCCAGTTCGCCTACCTTTATTCCGTTAAGGAACAGCGCGGTGGCGTTGGCGTTAAAGATGGCGTCGCCTTTCGCTCCGCCGCCCGAACTGCCGCCGAAACCACCCGAACTACCCGAACCGCCGCCGGAGCCGCCGCCCGAACTTTCCGCCGTGCTGCCTTCCGCCGAAGATTTTTCGTTTTCGGACTTTTGCCAAACGACTTTTATTATCGGCATAAACGAAGCGCCTGCATCCGAGTAGTAGCCCGTGCAGAAACTTTTTACGTCGCAGACCGCTATATCGCGGTTTAGCCCCGCGTTTTTCAGTATGATTTTTTGCAGAGCGAAGGACGAAACGTTGTCGAGCGGGGTGGCAAGTTTAAGAAGTTCCGCACCTTCTTTTTCCGCCATAACTATAAGCGCGGAATCGTGGATACGCAGAGTTTTCGAGAAATAATCGAGAATATTTATAAGGTTGTAATCCGAGAACCCGCCGCCGACTATTATCAGGTTGCAAAAGCACAGTTGCGGGAACCAGCCCGAAGCGTCGCCGATATTCTTTATCGCCGCGCCTACGGTCGCGCCCTTGCCCGAAATCTGCGCACGCAGATTTTCGGTGTTGGTGTCCGTCGCTTCGGGCACTGCTATCTGGGCGGTAACCTTGTATTCGCCGTTTTCGTCAAGGTCTATCGCGCAGGCGGTGATTATCGCGGTCTTTTCTATGTCGATAAGCCCGAAGTCGTTGGAAAAGAACATAAAAAACACCGCGGCGAGCGCTAAGACTGCGACTTTAACTCCCGTAAATCTCATAGGACGTCTCCTTCTTTTTCCGTAATTTAATAAAAATCGTCGCCGCTATCGGGAACACGCACCCGAAGAATATAAAATACCCGCTTGCAAAGTTTAAAATAAAGTTTTCTATACTGTTAAAATATTCGTCCATAAATAAGAGTACCCCCGCGGGAATAGCGCAGGTTATAAGCGCAGCGACAAAGCGTTTAAAAGGCAAAATTCTTGTAAGCAGTTCGGTCGCAAAGTAAAAGGGCAGAGCGAGCGAAAACACCGACGTGAATAAAAGCGCGAATATGGGGATATAATCGAATCTTTCCATATTGTTTATTGCCGTCGTGTATTTAGAAAGTTCGGTAAGCGCGAAATGCTGTCTTTGTGCTATCGACGTAAAAGTTCCGTAAAAGAATATCATAAACACTACGACGATAAGTGCCGAAACAGCGGCGGAGAGTATGATTTTAAGCCCGTCGCGCTTGCCTTTGACATATTCGCCTATAAAGAACAGAAAATACGCGCCGTCGGTAAACCACGCGCTCGAAGAATACGCTCCGCGAAAAACGTTTTTTACGCCCGCAGCGCCGACGGGCAGAATCGCGCCGAAATCGGTGTCCGAAACGGACAGCGTAAAGGTCGTTGCGTACCCGATAAGGGCGATTAAAAGTACGCCGTCCGCGATCCTTCCTATAACTCTCAAACGCTGAACGCACAGAAAGAAGATAGCGGCGAACACGGGCATAAAAGTCGTGATATTGGGCGCGGTAACGTAAAGCGTCAGTTCCACGTAATTTTTTTCTTCGCTTAAAGGCATTACCGTTTTAAGCATAAAAAACACGAAATAAAACGCCGCGACAGTCTTTGCGAACGCCTTTCCGCAATTGCGTTCGATAAGCGTAAAAAAATCGCAATCTTCGTCTTTAAGCAGAAAATACAGGACGGAGATAGTAACTATATCGGCAAGGCAGTTGACAGCCGCGGAGATCCAAAGGTCTTCGCCCGAAAAACCGCATATTACGCTCGGCGCGGTGAAAAATTTAACGACGGGCATAAACGCTATATAAAAGAAACAAACTTGGCGGGTCTTAACGGCTTTAATCATTTTTTATCCGCCTTTTGTTGGCGTTTTTAAGCGATAACGGGCGTATGGACTGTTCTATCATAAATCCCTTGTAAACGCCGTCTTTAAGGTCTTTCGTGATGAGCGGCGAAAAGGGGGCGAGTAGCGGCGTGCGGTAGTTTTCAAAGGACACGAGATAAATTAAAAGCACGCAGGAAGCGATTATTAAGCCGAACGCGCCGAACGAACCGCCGATAATCAGAAAGGTAAACCGCAGTACGGAAAAGGTCTGTTCGAGTTCGGGCACGGTGTAAAGGCAAATCCCCGACAGCGCGATTATCATAAGCGCGGGCGCGGAAATGATACCCGCGTTCACCGCCGTTTCGCCGAGAACCAAGCCCCCGACTATCGAAACGACCATACCCACGTATTTCGGCATACGCACGCTCGCTTCGTTT
>ONQV01000041.1 GCA_900320065.1 uncultured Eubacteriales bacterium | reverse complement strand
TCGCTTCTTCGGCATTACAAATAGTTTTCGTAAAAACGTTTTTATCGGTTGCAAAAACAATAACGTAAGTATCGTTTTCAATAAGCGCCAAAAAACCGTGCTTCAATTCACCCGCATAATAGGTGTTGGAATTGATATAAGAAGTTTCCTTGATTTTAAGGCTTGCTTCCTGCGCGACGTAATAATCGTTGCCGCGCCCTATCATAAACAAATTATCGTTAAATCTTAAAACGTCTGCCAAAAGTTTATAGCCGTTTATATTGCCGTAGTCAAAAATTTCCGCTAACTTTTTAACTTCGGCAAGCGGATCGCAATTCCCATTGAGTTTTTCTGCAAAAATGCCCGCGAAAATATTGAGAACGGAAAGTTGCGCACTGAACGCCTTGGTTGACGCAACCGCTATTTCCACGCCTGCCTTTATGGGAAAATACACGTCCGCTTTTTGAGCGAGAGTACTGTATTCGACGTTTACGATAGCAATCGTAAACGCGCCCTTTTCCCGTGCGAGTTCGTACGCTGCAAGAGTGTCCGCGGTTTCACCGCTCTGGCTCACAAGAATAACCGCGGTATCGTTGCCGAAAGCCGCGCTTTTATACCTGAATTCGCTCGCGACGTACACGTTCGCTTCTATACCCGTTTTTTCACGAAGCATCTCAGCACCCAAAAGACAAGCGTGATACGCCGTCCCGCAACCCACGAATTTAACGTGCTTGAACTTTGAAACGTCTATCCCGTTTAACTTGTCACGATTACTCTTTTCCGAATAATATTCGATAATATTGTTTATTGTCGTTTTCGTTTCGTAAATCTCTTTGATCATAAAATGCTTGTAGATATTCATATTATCGTATTCGCCGAGATTTAAAACGACAGGGTTAACTTCGGTTTCGCCTAAACTATCGTATATTCTTATACCGTTTTTATCAGCGTAACCGTACATCCCGTCGGAAATAGGATAATATTCTTCCGCAAACCCCTTAAAACAGATGATATCACTTGCAAGCATAACTTCTTCGCCGTGTTTCGCTATAAAAAGCGGACTCTTGTTTTTCGCGAAGAAAATTCCGTCCTTATTTTTATTAAGGATACCGAGCGCAAAACTCCCTTTCAACGCCGCAATGGTTTTATTCAGCGCCGATATTTCATCATCACCTTTACCCGAATAATATTCAAGTAATTTAGCGATAGTTTCCGTATCGGTTTCGCTGTAAAAATCGTAGCCGAGCCCGATAATTTTGGATTTTAACTCGGTATAATTTTCTATAATCCCGTTATGTACTACCGCCCATACCTTATCGTTTGAAACGTGCGGATGCGCGTTAATTTCGTCGGGCTTGCCGTGCGTCGCCCAACGGGTATGACCTATCCCTATTTCGGAAGTCGTTTCGGAAGGAAGTATTTTTTCCAAATACTTTATCTCGCCTTTCGATTTAAAAACATTTATAGAATTACCGTTTTTTAAAGCGATACCAGCCGAATCGTAGCCCCTGTATTCAAGCCGTTTAAGACCTTCAATCAATACTTTTTCCGGTCTTTTGCCTATAAAACCGACTATTCCGCACATAAATTAAACTTCTCCGTCTATCTTTTTAACGAGTTCCGCCATAGAATTAGCAATTTTTTCGTTAAGGTCGCTATCTTTACTTTCGACCATTACCCTTATCTTCGGTTCAGTACCGGAAGCCCTTATCATTATTCTGCCTTTCCCTTCCAACTCTTCGTTATACTTTACGATTTCTTTGGAAAGCGTCTCGTTGTTCATAATACGGAATTTATCGCTCACTATCACGTTGATATTTGTCTGCGGATAAAGTGCTACTTCAAAAATTTCAGACATAGCGCGTTTTTCGCTTATAATCATATTAGCGACGACTATCGCGGTCAAAATCCCGTCGCCCGTCGTAGCAATATCTTTAAGTATGATATGCCCGCTTTGTTCTCCGCCGAGCGAAAGCTGTTTTTCGATAAGTTTTGCCAAAACGTATTTATCGCCGATATCCGTTCTTATCATTGAAATCCCGTTGCTTTTAAGATCGTCTTCTATCGCCATATTCGTATGGCTCGTACCGACGACCGTGTCGCCTTTGAGTTTACCTTGCGCTTTTAAATATTTCGCCAATCCGCATATAATCATATCGCCGTTGATTATATTGCCCTTTTCGTCCACGGCGATAAGTCTGTCGGAATCGCCGTCGAACGCAAATCCCATATCCGCTTTATATCTGAAAACGCGTCTTACGAGATTTTCGGGATAGAGTGCCCCGCACCCTTGATTTATCTTCAAACCGTCGTTTACGGCGTTAGCAGCAATAACGTTCGCGCCTAGCCTCCTGAAAACGTCGGGCGCTATTCTGTTAGCAGCGCCGTAAGCACAGTCCAACACAATGGTTTTACCCGCAAGGCTGTTCACGCTTGCGTTTATCAAAAATTTTCTGTATTGTTTAATAAGCGTAAAATCCTGAGTATACGTGCCTATATTAGGAAAATCGTTAGTTTTATTATGAATAAAACAACGCTCGATGCGTTCTTCTTCCTTATCGCCGAGCTTATATCCGTCGGAATTAAAGACTTTTATGCCGTTATATTCGCCGCTGTTGTGCGAAGCGCTTATCACAACGCCGTAATCGGCTTTTGTCTTTTTAGTAAGATACGCAACTCCCGCCGTCGGGACGACACCCGCGTCGATAACGGTCGCGCCGCCGCTCATAGCACCGCCTGCCACTCCAAGAGTGAGATATGTATTTGAAATACGCGTATCCGAACCTATAAGTATAGTCGGCTTATTCTTTAAAGTCGAAAGCGCGTTACCGATTTTATACGCTATATCGAAAGTAAGATCTTCGTTTACCTTGCCCCTTAATCCGTCCGTGCCGAAAAATAATCCCATATTTTGCCCCTTATTGCTTTTTTAAATATTTATTTGCTCTGCCCGCTTTAACTTCTTGGCGAACTCTTCCTATAACGAAATCGCCGGCGGTTACGTCGTCGGTTATGGTAGTACCTGCGCAAATATAAGAATCCGACTCAATATTTACGGGAGCGATTATATTACAGTTGCTACCGATAAAACAGTTATTCCCCACCGTAGTGCGGTTTTTGGTTTTACCGTTATAATTAACGAAAATAGCCCCGCATCCTATATTGCAATTTTCGCCGACACTTGCATCGCCAACATATGCTAAATGCGATACTTTCGTTCCCTTGCCTATGACAGCGTTTTTAATTTCCACAAAATTTCCGATTTTTGCGTTATCGCAAACTTCGGCTTTCGGGCGGAGCCTTGCAAAAGGACCTACGGAAACGTTATCGCCCACTTTGGCGTCTTCCGCCTGTGAATAGTTAAAAGTCGTTCCGTTTCCTATCGTACAATTTTTTATGTAACAGTTCGGCATTATGATTGAATTGTCGCCTATAACCGTATCACCTTCAATTCGATTATTTTCATAAATCGTAACGTTGTTTCCGATTTTTACGGTCGTATCGATAAAAACGGATTTTTTATCTAAAATTTTCAAATTCGTTCCATGAATAAATTTCATTTTCACACCCTATTTTTTATTTGTTTCACAATTTTATATTTTAAGGTAATTTTTATACTATGTCAAGCGTTTTTTTAAATAGAAAAGACAAAAACGCAACAAAATATAATCAAATTTTACAAAAATCTCAATTTTTTACAATTTCACAATTTTAAAATTTAGGGGTGTTTTACCCGTAAAATACTATTTAAGAACATAATATGTATTATAAAATAAAAACGTGAATCTATAAAAAACGCAAAAAACTATTGAAAAAAATATTTTTCTGAATTTAAAATATTTTTGTACAAAAAATCTCAAGATAAAGTACGGACACGATATAAGCCGCGCCCGTACTTTGTCTTTATTGACTGAAATAGCTATTATAAAAATAGGACTCCCGAAAAGATTTTGCACAGAAAAAGATTTTTGGGAAAAGGAAGAGCAAGACAAAAAAGCCTTGCTCTGACGTGGTGGAGATGCGGAGACTTGCACTCCGGTCTTGCACGCTTCGTTAAAGTTTTCTACATACTTATCCGACGTTTATTCTCGGAAAAACCACGCCCATCGGCGGGCTTTGATTTCCCCATAACAACTAAATTCCGCTAAAACCGCCGCTGTCAGAACGATTAAAGCAGTTCCCCGCCTAGTTGACGCCTTATCCGCTCCCGACGGGAAAAGTGCGGCAAGACGAACGCGCGAATTACGCTGCGTATGCTAATTTTTGATTATTATCAGCATTTAAATTTAAGTTCCGTTTTTACGAAGCCGAGCCTTCGGTATGCTTGCGCTTTAACTCACCCGCACAATCGAATCTGAAACACCCCCGTAGTCTTGCCTTACTTTATTTCTTCGATATTGTAAGGCGTGATTTGATATACGAAATGATTTAGCCAATTCATATAGATAAGGTTTGCCGTGGAAGCCCAACACATATTTATTTCCCCACCGACCTTATCAACGTAATAATTTTCGGGCGGAGCGATATCAAGCCCCTTTTCCTTATCCCGTAAATACTCTTTTTCGAGCGTATCTCTGTCGTATTCCGCGTGCCCCGTTATAAATACGAATTTATTGTCTTTTGATCTTATGACCGACGCCCCAGCAACTTTTGACGACGCTAAAAGCACGAGTTGTTTACACGCTTTTACGTCTTCTTCTTTTATCGTTGAGTGGCGTGAGTGCGGCATAAAGAACCTATCGTCCGTACCCTTTAACAGTTTATCGAATTCCACTAACTTTTTATGCTTATAAATGCCGAAAAGTTTTTCGGGTAGCGGATATTTTTTAATGCCGTAATAGTAGTAAAGAGCCGCTTGCGCCCCCCAGCAGATAAACATAGTGCTGGTAACGCGGGTTTTTGCGAACTCAAAGATATCTTCAAGTTCGTCCCAATACTTGACTTCGGAAAATTCAAGGTCTTCGACGGGCGCGCCCGTTATTATCATACCGTCGAAAGTCCTGTCTTTTATTTCGTTAAAAGACTTATAGAACTTTTGAAGATGCTCCGCGGGCGTGTTTTTACCGACGTAACTTGCGGTCGACACGAGCGTTATATTGACTTGAAGCGGCGAGTTGGACAAAAGTCGCATCAGTTGTGTTTCCGTAACGATTTTCGTCGGCATCAGATTAACTACTGCGATTTCCAGCGGCCTTATATCCTGCCCTGCGGCACGCTTTTCGTTCATAACGAATATGTTTTCCGCTTGCAAAATCTTCGAAGCGGGTATGTCTTTCGGTACGATTATCGGCATTTTTTCTCCTGTGTTTTAACTTCTTTTATACTTTTTCAAGCGCCTCGGCAAGGTCGTCGATTAAATCCTGCGCGTTTTCTATACCGCACGAATACCTGATAAGTGTCGGCGGAATACCCGCGGCGGCAAGTTGTTCGTCGGTAAGTTGACGGTGCGTAGCGTTTGCGGGGTGCAGACAGCACGTTCTCGCGTCCGCAACGTGAGTTTCGATTGCCGCAACTTTCAAATTTTTCATAAGCGTTTCCGCATCCTTACGCGTTCCTTTAACAGCAAAACTCAATACGCCGCAAGAACCGTTCGGTAAATATTTTTGACCGAGTTGATAATATTTATCCGTTTTAAGTCCGCAATATCTTACCCAATCGATTTTCGGGTGATTATTTAAGAAAGTTGCGACTTTCAAAGCGTTTTCACAATGGCGCGCCATTCTGACGTGCAGACTTTCAAGTCCTAAATTAACGTAATAAGCGTTCTGCGGCGACTGGATAGAACCGAAATCTCTCATAAGTTGCGCCGTCGCTTTGGTGATAAACGCGCCGCCAAGTCCGAATCTTTCGGTATAAATAACCCCGTGATAACTGTCGTCCGGAGTCGTAAGTCCCGAGAACTTATCTTTGTATTTATTCCAGTCGAATTTACCGCCGTCGATAATAGCGCCGCCGACGCCAGAGCCGTGCCCGTCTATGTATTTCGTGGTAGAGTGCGTAACTATGTCAGCACCCCACTCTATCGGGCGGCAATTCACGGGAGTAGCGAAAGTATTGTCGATTATGAGCGGAACGCCGTGTTTATGTGCCACTTTGGCAAATAATTCTATATCTAGAACCGAACACGCGGGGTTTGCGATAGTTTCGCCGAATACTGCTTTAGTGTTAGGCTTAAACGCTTTATCCAGTTCTTCTTCGGTCGCATCGGGCGAAACGAAGGTAAAATCTATACCCATTTTACGCATAGTAACGTTAAACAGATTAAACGTACCGCCGTAAATTGCCGAACACGCTACTATATGATCGCCACAGTTCGCTAAATTGAACGTTGCAAAGAAATTTGCCGCTTGTCCCGACGAAGTAAGCATACCAGCCGTGCCGCCTTCGAGTTCAGTCAATTTTTTAGCGGCGTAATCGTTAGTCGGGTTTTGAAGTCTGGTATAAAAATACCCGCTCGCTTCCAAGTCGAAAAGTTTACCCATATCTTCGCTGGTATCGTATTTAAACGTTGTGCTCTGAATAATAGGCACTTGTCTGGGTTCGCCGTTTTTAGGCACGTACCCGCCTTGCACGCAAATTGTTTCTATTCTCTTTTTGTCTGACATAATTGCTCCTTTATTTTACAGATTTCAAATATCTTTCTTTTTCTCTTTCAATATCTTTTTCCATTAAGGTTTTTTTCTTGTCGTAAGTATGCTTGCCTTGGCATAAACCTATTTCCATCTTTACGAGCGCGTCTTTGAAATACAGTTTAAGCGGCACGACGGTAAGCCCTTTTTCGGCAACTTTGGAAGAAAGTTTTACTATCTCCCCTTTATGCAATAACAGTTTTCTGTCGCGGGTAGCGTTTCTCGCATTGAACGCGCCCGACTTGTCGTAAACCGAGATGTGCATATTTTTAACGAATATTTCGCCGCCGGAAAAGACGCAAAAACTGTCTTTTAAGTTACAGTTCCCGCCACGAACGGATTTTATCTCGCCCCCGTCGAGCATTATACCCGCCTCGTATCGGTCGAGTATATAGTATTCGTGACTAGCCACACGGTTGGTGGCGATAACTTTACCGTCCATAGAAATTATTTTACTACTTTTTTACTCCGTTTGCAACTATAAAATAAGACGGTTCGGAAAGAACCGTCTTAAAACCTTAAATTTATCGGTTATCAGGCAAAAAATGCTATGATTGCAAACGTAATTGCCAAAACCGTGAAAATTATACCGCTTATTACGGTGTAAATCTTCATTTTATGTTCGAAGGTTTTACTCTTATTCTTTCCCAAAAAAGTTTCCGTCGTGCCGCCGTTGAGTGCGGAAACGCCCGAAGAATTGCCGGGCTGGAACATAACTACTAAAACGATAAACAGCGCGCAAAGCGCCATAATCGCCAAAAGCGCTTGTTTTACGCCGCCGTGCCACGCCGTCCAGAACGGCCCGCTTGATTCGAGAATATTATATATTACGTTCATAGTTCACTCCATAATCGCGATTTTTACCTGTATTTTTCGGCAAAAACAGATTTTAATGCGAAAAACAAAATAATTTTAACACAAAAACCGCTTTTTTACAACTGTTTTTAATAAACTTTTTATAATTCTATCAAACTTTCGCCACTCATTTCTTCGGGTTTTGCTATTCCCATCATATCGAGAAGAGTTGGCGCAATATCGCAAAGTTTGCCGCCGCTCTTTAACGACTTGCCCTTGAAGTCTTTACCGACGACGATAAACGGCACTTCGTTAGTAGTATGAGCGGTAAACGGATGTCCTTCTTCGTCGAGCATTTTATCGGCATTGCCGTGGTCTGCGGTTATTATCGCCGCGCCGCCCATCGACAGAATTTTATCAACTACTTCTTTAACGCAGATATCAACCGTTTCAACCGCTTTTACAGCCGCGTCAAACACGCCAGTGTGCCCAACCATATCGCAGTTTGCAAAATTCAGTATCATTACGTCGTACTTCCCCGTGGAAAGTTCCGCTAACACCCTGTCTTTCACTTCGTAAGCGCTCATTTCGGGTTTTAGATCGTAAGTCGCAACCTTGGGCGAAGGAATAACTATACGCGTTTCGCCGCTGACGGGCGCTTCCAACTTCGCGTTAAAGAAAAAAGTAACGTGCGCGTACTTTTCCGTTTCGGCGATATGAAGTTGCGTTTTATCAAGCGACGCAAGATATTGCGGCAAAGTGTTCGCTATTTCGTCGGGCGGGAAAGCCACGTTTACCCCCTTAAAGGTCGCGTCGTACACCGCAAATCCCGTATAAACGGGCGCAAGATAACCGGTCTTTCTTTCAAAATACATTTGCTTGCCTTTGTCGGCGTCAAAATACGGCGTAAACTCTTCCTGCGAAAGCGCACGGGTTATCTGGCGCGCCCTGTCGGGACGGAAATTGAAAAATATTACGGAATCGCCTTTTTCTATAAGCGCCACTATCTTGCCGTTCTTTACGATATTCGTCGGCAGCATAAATTCGTCCGTAACGCCTTTACCGTAACTGTCTTTGATCGCTTTAACGGCGTTGTCGCACTTTTCGCCCGTTCCCAAAGTCAGCATATCGTAGGCTTTTTCCGTTCTGTCCCAGTTGTTATCTCTGTCCATCGCGTAATATCTGCCGCAAACGGACGCTATTTCGCCGTATCCTAATTTATCTATCTCCGCCTGCAAATCGGCAACGAATCCAGCACCGGACTTCGGATCGGTATCTCTGCCGTCAAGGAAACAATGAACAAAAGTGTTTTTAACACCGCGTTCTTTCGCCATTTTAATAAGCGCGTAAACGTGGGTTACGTGCGAGTGAACGCCGCCCGTCGACAAAAGCCCG
>ONQV01000009.1:19362-54825 GCA_900320065.1 uncultured Eubacteriales bacterium | reverse complement strand
AATTATAGGGTACGAAAAAGAAAAAGAAGAATTAATACGATTGTGCAATGTCCTTTCAAACACAGAAAAATATAGGTCTTTCGGTATAAATATACCGCAGGCGTTGTTGATTTATGGTGAGCCGGGACTCGGAAAAACATTGATGGCAGAAGCATTTATTTCGGAAAGCAAAAGAAAATGTTTTTCTTGTAAAAAAGATAAACCCGACGGGAAGTTCGTTTCGGAAATCGCGGCTGTTTTTGATAAGGCTACCGAAAATCAACCGTCGATTTTATTTTTAGACGATATGGATAAATTTGCCGAAGATAATTTAAATATCGACTGCAATAAGGAAGAATTCGTTACAGTTCAGACTTGTTTGGAAAAAATAAAAGGTCAGGATGTTTTTGTTATAGCAACGGCAAATAATATAAGGAATTTACCTGAATCGCTACTACGTTCAGGAAGATTCGGCAGGCAAATTAAAGTTGATTACCCTAAAAAGCAAGATGCAGTCAAGATTATTTCGCATTATCTTTCAAATAAAAAGATTTCAAATGAAATAAAAGTCGAAACGCTTGCAGATATTCTAAACAAAAAGTCTTGTGCGGTCTTAGAAAGCGTCATAAACGAAGCCGGAATATATGCCGTTTATTCAGGCTTTGACGAAATAAAAATGGATCACATTAAAGAGGCGGTTTTAAGAGTTGTTTTAGAGACAATCGAAACCGAAAGAGAAAATCCAGAAAACGAGCGCCTTGTCGCTTACCACGAAGCAGGACACGCCGTTATGTCTGTTTTGGCAGATAAAAAAGTGGGTATTGTAACTATTAAAAAGTTTGGGGATACAGGCGGAATTTGCAGACAATACGGGTATTCAAAAACTTACGAAGGAATAAAGGAATTCAAAAATGAAATAATGATAATCCTTGCAGGTAAAGCCGCGGTGGAAATACAATTCAATGAGTCGGATATGGGCGTTGAAAGCGATATGTTAAAATTAAGCGGCGAAGTGCGCTATGCTTTGGAGAGTTTATGCCTTTACGGATTCGATTATTTATACGATCAAAACGATTACAGTAGGAAGCAGTCTGCGGAAAGAAACGATAAAGTAATTCAAAAGATGACCGATATAATTAAAGAGTTGTATGAAGAGTGTAAAAATATGCTTATCGAAAATAAGCAAATGCTTGATGCGATAGCGGGAGCACTTTTAGAGAAAAAAGTTCTTATTTGGGACGACGTTGAAGCAATAGTTAAATCGACAGCGGGTAAAAACTCTTGATAAAACCGATAAAAAATTGTATAATAATATTGCCAAAAAACAAAAGATGCGGTGATATTATGGAAGGTTTTGAGCCTAAAAAACTCGCAATTATAAGAATATTGCAGATATTGGAACATTATAGCGACGTCGATCATCGCTTGAAACAGGAAGATATTGCAAAGTACTTATCGAGAGATTACGGCATAGAAATAGAGCGCAAAGCGATAGGCAGAAATATTTCTTTACTAAAAGAATCCGGCGTTGAAATCGATTCGAACAGGAATGGAAGCTATCTTGCCGAAAGAACGTTTGAAGACAGCGAACTCCGTCTTTTGATAGACGGGGTTTTGTCGAGTAAGCATATTACCGCAAAACATTCCAAAGAGTTGATTGAGAAACTTTGCGGTATGTCTAACAAGTATTTTAAAAATCACGTTAAAAATGTTTATTCCGTAAACGAGTGGAGCAAAACCGAAAACGTCGCTTTGTTTTATAATATCGATATTGTTGATGAAGCGATTGAAAAAAGTAAGCAAATCAAATTCGATTATAATAAGTTCGGCGCAGATAAAGTTCTTCACAAAAGCGCAGGTCATATTGCAAGTCCATATCAGTTGATTTTACACAATCAACGCTATTATTTAATGGCACTTAACGAAAAATGGAAAAATATGGGCTACTATCGCGTTGACCATATTACGAATATGAAATTAACGGATATTCCGTTGACTCCTATAAGAAACATAAAAGGCTATGAAAACGGTATAAATTATAAAGATTTTGCGTCTTCGCTACCGTATATGTTTACGGATAAGATAGAAACGGTAAAGTTTTATGCAGAAGAATGGGTAATCGACCAAATTGTAGATTGGTTCGGTTATGATTTTAAGATTGAAAAAGCCGACGATAAATATCTGATAACCGTAAGAGTTAGTTTAAACGCAATGGAATATTGGGCGATGCAATATCTAAAAGCCGTTGAAATAGTATCGCCGATAGAACTCCG
Source organism: uncultured Eubacteriales bacterium (assembly GCA_900320065.1). Taxonomy (GTDB): domain Bacteria; phylum Bacillota; class Clostridia; order Christensenellales; family Borkfalkiaceae; genus UBA1259. Next base: position 52,573 of record ONQV01000009.1, on the reverse strand, counting down.
CGATCGGATTAAAAACAATATAGATAAAGCAAAAGGGAAATATGGTAGATAACGATATAAACGAAGGAGAAATAAATGTTTGAAGAGTTTAAAATAAGAACTGAAAATGGCGAGAAAATAACGAAAGAAGAGTTGGTCAGTGCTTTACAGCAAGCGGAAGATATAGATCCATATCAGCATAGTGGATGTTATGAACTTGTAAATAAAATTGTAGAGTGTTATGCAAATTCTGATAATCAAGTAATGATTAAATTGGATTATAATGATTTAAATCTAATTTATTTTATGACAGTAACAGATAGAAAATTTAGTCTGGATAAAAAAAGAGAACTTATAAAATCTTCCCATCTTGATGCACTTTTTCAACAACAAATAGAGCGATTATTTGATGAAATTGTAGATAAAGTAAATAATAAAAGATACGGAAATAATACAATCGGAATTGTTGGTTCTGGATTTAAAACTTGTAGCAAAGTATCGAATACGGATTGTCAAAAATTTATTAGGGCTTGTATTGAAGTAAGAAAATGTCAAAGCGAAGAACAGGCTTTCGAAATTATAGAAAAAATTTTTTCTAATGGCATAAAAGGTATGCAATCTGCAACGGGCTCGATTGTTATTCATTGTTTAAAACCTAATTTTTTCCCAATTGTGAATAGTAAAACTAAATTTTTATTAGGGGAATTGGGATTGGGCACAAAAAAACTTACTGAACTTAAATATTATATAGATGGTTGTAGAGAAACGAGTGCGTTTAAGAAAGAAGAAAAGTTTAAGTGGCAAAATTATCGAGTTTTAGATTTGCTAGCAATCAACGTAGCAAATAATAAAGACGAAATTGATTTTGATAAAATTAAAGATTGGTTAGTAAATTATGGCGGAACAATAAATAGCAAAAACATTAAAATTGATAGATCACCGGGCAAAGAAGCCGTAAAAGAATTCCAAAAATTTATAAACTTAATTGTAGCCAATTATAAAAATAGATTTACTAAATTAGAAACAAGTTGGCAGAACGGTTTTTTAAATTACCCGTATATATGGACAAGATTAAAGGATTTAAAACACGGAAATCAAACATATAGTATTTCTTTTTCAGTTTCAACAGATGAATCTGATAATTTAAAAATTAATATGGGACTTGAAACCAATAATAATAAAGACGCTTCTTTAAATGATGAAGAAAGGAAACAAATATATAGAAAACTATTAAATGTTGAAGCAGAAGATCCTTGTTATTATGTCGATCAAGACTACAACATAATTCATTATCAAGAAGCAAAAAAACGTATATCACTCGGAGTTTTAGAAAAATACAGGCCAATTTTTTCGTTTAAACAACCAATAGAATATGGTGAAACAAAACGGTTAATTGAAGAGGCTAAAAAACCGTTTGAAGAATTGATTAAAGCGTATGAAGGAATTTTTAATGAAATCATAATTTCACAAAATGATGATCAAAAGGAAAAAACTATGAAAAATGACAATATAATTAAATGTTCTAAAAATCTTATTTTATACGGGCCACCCGGAACGGGTAAAACTTATAACAGCATCATTTATGCCGTTGCAATAGTAGAAAGTAAAGATTTAACTGTTATAGAACAAGAAGCGGATAAAGATTATTCAGCGGTAAAAAAGCGTTATGATGGTTACATAAAAGATGGAAAAATCGCATTTACGACTTTCCATCAGTCTTACGGCTACGAAGAATTTATCGAAGGGATTAAACCAGATACTGATGAGGATGGAAATGTTACATATTCGGTAGAGAATGGGGTTTTTAAAGATTTTTGCAAAAAAGCAACAAAGACTGTTATGCAAAAAAGCAAGTTGAGTGATTTAGGGTTAAATGACAATCCAACGATCTGGAAAGTATCATTAAAAGGTACGGGTGATAATGATATAAGGAAAGATTGCCTTAAAAACAATTATATAAGGATTGGCTATTATGTTAACGGCGAAGATGTTTCGGCTGAAACAGATTCAAAAGTGGAAGGTAGAAGGATTCTTAATGCTTTTATAGGCGGTATGAGAATAGGAGATATAGTTTTATCTTGTTATACTAATACGTCTATCGATGCAATTGGAGTAGTAACGGGTGAATATGAGCTTCGTGAAGAGTTTGCGGAATATAAAAGTGTAAGAACTGTTAAATGGTTGGTTAAAAAAATAATTACAGATGTAGATGCGCATAATGGCAATAAAACTCTTACATTGGGCACTGTTTATAAATTAAAGAATATAGATAGCACGTGGGTATATAGTTTAATTGATTCAGGCAATCAGGTTGTTGCAAACAAAGAACCGAGAGTGTTTATAATAGACGAAATAAATCGCGGTAATATTTCCAAAATTTTCGGTGAACTCATTACACTTATAGAAGATACAAAACGTTTGGGCGAAAAAGAAGAAATGAAAGCGATTTTGCCGTATTCAAAAGAAGAATTTGGTGTGCCGAATAACGTTTACATACTTGGGACTATGAATACTGCGGATAGGTCAATTTCTTTGATAGATACTGCTTTAAGAAGAAGGTTTGCTTTTGAAGAAAAAATGCCGAATTCAGACTTGCTCAAAGACATTGTCGTGGCTGGAATAAATGTTAAAAATGTTCTCGATACTATGAATAAGCGTATAGAATATTTATATGATAGAGAACATCAAATCGGACATTCTTTCTTTATGAAATTAAAAGATGGTCAGACTATTGAAAATCTTTCTAATATTTTCAAGGATAAAATTATTCCATTATTGCAGGAATATTTTTACGATGATTATGATAAAATCAGGCTTGTTTTAGGTGATAATCAAAAGAAAGATGAAAAGACGCAGTTTGTTAAAAAAGTTTATAAAAAGTCAAAGGATTTATTCGGAGATGATAAAGACGATGATTTTGACGATAAAGCCGTATTTGAAATAAATAACGATGCTTTTGAAGAGCCTCATAGTTACAGGTTTTTAGGTAACGGACAAATAAAAAATGATACAGTAATTGACGACGGCAACACGGCTGAGGACGAAGTGGCAGCAACCGAAAATGAATAAATTAATAACTGTCCACGAATATGAACGGATAAATAAAAATTCACGTTTTGACGGCGGCGATAAACAACTCGGCGAAAATAATTTTGCCGAGTTAAAATTCTTTGTTGAAAAATATAATGAAATGTATTCTAAATCCGAAGATACGGACGACGTTTTTAATGTTTTTCAAGTAGGAACTAATAGCGATGGTGAGTATGTAAGGTCCAAAAACTACGTAGGTGTAATACAATTAAAAAATGGCGTAAAAATTCAAATTCTTCCGAAAGTAGATTTTGATGATGGTGATGACAAAGACAATAAAAAAACTATAAGCATTTTTATTAAAATGTTAAAAACGCTTAAATATTTTTCTTTTAAGGTTTTTAATAATGCTGATCTTAAAATTCACGATAACAATATTTACGAAGTATTTATCGGGATGTATTTACAGCAGGTTTTATATCTTGTAAAGAAAGGCTTAAAGTCTGATTATAATCACGTGGAAGAAAACGGGAATTTTTATAAAGGAAAACTTGATTTTAACAATCATATAAAATACAATTACGCTCACAAAGAAAAATTTTACATTATATATGATGAGTTTACCGAGAACCGTGCGGAAAATCGTCTTATTAAAACTACATTGTTAAAATTATTGCGACTTTCGGCTTCGGAAACGAATTTAAAGCTTTGTCGACAGTTACTTATAAATTTTGAAAACGTTGACGTAAGCCAAGACGTTGATAAAGATTTTAATTCTGTAAAATCGGACAGAAACACTATTGATTATTCACAAGTTTTGATATGGACGAAAGTGTTTTTGAAAAATCAAAGTTTTACTTCGTTTGAAGGGAATACGGGCGCACTTGCACTTTTATTCCCGATGGAAAATTTATTCGAGTCTTATATTGCAACTGTTGTAAAAAGCGTTTTTTCCGAAGATTATAATGTTTCTTGCCAAGATAAAGGGCTTTATTTATTAAACGAAAACGGTAAAAAGATTTTTGCTTTACGTCCTGATATTGTTCTTACTAAGAAAAGCGCAGAGAAAGCTAAAATTATTATGGATACTAAATGGAAACGTCTAACAAATAACCGTTCTGCTAATTATGGAATTTCACAAGCCGATATGTATCAAATGTATGCTTATGCGAAAGAGTACAACAGTAATTCGGTTTATGTTTTATACCCAAAAGTTAAAGAATTTGATGACAATTCTCAAATAACTTTCAATAACGGTGATATAAAGATAAGGATATTTTTTATAGAATTTCAAAGTAAAAACGAAAGGCAACCTATTGAAAAATCAATAGAATCATTAAAAATGGATTTAATCAATTAAAAATATAGTCAATACTGTAATAAGCATTATAACAATATTATAATTGAAAATGCGCAATCACAGCGATAAGCAGTTTTGCCTGCCGCTGTGATTGTTATTAATGGAAATATAAACAACATTTATTTTTAATTATTCCGCAAACACATTGACAATGTTCCGTAAAGAGTGTATAATATTCCGTAAAAGGAGTAAAATTATGGCAATGACCGTAAAACAAGCGGCGGAGAAATGGCAAATATCAGATAGGCGCGTAAGAGTTCTATGTGAAAACGGACAAATTGACGGGGCATACCGCATAGGCAAAATTTGGTATATACCCGATACTTCGGATAAGCCTGCCGACGGCAGAATTAAAGCGAAAGGAAGTCTTCTTTCTTTAATAGAGAAGAAGAAAGCCGAACTTGATACCAAAAGACCGCTTACCGAAGGCGAAGTTCAGAGGCTTTACGAAGACTTTATGGTCGAATACACCTATAATTCAAACGCTATCGAAGGCAATACGCTTACGTTGCGCGAAACGGAGATGGTTTTGCGCGGGCTTACCGTTGACCAAAAACCGCTTAAAGACCATTTGGAAGTTGTCGGGCATAAAGACGCGTTTTATTTCGTCGTTGATTTGGTAAAAGAAAAAGTTGAAATTACTGAAAGCATTATTAAACAGATTCACTCGCTTGTGCTTGCGGATAAACCTATGGATAAAGGCGTTTACCGTAAAATCCCCGTTCGCATTATGGGTGCGCATCACGAACCCGTGCAACCCTATTTAATCGAGCCGAAAATGTACGAGTTGTTGCAAGATTATAAAAAGGACGACAGGAATATCGCGGAAAAACTTGCGAAATTCCATATTCGTTTTGAAGGGATACACCCTTTTATCGACGGCAACGGCAGAACGGGGAGACTTTTAATAAATTTAGAACTTATGAAAGCAGGCTACCCGCCGATAGATATTAAGTTTACCGACAGAAAAAGGTATTACGACGCGTTTGACGCTTATTACGTTAAAAAAGACTTGTCGGCGATGACAAAACTCTTCGCTGAATACTTAAACGCACGATTAACCGAATATTTAAAAATTTTAGGGTAGTTTATAGCCTTAAAATTACCCCGACTGACCACTTGTAGAAAAATAGTTCTATTTCACTTGCAAACGTGCAACCACAATCACGGCGACAGACAGTTTTGTCTGTCGCCGTGATTTGTTTTTTGTGTGAAGAGTAGGGAATTGAATCTCCTGATTTACTTTCTATGAGCCTTTTTTCGCTTTTGTAAGTTTGCGATTGTTGAAAAGCGTATAAGCAAAATGGGATCGCTATCCGCCTATGGCGGTAGCCTTTTCGCATAGCGAAAAATAACCCGAAGGTCAGGAGGTTCAAATCCCCTCCCCGCAACCAAAAAAATAACGGCAGATTTTATCTGCCGTTATTTTTTTGTCTGTAGATTTTGCCGACTGTCCGTAGGTCAGGGGGCGACGAGCCGAAGCGCGTCCTGTGGACGGTAAAGCAAGGCGAGAAGGTGGCAGCGGTAGAGAAAATCGAGCGGTAGCGCGAAGATTTTGTCGGGCACCGCAACAGGGCAATTCAAATTTCGCATATTTTTGAGCAAAAACTGGCTATTTTTTAACACTTTTTATCACCCTTGCTCTGCAAGGGGCTTTTTCATTTTAAAAGGATTAGCAAAAACACCCTAAAAACACACTTCTAGTGCCTCGGTCAAAAGGTGGGCGGTGGGCGGATTTGAACGTTTTAAATACTTGAAAAACAAACCCAAAAGTGCTATAATTGCAAGTTCATATGGATGCTGTAAAAATATTTGAAAAAGCTTTGAAGAGATTAATAAATCAATGCCCAAATCTTATTGAAGGTTAAAAGTGTATGTGTTATTTTGAGATGAAAATGTATTAACTATAATAGAATAATGCTTTTTTATAATTTAAGGAGAGTTTTCTATGGGATTCTTTAGTAAATTAGACAATACAGTACCAACTGAGCCGATAATACTTAACACATTAGTTGTTGAAAAAGATTTTAGACGGTATTTAGTTGATAACAACTTTGCTGATGATGAAAATTCAATGATAAGAATTCTTTATCGTTCAGGAGTTTGGTCTGGTATTTTTAGTAAATCAGGGGCTTTTGGCGGGCTTTTTGGAACTTTAGCAGAAGAGAAAAAAAGTTGGTATTTAAGTGTTTGTCAAGATAAAATTTTCTTATTTCAAACTGGTTTTTTTAAGATAAATGAAATTAAAAAAGACACAATAAAAGTTGTTAATATTTCAGACATTACAAAATTTACAATAAATAATAAAACCACTTATTTATCTGAAAAACAGTTAAAAAAAGACACTCTCGTTTTATCATTAGAAAGTGGCACAAATTCATTTTTAGCGACAATTTATCACGATTACCAGTTTTGTATAAATAATATTATCTATAAAATTCTTTATAAAAGCAAAACAGAATAATAATCGGCGCATTATTCCGTGCAAACGTTTAACCGACATACATACCAAAAAAACACATTTCTACCGACTGACACATTAAAAAAGCCTGTAAATCTCTAACGATTTTGGGCTTTTTAATTTTTTAAAATTTTTTGACTGAACGGCGAAACCGTAAAATTTTTCTAAAAAAGTTGAAAATTGTTGACAAACAGGAAAAGCAATGTTAAAATAAAAATAAATTGTATGCAATTTAATTACATTATAGGAGAATAGGAAAATGTCTATTTATGATTTTAACGTTAAAGACCGTTCAATGAACGATGTCGGTTTAGGTGATTATAAGGGGAAAGTTCTTCTTATAGTCAATACTGCCACGGGTTGCGGGTTTACGCCGCAATACAAAGGACTTGAAGAACTTTACAGAAAATATAAAGACCAAGGGTTTGAAGTGTTGGATTTTCCGTGCAATCAATTTTTCAGTCAAGCCCCGGGCAGTGATGAAGAAATACACTCTTTTTGCACTCTTAAATACGACACGACTTTTCCGAGATTTCATAAAATCGAAGTGAACGGCGACAATGCCGACCCGCTTTATGTCTATCTTACAAAGCAGAATAAGAAGGGTAAAACGCAAAAAATCAAATGGAATTTTACAAAATTTCTCATTTCTAAAAACGGCGAAGTTATAGATAGATTTTCGCCGATGACAAAGCCCGAAAAAATAGATAAATTTATTAAGAAGGCGCTTGAAGAATAATATGGATAACTTAAAAGAAGAAATGTTAAAGTTGGATAATCAACTTTGTTTCTCTTTATATGCGACGGCAAAAGAGATTATCAGAAGATACAAACCGCTTCTCGATAACTTCGATATAACCTATACGCAGTATATTACTCTGCTTGTTTTGTGGGAAAAAGACGGGCTTAAAGTTAAAACGCTCGGTGAAAGATTATATCTCGATTCGGGAACGCTTACTCCGCTACTTACGAAATTAGAGAGTAAAGGTTATATCTTAAAGAAAAAAGACACGAAAGACAGCAGAGAAACGATCGTTTATCTTACGGACAAAGGGCGAAAACTTAAAGAAAAAATAGTCGTTGTACCTGCTACGATGGGCGCTTGCGTAAAACTCGAATCAGACGACTTTTTACTTTTGCAGACATTATTGAGAAAGGTAAGGAGCGGTTTAACGGGGGCATAAGCGCGATGAAAGAAAATAAAAAAGGACGGTAAAAAAATGACAAATTCAGTAAAAGAATGGGATAAAGTTTTCCCTAAAGACGAAAGCGTAGATCATAAAAAAATCACCTTTCGCAATCATTTCGGTATAACGCTTGCGGCGGATATGTATTGCCCGAAAAATTTTAGCGGCAAACTTCCCGCAATAGCGGTCAGCGGACCTTTCGGTGCGGTAAAGGAACAGTCGAGCGGACTGTACGCGCAAGAGATGGCAAAGCGCGGGTTTTTGGCTATTGCGTTCGACCCGTCCTTTACGGGAGAAAGCGGCGGAGAACCGAGATATATGAATTCCCCCGATATCAACGTGGAGGATTTTCAGGCTGCGGTCGATTATCTTTCTAACCTTGATAACGTTGATAAAGAAAAGATTTCAATTATCGGTATTTGCGGCTGGGGCGGTATGGCGTTGCAGACCGCGTGTATAGATACGAGAATAAAAGCGACGGTATCCGTAACTATGTACGATATGTCGAGAGTGACGGGAAACGGTTATTTCGATTCTGCGGATAACGAACAGGCGAGATATCAGGCGCGCGTTGCAATAAACGAACAGCGTACGGAAGATTTTAAAAACGGAAGTTATAAATTAAACGGCGGGGTGGTAGACGATCCGAGCGAATATCCGCAATTCGTAAAAGATTATTACGCGTATTATAAAACGCCGCGCGGGTATCATCCGCGCAGCCTTAACAGTAACGGCGGCTGGAACTCAACCGCAGGAACTTCGCTTTTAAATACAAGGCTGTTTTACTATGCGTCGGAAATCAGGAACGCCGTTTTGATCGTTCACGGAGAAAAAGCGCATTCGAGATATTTCGGAGAAGACGCGTTCAAACTTTTAAAAGGCGATAACAAGGAACTGTTTATCGTTCCCGACGCTACGCATTGCGATTTATACGACGGCGGCGAAAACAAAGATAAGATACCGTTTGATAAAATAGAAAAATTTATAAGGAAAAATATAAAATAAAATCGGTGATGATTTATTATACGAGAAGGGAACGAAGCCTTACGGAAAACCTACGAAACGGGTAAATCGATATACGATTATGGAAAAGAACTCGATATTTAACGCTGTGTTTTGGGGATATTAATTCTTGCAATTCATATCGCAAATATTTTAGCGAAAAAAGGGAAGAGAAAAGACGAAAAAACTCTTCTCGTATTTTTCGTGTTTATGGCGGTGCATTTTGCGGTCTATCTTACCTTTACTCTTATCAAGATAAACTACACAAGTAATGCTTTTATAACTTTTTTCTACACGTTATTTTACGTGTTTAACAATTTAGAAGTATTATTACTGTTGGACGATGAAAAAGCACTGATAGATTTTTACGATAACAATCAGGAACTGTGCGTTAATACCGAATAGATAGATTAGAGACGTTAAAAGGTTGACAGGCGCCGAAATAAAAGAGTATAATTAAATCGTCCTTGAAACGATAGGGACGCCGATAAAGTTTTAATAAAAAGGAGTAGTAATTATGAGTAAATCGAAAAACAATTTAAGTTTCATTGTTTTGGGCTGCGGAATATTGCTTTCCGCTCTGGTGCTTATCTTTATGACCTTGACGGGCATAGATTACGACGTGTTAATAGGAAAGGCACATTTTTCCGTTTATGAATTATTGTCTTACGGCGATAAGACGAGAATAGGCGTCGTGCTCGCTATGGCTTTCGTGATCGTAGCGCTCGTTACCGCTGTTGTCATAATCGCGTTTAAACTTCTCAACAAGAAGTTTAAATTCGGCGGCTGTCTTGCTCTTATTGCGGCGGTTTTATCTTTGGCAGCAGGAATTATGTTCTTCTGTGTAAAAGGATTGATAGGGGAAAGCGACAACGGGCTTGTATCTCTTGCTATCGGTTCTATCCTTTGCGGAATACTCGCTATACTTAACGCTTTCGTGTTGGGCTTTTACGCAGTAAAGGAACTTAAAAAATAAGAAATCGTATATTTTTCGGCAAACGGTATGGACTTTAAAAACGTAGTGATTACGGGTGCGAGCGACGGTATAGGTAAAGCCGCGGCAAAGCGGTTAAAGGCTCTCGGGCATAATGTAATTATCGTCGGGCGTTCAAAAGAAAAAACCGAAAGGGTCGCGCAGGATTTGGGCGCGCCCTTTCATATTGCCGATTATTCGCGGCTTAACGACGTCGTCCGTCTTGCGGAAGAGTTAAACGCCTACGACCGTATCGATGTTTTATGCAACAACGCGGGCGGCGTGTTGGCGGAACGCACGGAAACGGCGGACGGTATAGAGCGGACTTTTCAGGTAAACGTTTTAGGCGGATTTTTACTTACAAGACTTTTGATGGGTAAACTAATAGAAAGCCGCGCGACCGTTATACAGACTTCGAGCATAGCGGCAAATCTTTTCGGTGCGGATTTCGACGGCAAAGACTTTTTGAACGAAAAAAATTACGCGCCGTTTAAGGCTTACGGTTACGCAAAGTTAGAAGATATTCTGTTTACCCGCGAACTCGACAGAAGATTTAAAGATAAGGGAATAAACGCGGTGGCGTTCGAACCCGGGGTGGTGAGAACGAATTTTGCGGCGGAGAGTAAGGGTTTCGTAAAATTCTGTTATCACTCGCCGCTTAAATACTTTTTCACCGTAACGCCGGACAAAAGCGCAAAGCGGCTCGTTCGCCTTGCGACGGGCGCACCCGATAAAGATTTTATTTGCGGCGAAGTTTACGGCAAAGTCAAGCCTATGAAACTGAAATTCAAAGACGAACGCGGCGAAGTAGCCGAACGCCTTTGGGATTTATGCGAAAAACTGACCGATAAATACGTTTGACAAACGGTAAGTGCGTCCGATAGACTTAAAAACGATACGCCCCCGATTGCAAATCGCAATCGGGGGCGCGCTTTATCGTAAAAATTGATTATTTTAAAATCTTTTGTCCGCCCATGAACGGCTGTAACACTTCGGGGATAGTAACCGTGCCGTCGGCGTTCTGATACTGTTCTATAATGGCGGGGAACACACGGCTCGTCGCGAGTCCCGACCCGTTAAGGGTGTGAACGAACGCCGTTTTACCCGTCGCCGCGTCGCGGAACTTGGTGTTATTGCGCCTTGCCTGATAATCGTTCGCGTTGGATACTGAACTTACTTCCTTGTAAATTCCCATTGACGGGATATAAACTTCTATATCGTAAGTTCTCGCCATACTCGCCGAACAGTCGCCCGCGGCTAACTTTGAAAGTCTGAAATGCAATCCCAACTTATCCATTAAAGAACACGCTTTGTTTACGAGTTCTTCAAACGCTTCTTTGCTTTTGTCGGGGTGGGCGTACTGTACCATTTCCACCTTATTGAACTGATGTCCGCGTATCATACCGCGTTCTTCCGCGCGGTACGAACCCGCTTCCTTGCGGTAACAGGGGGTATAGGCAAAAAACTTCATAGGAAGTTTCGCTTCGTCGATTATCTCACCCGCGTACATATTGACTAGCGCCGTTTCCGCAGTCGGCAGCATAAAGCGATTTTTCTTGCGGTCTTCGTCCACGTCCAGCCAGTACACTTCGTCGGAAAATTTGGGAAACTGTCCCGCGCCGAATCCGCACGCGTAGCCGAGTTGGTGGGGGGGCAGGATAAATTCATAGCCGTCTTTTAAATGTTCTGAAATAAAGAAGTTAAGTAACGCCCACTCTAATCTTGCGCCGTCTCCGCGGTATAACCAGAATCCGCCGCCCGAAAGTTTCGTTCCGCGCTGATAATCGATAAGTCCTAATTTGGTGCAGATATCGACGTGGTTTTGCGCTTTAAAGTTAAATTCGGGCATTTTACCGTAAACCTTTACGACCGCGTTGTTTTCCTTTTCACCAGATAGTAGGTCTTCGTCGGGGATATTCGGATAAACGGCAAGCATATCGAAAACCTGCGTTTCGAGCGCTTTCGCCTTTTCGTCGAGTTCGGCGATTTTATCGCCCAAAGTCCGCATTTTCGCAAAAATTTCGTCCACGGGCTTGCCCGCTTTTTTAAGAGCGGGGATCTCCGCCGAAACCTTGTTGCGTTCCGCCTTGTATTTCTCTACTTCCGCGATAACCGCGCGGCGCTCTCCGTCGGCTTTTAAGATAGGGTCGAAGTCGGCTTTATATCCCTTACGCGCCAGAAGTTCGGTGATATGTTCCTTGTTTTCCTGAATTCTTTTTAAATCGAGCATCTTTTAACTCCGTATGGTTAATTTCGATAAACTATATATAATTATACATTTTAAAATCGTCAAAATCAATGATTTTGCGCTTATAAAACCGTTTCGGGCGGTAATTTTTTCTCGTCTTATGAAAATTTCCCAAAAAATCCCGCACTTTTGACCTTTAACGGTTGCAAAACAGCGCGCTTTGGTGATAGAATAATACTGTATAATTATGCGCTTCCGTGTTTTTACGGAAAAGCATAGCGCCCGCCCCCGAACGCCGTTTCGGAAATCTACGGGCGAAAGGTAAACGGAAATGTTTTTTAAAAGGTTACGCGCGGATATCAACGCCGCCAAGAAAAACGACCCCGCCGCTCGAAACAAATTCGAGATTTGGCTGACTTATTCGGGCGTGCACGCACTCTCGTGGTATAGGGTCGCGCACTTTTTTTATAAAATAAAGTTGAAACTGCTGGCGCGCATGATAAGCCAGACGGCGCGGTTTTTCACGGGGATAGAAATTCACCCTGCGGCGAAGATTGCGGGCGGCGTGTTTATCGACCACGGCGCGGGCGTCGTTATCGGCGAAACCGCGGAAGTGGAAGAAGGCGTCGTCATCTATCAGGGCGCGACTTTGGGCGGTACGGGCAAGGAAAAGGGCAAACGCCACCCGACGGTGAAAAGGGGCGCGATAATTTCGGCGGGCGCACGGGTTTTGGGCGGCTTTACCGTCGGCGAATACGCTAAAATCGGCGCTAACGCGGTAGTTCTTCGCGAAGTGCCGCCGTACGCGACGGTGGTCGGCGTTCCAGCGCACGTCGTAAGGATAAACGGCGAAAAGCCCGACGATTTAGAACAGGAAAAGAGAGATCCGTTGCAGGAAGAACTTTGCAATCTTCAAGGCAGGGTTTACGAGTTGCAAAAGCAGATCGACGAACTCACGCGAAAGGATAAAAAAGGCGAACGGAATAAGGACGGAAAATAATGGCGGTAAGAATATTCAACACGCTTTCGGGCAAAAAGGAAGAATTTAAGCCGACGGACGGCAATAACGTAAAGATGTACGCCTGCGGAATAACCGTTTCGGGCGAAGCGCATATCGGGCACGCGTATCAGGCGCTTATCTACGACATCATAAGAAAGTATCTCGAAAAACGCGGATATAAAGTAAAGTACGCGAGAAATTATACCGACGTGGACGATAAAATAATAGCAAAGTCTAACGAAACGGGTATTCCCGCCGACAAGTACGCCGCCGATATGATAAAAAAAATCGACGCGGAAATGAAACGGCTGAAAGTCGACGAACCTTCGGTGTGGATAAAAGCCACCGAGAGTATGGACGACATTATAGCGTTCATTGAAAAACTTATCGAAAAGGGTTACGCCTATCCCACCGAAAAGGGCGACGTTTACTATTCGGTAGAAAAGTTTCCGTCTTACGGCAACCTTTCGCACAGAAACCTTGACGACGCGATAAACGGCGTTCGGGTAGACAACGACGAAATGAAGAAAAACCCCTTGGACTTCGCGCTGTGGAAGTCGGCAAAGGCGGGCGAACCGTTCTGGCAGTCGCCGTGGGGGAATGGTCGCCCCGGCTGGCATATCGAATGTTCCGCTATGAACTATAAGACTTTCGGCGAAAGAATAGATATTCACGGCGGCGGCAGGGATCTGATATTCCCGCACCACGAAAACGAGATAGCGCAGTCGGAAGCCCTTACGGGCAAACAGTTCGTAAAATACTGGATACACAACGGGCTTATAAAGGTCAACGGGCAAAAAATGAGTAAGTCCTTGGGCAATAGTCTTTTGCTTTCGGATTTACTTGATAAGTATTCGCCCGAAACCGTTAAATTCGCCCTTTTATCAACCAACTACCGCAGCGACATCAACGTTACCGACGGTCTTTTCCCCGAAGCGGAAAAACACCTTGCGGACTTTTACGCCGTAATCAAGTCGGCACAGGATAAAGGCATAGCGATAACGGGTGAAAACAGGGCGATAGACGACGATTTTAACGCTGCTATGGACGACGACTTCAACACCGCGCTCGCGCTTTCCGCGCTGTTCGGGTATTTTAAGGCGGCTAAGGCGAAGATTGTCGCGGGCGATAGTTCCGTCGGCGCGGATATAAATCAGATCATAAAAACTTATTCGCTTCTAGGGCTTTTCGCTACGCCCGCGGACGAGTTTTTGAATAGCGTCAAGAAAAAAGCGGAAAGCGAAATTCCCGAAGAAGTTCGGGCGATAGCGGAAGAACGGCTTAAATGTCGCAAGGAAAAGAACTGGGCAAAGTCCGACGAACTGCGCGACAGGATTTCGGCTTTGGGCTACGAGATAAAGGACGCGAAAGACGGATACACTTTAACGAAAAAATAAACTTAAAATATAAAGGCAGAACTATGATAACTTCTAAACAGTTACGCGACAAATGGATAAAATTTTACGAAAGTAAAGGGCACTTGAATATAGGCGCGGTATCTTTAATCGGCGACGGAACGACGGGCGTTATGTTCAACGTGGCGGGTATGCAACCTTTAATGCCATATCTTTTGGGGCGTCCGCACCCGTCGGGCAAAACCAGACTTTGCAACGTGCAGGGTTGCGTAAGAACGGTGGATATCGAATCGGTCGGCGACGCAACGCACTTCACCTTTTTCGAGATGATGGGCAACTGGTCGCTCGGCGACTACTTTAAAAAGGAAAAAACGGCGTGGACGTTCGAACTTTTAACCAAAGAATTCGGGTTCGATAAAGACAAAATATGTTCCACGGTGTTTGAAGGCAACGACGCCGCACCCCGCGATAACGAGACCGCCGAACTCTTAAAATCGCTCGGTATAAGGGAAGAAAATATCTTTTATCTTCCCAAAAAGGACAACTGGTGGGAGTTAGAGGGCACGGTCGGCACGCCTTGCGGACCGGATAACGAGTGGTTTTATCCGAAAGACGGCAAGGGGAATTCCGCTGACTTTTTAACAAGCGACCGTTACGTCGAAATCGGCAACGACGTGTATATGCAGTATAAAAAGACGGCGACGGGCTACGAAGAACTTGAAAACAAAAACGTCGATACGGGCTTCGGGCTCGATAGACTTTTGCTCTTTTTAAACGGCTACGACGACGGATATAAGACGGATTTGTTCAGCGGCGCGATAGAGTATCTCGAAAGAACTTCGGGCAAGAGTTACGATGCGGACGAAAAAGCCAGAAAGGCGATGCGTATTATTGCCGACCACACCCGTACTTCGGTAATGCTTATCGGCGACGTAAACGGAATACTTCCGTCGAATACGGGCGCGGGGTATATTTTAAGAAGGCTTTTGCGCCGCGCGATAAGATATTGCAGAGATTTAGACATAGACGCTTCCGCGATGCAGGGGGTAGCGGGAATATTTATCGAAGAAGTTTACGGCGAAGCGTATCCCTTGCTTATCGAAAAAGAAAATTATATTTTGGACGAGATAGCGAAGGAGACCAAGAAATTTCAGGCGACGCTCGCCGCGGGCATAAAAGAGTTTGAGAAATGCATAACGGGTATGGAACGCAAGAACGCGTTTATGAAAGAGAAAGACCCGTCGTACGTTCCCGAAACGGAAATGACGGGAAAGCAGGCGTTCAGATTATACGATACGTTCGGTTTCCCGCTTGAACTGACCAAAGAACTTGCCGCCGAAAAGGGGATAACCGTGGACGAAAAGGGCTTTGCGGAAGCGTTTAAGGTGCATCAGGAAATAAGTAAAGCGCAAGTCGGTTCGGCAAAAGGCGGACTTACCGAAAGAACGGAAATGACCACACGCTATCATACCGCGACGCATATTTTGCTTGCGGGGCTTCGTAAAATGTTCGGCAACAAGACCGAACAGAAAGGTTCTAACATCAACGAAGAGCGTATGCGTTTCGACTTTAACTGCGACCACAAGTTGACCGACGAAGAACTTAAAACGCTGGAAAAATTCGTGAACGACGCGATAGCGGCTAAAATCGACGTGGTACGTAGCGAGTTACCGTACAATAAGGCGGTTGCGGAAGGCGCTTACGGCGTGTTCAATCCGAAGTCGCAGGACGAAATAGTTTCCGTTTATACTATAGGCGACGTGGACAAGCAGATTTGCGGCGGGCCGCACGTAGGTAATACGGCGGAACTCGGTGCGTTTAAGATAACCAAGGAAGAAAGTTCTTCGGCGGGCGTAAGACGCATAAAAGCGGTGCTTAAATAACGGCAAAGTAAAATATAATATAGTCGGGCGGCGCGAAATGCGCCGCCCGACTAAGTTTAGCAAATAAAAATTTCATAAGTATGAGTGAGTTTAATACCCGTTAACGGGTACGCCGGCAATCTGCCCTTCTAGGGGATGTGCAAACCATAGGTTCATCGGTAATTTTGACTTGAACGTATATATTATGAGGTTTTTATTCCGTTAAAAAATCGTAAACGCGTTTTTTGTATCCTGCGGCTTCGTCGAAAACGGCGTGCCCGTATTTTTTGTATTCGTGATATTTGCAGTTTAATTTTTCCGAAATTTCTCTTATGGCATATGCGGTAGTTACTTTATCGTTAGCAGCACCTATAATTAATGTTTCCGCCTTTATTTTATTAAGCGAATTATACGTGTCGAAATTTTTTGCCGCGTTTATATAAGCGATAAACCGCTCGGTTTTTTCGGAAGTTACGTCGGTCTTTAACGCAGAGAACACAGCCGCGTATTTTTTCAACGTGTAACCTGAATATATCTTTTTATTTATGTGCGATATAAGCGACTTTATATCTCCGTTTTTTGCTAAATCTTCCCATTGCGTTAAGGTTTTAAGGAACGTGTCGTTAGGGCGGGAAAGGGTAGAGCCCAGCACGAGTTTATTTACAAGATTCGGATAATTTGTTGCGAGTTGCTGTGCGACCATACCGCCGAGCGATACACCGAACATATCCGCGTGATGCACGTTAAGTTTGTTTAGCGTTTCCGCCGTATCGTCCGCCATATCTTTTACGGAATATCTCGTTTTGGGCGTCAGATTTCTGTCTATTAAATAAACGGTAAATTTTTTTAAGAAAATCGCGTATGCGCGCTCGATTTCATCTGCTTTATCGAAGAATCCGTCGTAGGAAAGTCCGGGTAATATAACGAACGGTTTTTCGCCTTTTCCGAATTTTACAAATTCAATTTTGCCGTTTTTTATTGTGACCGTTCCCGTTTCAGCCATAAGTTTTTACCGTTGTGTATTATTTTATATAAATAATTTTAACATAAAACAAATTAAAAGTCATAAAAATTTTTTTAGGTCTGGTGACTTACCACGGAAAATATTTCCGCAAATAAATTTGATATGATGTCCTGCGTCTGTCAGGGCTGTTGTCAGTAGCGGACGAACGAGGTGTTCTCGCCGACATTGAAATCAAAAACAAAAGACAGGTTTTTAGTGCTGTTCCATTAGGGATTTTATGAAAAACTAAAATTCGATGGCAATTGCACTTTCGAGCGGTCAACAAAAAGGATTTGGAGATGATTCCAAGTCCTTTTTGCTATTTGGACGTTTCTTCAGGTTGGACACGAATTGATTGTTAGGGTAAATTATGCTTGTCTCGGCGAGGCTAAGTCGAGCCGACTTGTTCAAGACAAGCATACGCCTAAATGCCAAATTCTTTTTTCGACTTTTTTTTGACAAAGGTTTTTAATTTTTTTCTCATAATATAATGATATAAAATCGTAGTTCGGTTATAAGGAGTACTAAGTCAACATAGTAATATTTTTTCAAAGAACAATAAAAAAACGCTTGACATTTCATTTGATCAATGCTATTATTATATCAACCTACTAGGCAAGTAGGTAAAAGGAGAAGACATGAAAGACCTTTTAATATTGCTTGTAAGAAAAAATTTTCGCTCCGGACGAATGTGTAATCGATGTTGTCGCTGAACTATTAAAGGATATTAACAAAAACAATATACGATTATCATTCATAAAATAAAGGAGATTCAATAATTATGGCAAACTATAAATTCGAAACATTACAAATTCATGTGGGACAAGAACAACCCGATCCGGCTACTGACGCAAGAGCGGTACCGATTTATGCGACCACCTCTTACGTTTTTAAGGATTCCGCACAAGCTGCCGGCAGATTCGGTCTAACCGAAGGCGGAAACATCTATACTCGACTTATGAACCCCACGAGCGACGTTTTTGAAAAACGTATCGCGGCTTTGGAAGGAGGCGCGGCGGCACTTGCTACTGCTTCCGGTTCGGCGGCTATCACTTATGCAATACAAAATATCGCCACGACGGGAGATCACATCGTTTCGTCCACCAACCTTTACGGTGGTACCTACAATCTTCTCGCTCACACTTTAAAGGATCAAGGACTGACGACGACTTTCGTCGATCCTTTGGTGCCTGAAAACTTTGAAAAAGCTATCCAACCGAACACAAAACTTCTGTATGCGGAAACGCTGGGTAATCCCAATTCGGACGTTATCGACCTCGAAGCTATCTCCGCGATCGCTCATAAGCACGGCATTCCCCTCATCGTGGACAATACTTTTGCTACGCCCTATCTTTTGAGACCGATTGAACACGGTGCAGACATTGTCGTCCACTCGGCTACAAAATTCATCGGCGGACACGGTACGGTAATGGGCGGCGTAGTCGTTGACAGCGGCAAATTCGACTGGGCGCAAAACGACAAATTCCAAGGGCTTTCCAAACCTAATCCGTCATATCACGGCGTTGTGTTTACCGAGGCTTGCGGAAATCTTGCATACATATTAAAACTCCGTACGACTTTAATGAGAGATCAGGGCGCGGCTATATCGCCTTTTAACTCGTTCCTTCTGCTGCAAGGACTAGAAACATTGTCGCTTAGACTTGAAAGACACGTAAGCAACGCATTAAAAGTCGTTGACTTCCTTAAAAATCACCCGCAAGTGGAAAAAGTCAATCACCCGTCGCTTGAAAAGGGTAAACAAAAGGAATTATACGATAAATACTTTCCGAACGGTGCGGCGTCCATCTTCACATTTGAGGTAAAAGGCGGAGCCGAAGAAGCCAAGAAGTTCACCGAGAGTCTGAAACTATTCAGCTTGCTTGCCAACGTCGCCGACGTTAAGTCGCTCGTTATCCATCCGGCTTCGACCACGCACTCTCAACTTTCCGAACAAGAGTTGCTTTCCGCGGGCATTAAACCAAATACCGTTCGTCTTTCCATCGGGACGGAACATATTGACGATATCATTGCCGACCTCGAACAAGGCTTTGCGGCAATCAAATAATTGATTAGAATAAGGAGAAAATAAAAATGTCTAAAATATATACTTCAGCCGATCAACTCGTAGGAAAAACCCCTCTTTTGGAACTGACTCATATCGAAAAAGCCTTGGGCTTGCAAGCAAAGATCTATGCAAAACTTGAATATTTCAATCCCGCCGGTTCGGTCAAAGACCGTATTGCCAAAGCGATGATCGAAGACGCCGAGGCAAAAGGTTTGCTTAAGCAAGGTTCGGTAATAATCGAGCCGACCTCGGGGAATACGGGTATCGGACTTGCGGCGATCGCCGCGGCGAAAGGATACCGAATTATTATCGTAATGCCCGAAACGATGTCCGTCGAACGTCGTCAACTGATGAAAGCCTACGGCGCGGAATTGGTATTGACCGAGGGTGCAAAGGGAATGAAAGGCGCCATTGCAAAAGCGGCGGAAATCGCTGCCGAAACGCCCAATAGCTTTATTCCCGGACAATTCGTCAACCCCGCCAACCCCGATATCCATCGCAAAACGACGGGACCGGAAATTTATGAAGATACCGACGGAAAAGTGGACTATCTGGTCGCCGGCGTCGGAACGGGCGGAACGATCACCGGTGCAGGCGAATACTTAAAGAGCGTAAAACCGGAAGTAAAAGTGGTAGCGGTCGAACCGAAAACGAGCGCAGTGCTTTCTACTGGTGTGCCTGGACCGCATAAAATACAAGGTATCGGCGCAGGATTCGTTCCGGACGTGCTGAATACCAAGATCTATGACGAAATCATTCCCGTCGCCAACGAAGACGCATTTGCCACAGGTAAACTCATTGGCAAGAGTGAGGGCGTTCTTGTGGGTATTTCCTCGGGCGCGGCAACATGGGCGGCGATAGAACTTGCCAAACGACCGGAAAACAAAGGCAAGAATATCGTAGTGATCTTACCTGATACGGGAGACAGATACTTATCAACGGCACTGTTCCAAGATTAAAAATTTACGAATAAAACTTCTTGCCCCACGGTTTCAGCCGTGGGGTAACATTATAAAGCAACATAAACAGGAGACTTAATATGATCAACATCTTTGTCAGCGGAGATCGTCGCACGGTAGCAGGCGATACGACCATAGAGAAGCTATTGATAGCCGAGAAAGTGGAAATGCCCGAATATGTCAGCGTTTCGGTCAACGAGCAGTTTATTGCCAAAGAAGAGTTTTCTTCTTTTGTTTTACGCGACGGAGACGTGGTTGAATTTTTGTATTACATGGGCGGAGGCGCAAAATGAGTTTTACCAACGAGCAACTTGAACGCTATTCTCGACATATTATTTTGAAAGAGATCGGCGTAAAAGGGCAAAAAAAACTTGCCGCGGCGAAAGTTTTTATTATCGGCGCAGGCGGACTTGGCGCACCGGCGGCAATGTATCTTGCGGCGGCAGGCGTAGGGAAAATCGGTATTGCCGATGCGGATACCGTCGATTTGTCCAACTTGCAACGTCAGATCATCCACACGACGGATGATTTGGGAAAGCCCAAAGTGGAGTCTGCAAAGGAAACGATGCAACGTATCAATCCCGACGTGGACGTGGAAATTTTCGACGACTTCGTATACAGCGGGAACATTCTGCCGCTTATTGCCGATTACGACTTTATTTTGGACGGAACGGACAATTTTGCGACAAAGTTTTTGATCAACGACGCTTGCGTTATGGCGAACAAACCTTTTTCTCATGCGGGCATTATTCGTTTCAGAGGACAACTGATGACGGTCATTCCGCACCAAACGGCATGTTACCGTTGCGCCTTCAAAGAACCGCCGCCCAAAGGTGCCATTCCTACTTGCAAAGAAGCGGGAGTCATCGGCGCGATGGCAGGTGTGATCGGCTCGTTACAAGCCTTGGAAGCGGTCAAGTTTATTACGGGCGCAGGAGAACTTCTGACGGATAAACTGCTTACTTTCGACGCTATTTCGATGAAATTTCACACCGTCAATTTGCCCAAAAGGGACGGAAAGTGCGCTGTGTGCGGCGATCAACCCACGATCACAGAATTATTTGACTATGATCAACCGACCTGTGATTTGAAGACGGGGAAATAAACAATGAATGAAGGAAGAGTTATTAAACTACCGAAAACCGAATATCTGCGTATCGTCGAAGGCGCAAAAAGCGCTTATCCCAACGAAGGATGCGGTCTGATCGCAGGGACGGACGAAGGAAACGTGCGTTCGATAGGTAAAGTTTACGTTCTGCAAAATACCGATCGTTCTCCGCAACATTTCAGTCTTGATCCGCGCGAGCAACTTGCCGCTGTCAAGGACATGAGAGAGAACGGCTGGCGACCGCTCGGCAACTGGCACTCTCATCCCACGACTCCTTCTCGCCCGTCGGAAGAGGACAAACGACTTGCGTTCGATAAAAACGCATCCTATCTGATCCTTTCTCTTGCGGGAGAAGAACCTATTTTGAATGCTTTTCATATCGAAAACGGCGAAAGCCAAAAAGAAATCATTGAAATAATCGAGTGAGGTAAAAATGGAAAATACATATAAGACGATAACGGCGGAAGAGTTCGCCAAACTGGATTTCTCAAAATATACTCTCGTGGATTTGAGAGAACCGGATGAACTGGTTGTAAGCGGAATAGAAAATGCGATCAACATACCCTTTTCACGTTTTGCTACCGCTTTGGATACCGTCCCGAAAGATAAGCCCGTCATCGTGTATTGCAGAGTGGGTGATTTCAGCGAGCAGATCGCCGAGATACTTGCCGATAGAGGATACGACGTAACGCACGTTGCAGGCGGATACAATGCCTATCGCAAATTGACCGAGCAAAGGAAGGAAGCACCGAAACCGGTGGAAGCGGAAAGAGAGTTTATCGATGCCAAAGGGCTGAAATGCCCGGGACCTATCGTAAAGGTCGCCGACTTTTTACGGGATAAACCAAACGGGACAAAAATACACGTCGAAGCGACGGAAGACGCCTTTTTCTCCGATATTAAAATTTGGTGCGAAAGAACGGGAAATATCCTCGAAACGATTTCCTTTACCTACGGAGTCGTGTGTGCGGATATAACCAAGAGCGCGGGAAGAAAGCAAGTCGCGGCACAGGAAGTCCAGAATGACAAGACCTTCGTTGTCTTTTCGGGAGACCTCGACAAAACGATCGCGGCATTCATTATGGCAAACGGCGCAGCGGCAATGGGCAGGAAAGTCACGGTGTTCTTCACTTTTTGGGGCTTGAATATTCTTCGGCGCACAAAAAAAGTCAAGGTCAAGAAAGCGTTTATCGAGAAAATGTTCGGCTTTATGATGCCGCGTGGCAGTAAGAAACTCGGCCTGTCCCGTATGAACATGGGCGGAGCCGGCGCAAAGATGATACGCGCCATTATGAAAAATAAGGGCGTAAGTTCTTTGGAGGAATTGATCGAATCCGCAATAAATCACGGCGTCAGACTGGTCGCTTGCCAAATGTCGATGGACATTATGGGCATTCGGAAAGAAGAATTGATCGACGGCGTAGAACTGGGAGGCGTATCGACGTTCCTTGGTTCGGGTGAAAAATCCGATATGAGTCTGTTTATCTGATACAAGGAGTGCGTTATGACGAGAGAAGAGGCTTTTGGTCTACTGAAAGAATACAATAAGGAACCGTTTCATATCCATCACGCTTTGACGGTGGAAGGCGTAATGAAATACTTTGCCGATGTACTCGGCTACGGAGATGAAAGAGATTTTTGGGGAATCGTAGGACTTCTGCACGATCTCGATTTTGAACTGTATCCTGAGGAGCATTGCATAAAAGAGCAAGAAATCATGCGTAAGCTCGGGATCGACGAAAGGATCGTCCATGCGACGGCAAGCCACGGATATTCTATCACCGTGGACGTTAAACCCGAACACGAAATGGAGAAGGTCTTGTATGCCGTGGACGAATTGACGGGACTCATCGGCGCTTCGGCTTTGATGTTACCGACAAAAAGCGTGCAAGATCTCGAATTGAAATCGGTCAAGAAAAAGTTCAAGAATCTTAAATTCGCCGCGGGTTGTTCGCGCGAAGTAATACAGCGCGGCGCAGATATGCTCGGTTGGGATCTCGATACGTTGATCGAAAAGACCATTCTTGCGATGAGAACGATCGATCCGGAGGCGTGAAATGGAAAAAGTATATACGAGAAAAGCACCCGAAGCGGTAGGTCCCTATTCCCAAGCGATCGTCAGCAGAAATCTTGTTTTTACGTCGGGACAACTGGGCATTGACGAAAACGGTAAACTCGGAGACGGGATCATTTCTCAAACGGAAAACGCACTCAAAAATCTTACCGAAGTTTTGCTTGCCGCGGGAACCGATTTGAAAAACGTAGTGAAAACGACCTGTTTTCTTGCGAACATTAAGGATTTTTCTTCGTTCAATGAGATATACGGCAAGTATTTTACGGAAAAACCTGCAAGG
This sequence comes from uncultured Eubacteriales bacterium, assembly GCA_900320065.1. Classification (GTDB taxonomy): domain Bacteria; phylum Bacillota; class Clostridia; order Christensenellales; family Borkfalkiaceae; genus UBA1259. Next base: position 28,687 of record ONQV01000009.1, on the reverse strand, counting down.
AGTTTGATCGAGGCGTCGGCACTTCCCAAAGGTGCGCTCGTTGAGATAGAAGCGATAGCGGAAATCGGAAAAGAATAAGGAGAGACGAAATATGATGATTTCTACGAAAGGGAGATATGCTTTGCGCGTGATGATTGATTTGGCGGAACACAATAGTGGAAATCACATTCCGTTAAAAGATATCACCAATCGGCAAGAAATATCGCAAAAATATTTAGAAGGCATTATGACCGATTTGACAAAAGCCGGATTTCTCGACGGACAGCACGGTAAAGGCGGTGGGTACAAGTTGAATCGTTCTCCCGATGAGATCACCGTATTGGAGATTTTGCAAACGACCGAAGGTGATTTAGCGCCGATCTCTTGTCTTGACGTTTCGGCTAAACCGTGCAGTCGAGCGGCGGAATGTAGAACTTTGCCGATGTGGGAGAAACTATACGATATAATACACGATTATTTCAATGGTATCACAATTGCCGATCTGATGAAAACCGATACGGGTGGAGATAATTACATAATTTAAAATGGAAACGTTGGAGATAACGATAGAAGAACTTGCGCGTCTTGGTGCAGACGACGTCATTTTGGTTGATTTACGGGATGCCGTTTCTTTTGAATACGGACACATTCCCGGCGCGATCAATTTGACCGGCGAAAGCGTTTTTGAACAGATCAAAGCAAAAGAAAAAACGGTTTGTCTCTATTGCAGAAACGGTATTATCAGCCTCTCCGTGGCGGAAGAAATGAGAGAAAAAGGGTTTCGGGCGGTCAGTCTGAAAGGCGGATATTTTGCTTGGCTTCGCACGCATATTAACGATATGGACGTGGAGGAAAGCGTAAAGAAGATCGAAGGCAGTCTCACTAAAAAGTTTCATAGGGATCTCTTCGCTCCGTTTGTTAAGGCGATAAACGAATATAATCTGTTACAAGAAGGAGATAAAGTCGCCGTATGTATCTCGGGTGGAAAAGACTCTATGCTGATGGCAAAACTTTTCCAACAACTCCATCGGTACAGTAAATTCCCGTTTGAACTTATTTTTCTCGTTATGGATCCCGGGTACAGTCCGGAAAACAGAGAGGTCATCGAGCGGAATGCCAAAATATTGGGCATACCGATCACCGTGTTCGATACGAATATTTTTGAAAACGTATTTGCTATCGAGAAATCTCCTTGCTATATTTGCGCCCGAATGCGGCGCGGATATTTATACAATAAAGCGAAAGAACTCGGATGCAACAAAATCGCGCTCGGACACCATTACGACGACGTGATAGAAACCATTGTAATGGGTATGCTGTACGGCGCGCAAGTGCAGACGATGATGCCAAAGGTCAAAAGTGCCAACTTTGAAGAAATGGAACTGATACGACCGATGTATCTCGTTCGGGAAGACGATATAAAACGATGGCGCGATTATAACCATCTTCGGTTTATTCAATGCGCTTGCAAGTTTACCGACTATTGTACTTCCGACGGATGTAAAACGTCCAATACGGGTTCCAAAAGAAAAAAAGTCAAGGAATTGATAGCAATGCTCGTCAAAGACGACCCGCAAGTGGAGAAAAACATCTTCCGTAGCGTGGAGAACGTCAACCTGACTACTGTGATTGCCTATAAAGATAAAGACGGCGTGAAGCATCGTTTTGACGACGAATGGTGAGGAAAATACTATGAACGGACAAATAAATATTTCAAGGTTCATCGCCAAACTGGACTCCTGCTTTGATCGGAACGATTTGAAAGCCGCCAAAGAATGTATCGAATATTGGGAAAAGGAAGCAAGGGAAACGGGAGACGACCGCGCCTTGCTTACAGTTCTCAACGAAGCGGTCGGCTTTTATCGCAGAACGCAAAAGCGCGGCAGAGCGCTTGCGGCAATGGAAGAAAGTTTGACTTTGGTAGATAAATTGGGACTGCCCGACAAATTATCGGGAGCAACGATCTATATCAATGCGGCGACGACGCTGTCTTTCTTCGGTAAAGAGGAAGAAGGATTGCAACTATATGATAAAGCCGCGCGATGTTACGAAATCGAACGCCATACGGAAACGTATGAATATGCGGCGCTTCTTAACAATAAGGCAGGGACGTTAAATGCGTTAAAACGATATGACGAAGCCGAACGCGACTGGGTACAGGCGATAGAAATACTCAAAGAAATCGGAGGTCATGCCGGAGAAATCGCCATTTCGCTCGTAATGCTTGCGCATCTGACGTTCGATAGGGATACCACCTCCTATGAAAAAGTGGAGAAAATACTGGACGAAGCGTGGGAATATATCAATTCGGACGATCAGACGAAAGACGGAAACTACGCATACGTTTTACGAAAATGCGCGCCTTCCTTTGATTATTTCAAAAGGCACGACGAGGCGGAAGCCATGCGAGAAGTCGCAAAAGAAATCTATAACAAACGATAATAAGGAGTTATATTATGGAAAACAGATACGAATTAAATAAAAACTTGGCACAGATGCTGAAAGGCGGCGTTATCATGGACGTTACCACGCCCGAACAAGCGAAAATCGCCGAAGAAGCGGGGGCTTGCGCCGTTATGGCATTGGAAAGAATACCTGCGGATATTCGCGCCGCAGGCGGTGTGTCGCGTATGAGCGATCCCAAGATGATAAAAGGCATTCAGGAAGCCGTCAGCATTCCCGTAATGGCAAAATGCCGTATCGGACACTTTGCCGAAGCACAAATCTTGCAAGCGATTGAGATCGACTATATTGACGAGAGCGAAGTTCTTTCTCCCGCCGACGACAAATATCATATCGACAAAACCAAATTTTCCGTACCCTTTGTGTGCGGAGCCAAAGATTTAGGCGAAGCACTTCGTAGGATCAACGAAGGTGCGGCAATGATAAGAACAAAAGGCGAACCGGGAACGGGTGACGTCGTACAAGCCGTCCGTCACATGCGGATGATGCAATCGGAAATACGCAGGATTTCTTCTATGGCGGAAGACGAACTTTTCGACGTGGCAAAGGAACTTCAAGTCCCATACGATCTCGTGTTGTACGTTCACAACAACAAAAAACTCCCCGTCGTTAATTTCGCCGCCGGCGGCGTAGCAACTCCCGCCGACGCCGCGCTTATGATGCAACTGGGTGCCGAAGGCGTATTCGTCGGTTCCGGAATATTCAAATCGGGCAATCCCCAAAAACGTGCCGCAGCTATCGTCAAAGCCGTCACCAATTATACCGATGCAAAACTGCTTGCCGAACTGTCCGAAGATTTGGGCGAAGCGATGGTCGGGATCAATGAACAGGAAATAGCGCTTTTAATGGCGGAAAGAGGCAAATAAAATGAAAATAGGTGTGCTTAGTTTACAGGGTGCATTTGCCGAACACAGGAAAATGCTCTCCATGTTGAACGTCGAATCGTTTGAAATCCGCCAAAAGAAAGATTTGGATACGGACTTCGACGGTCTGATCATTCCGGGCGGAGAAAGTACCGTGCAAGGAAAACTACTGGTGGAACTTGATCTTTTCGAGGCTTTGCAGAAAAAAATATTGGAGGGATTGCCTGTTTTCGGAACTTGCGCGGGACTGCTTCTCCTTTCAAAAAAAATCGAGAACGACGACCGCAGGCATCTTGCGACGATGGATATTAAAGCCGTTCGCAACGCCTACGGGCGACAACTGGGTAGTTTTCACACACAAGGATATTTCGACGGAATCGGCGAAATACCGATGACCTTTATCCGTGCGCCGTATATTGCCGAGGTATATGATAAAACTCGTGTGCTTGCCACGGTGGACGGGAAAATAGTAGCCGCGCAGGAAGGCAATCAACTTGCCGTGGCATTTCATCCCGAATTGACCGATGACCTTTCCGTTCACCAATATTTTGTTGACATGGTACGTCGGCGAATCGCATAAGGAATAAGAATTATGGCTTGTAAACATGATCATTGCGGAAAATGTTGTGCGTTGGGTTGTTTCGGCTACCCTGACGTTGCGGGGTGCTTAACAGACGAAGAAAGAGAGATTTTGTCACTGTTTTCTTCGGTACCGTTCTTGCCTGTGGCTAAAAACGGGGAAAAGATTATTTTTCTCGAAGACAAGCATTTTCCGCAAGAAGTCGTGGGGAAAATCATACTTTCGCTTGAAAGAAAAGGTGCTTTACAAGTGGATTACGATATACCTCTCGGCGGATTTGATTATAAAGGATATGGAGAGTCTTTGCACGGAAGCCTTGCTTTGACACCGCTCGGACAGGAAATGTTGGAGCAAATCAATATTTGAAATGGGGTGCCTATGCTAAACCAATATTCAAGAACAGAATTGTTATTCGGAAAAGAAGCAATGGAGAAGCTATGGCAATCGCGCGTTGCCGTATTCGGCATAGGCGGTGTCGGCGGATATGCGGTGGAAGCACTTGCTCGTTCGGGCGTCGGCACCCTTGATCTGATCGACGACGACAGGGTTTGCCTTACCAATATCAATCGTCAGATATACGCCACGAGAAAGACGGTGGGCAAATACAAAGTAGACGTTGCCGCCGAACGCATAGCAGAGATCAATCCTATGATCACGGTGAAAACGTACAAGACTTTTTATACGCCCGAAACTGCGGAACAATTCGATTTCAAAGAGTACGATTATATCATCGACGCGATCGACACGGTGACAGGCAAGATAGAACTTGTTTTACAAGCGCAAAAAGCAGGAGTTCCCATCATAAGTTCTATGGGGGCGGGAAACAAACTTGATCCGACTGCTTTTGAAGTCGCCGACATTTACGATACGTCGATATGTCCGCTTGCTCGCGTTATGCGCCGGGAATTGAAAAAACGTAATGTTCCCGCACTAAAAGTGGTTTATTCCAAAGAACCACCTATGACTCCGATCGAAGATATGGCGATCTCCTGTAAAACGCATTGTATTTGTCCGCCCGGCACCGTCCGGAAATGCACCGCGCGCAGACAAGTCCCCGGGAGCAATGCTTTTGTCCCGTCGGTTGTCGGACTCATTATTGCCGGAGAAGTTCTCAAAGATCTGATAAAATAATAGATGAAACCGTCTTACGATTTTGATATGATTCCCGAAAGAATGGGAACGAATAGTGTTAAATACGATCTTATCAAAAAGACCGGCAGACCGGAAGATACGATCCCTTTGTGGGTGGCGGATATGGATTTTCCGTCGCCTCCCGAAGTTTTACAAGCCCTTCAAAATAGAATCGAACACGGCATTTTCGGGTATTCCTTCCCCGATGAAAAGTCGCCGGGCGTAATGTTTGCCATTAGCGCGATCATAAGAGCAATCACCGAAAAGGACGACGGCATCCTAATTTGTCAACCCGTCTACTATCCGTTTTATAATACTATCGTGGACAACGGGCGCAAAGTCGTTGTTTGTGAGTTGCAGGAAGAAGACGGGAGATATTTTGTCGATTATGTCGATTTTGAAGAAAAAATCAAACAAAATGACGTTAAAGTTTTTCTTCTTTGTTCTCCGCATAATCCGGTAGGAAGGGTTTGGACAAAAGAAGAATTAAAAACGATGGGAGATATTTGCCTGCGAAACGGCGTATTCGTCATTTCCGATGAGATCCACGCCGATTTTATCTTCGGCAATCATACTCATACCGTATTCCCAACGATAAGACAAGAATACGAGGACATCTGTGCCGTTTGCACTTCCCCGAGTAAAACTTTTAACTTGGCGGGATTGCAGATTGCCAATATCTATATCCATAACGATGAAGTGCGCGGAAAAGTCAAACGAGAATTGGAAAAACAATCGTATACCCATCCGAACGTAATGGCGATGGTTGCCTGCCAAGCCGCCTATATGTGCGGAGAAAAATGGTTAAATGACTTATTACGCTACTTGGAGGGCAATTTGCGGTATTTGCAGACGTATGTCAGAGAAAAATTGCCAAAAGTTTCTATTGTGGAACCGCAAGGAACATACCTTGTGTGGCTTGATTTCAGAAAGTGCGGTCTATCCGATAAACAGCTGAAAAACATGCTTATAAACCGTTCGCGTATATGGTTGGACGACGGCTATATCTTTGGACCAAGCGCGAGCGGTTTTCAGCGGATCAACATTGCCTGCCCTATTGCTACGCTCCAAAAGGCATTGGATAGAATATCGCTTTTATGAATATATGTCGCTGTACTTTTTGCCGCTACGATCAGAAGATAATTCCAAGTCCTTTTTTGTTTGTGTAAACAATTTATTGTAGATTGGTATAAGGAAAATACAAATAATATCTACAAATTTATGCATAAATTGATTTCATTTGGATATGGAGAGGATAACAAACGCTTTGTATTATATCGTTTCAATCATAATGAATTTGACGAGTTTGTTGATATTGAATCACTAAGAAAAAATATAATAGATAGTCTTAAAACGACTTCAGGCGAAAATAGTTTGGAACGATTAGGGAAGATACTGTTTTTAATGCCTGATAATACTGATGGATATCAAGTTCAAGAAATTTTTGATTATTGTAAGGATAATAATATTAAATTTTATTTTTATGATCATTTTATTGACGAATAATTAAAGCATTACGAAGACAATTTTTATGAAAACAATCACCTACACTTTTGCCGATGGGCATAAACAAGAAATAGAAGTAACTGACGAGATTGCAGACGTTTTTTACGAACTTGAAAAATACGAAAAGAAAGTAAATCGTAAAGAAACGCGCCGTCATACTTCCCTGCAAATGCTTGAAGAGGAAGGATTTGAATTTGCCGATCCCGAAGCGGATATTGATACCGTGGGGAAAAAGCAAGAACAAGCCGAACTTGAAGAAGAAATCGAGCAAATTGAAGAAGAGCGTCTTGAACATCAGCGCAAGCGTTTGGACGCGAAATTGACTCCGCGGCAAGCGGAAGCATATTTTATGTTCAAATATATGAACATGAAAAAAGTTGATATTGCCGACGAAATGGGTGTAACCGAAGGCGCTGTCCGCAAACTTATCTTAAAAGCGGAAGATAATCTCGAAAAACTACGTCAGAAAGCACTCGAAGAGCGAAAGGAAAAGAAACGCCAAAAGAGAAAAGAAGCGCGTAAACGTAAAAGAGAGAGCGAGCGAGCGTTAAAGCAAACCGAAATTGAATCTGCAGAATTGCGGTTATTAAAGGCACTTTTTGGAAAATAATCGGCATTTTTTACAGGGGGTACGATTTTTTAACGCCGTTATGGCTTTATTATAGAGGGAACTTTTTTCACTCGACAAACTAAATATCGTAATTGATTACGGAAGTCCAAGTTGGGCTTCCGTTTTCGTATATAAAATTTTTTTGATTTTAACCTTGACTTTTGCCTGAAAATCGCCCTTTTAAGTGAAAGGTAAAAAATTTTTCAGAAAATTTTTAAAAAGTGGTTGATTTTTTGCCTTTCTATTTGCCTACCTGTTGAGGGGCTTAAAAATAATTTTAAGAAAATTCAAAATTTTTTCTTAAAGAGCGAAATTTTTGGGTGAGTTTAACGGTTATATATGGGGAGAAATAATTTAACTTTAAAGGGGGCGATGCTTATGTGCTAACTAAAAGACGTGCCGACGGTCTTAAAACGACGGCAAAAATAAATTTAGGAGGAATTAAATGGAACAAACAAGACAAATCAAACAGTTCCCGTTCTACGACTTTTATGCCGAAATATTAGGCGGCTTAAGTGACGAGAGCGCGGGACGAATAACAAAGCAAATGTGCGAGTATATGTTCTCGAAGTCGCCGCTTGCAGAACTTACAGACGGCAAAGAGCGTTTTTATTGGGGCAACTTGTGGATGTATTGGAAGAAAGTAAAGAACACTTATTAAACGGCACACAGCCAAAAGGGCTTAATATGAAGATGAAACACTTTACCTTCCAAGAGAACTTTTACGAAGCATTATTGCTTCTCGATGACAAGCAAGGCGGACAATATATCAAAGCCATCAGCGGATATATGTTCAAGGATAAAACGCCGACGTTAAAACCACCGCTCGACAGTTTTTTCGCTCTTGCTAAAAGGAAGTTAGACTTATCCAAAACAAGGCGCAGAGTCGGCAGTAAAGGCGGCAAAACCGAGCGAATACCCGTTACGACGGAACAAGTAAAAAAGGCAGACGAGTTCGCGGGCGCGTCAATCGGAATGGACAGTTTCTTGCAAAGATACCCGCAAATAAGGAACGACATATACAAGTCGAGTATGCACCTGACAAGCGGTATTGATTGGACTACGCTTGCTTATGAACTGCCCGATTCCCCCTATCGTGATTGCAAAAGTCTGTATCAGATATTGACGCATTGCGATGAAATAATCGGTAAATAACGGGAAGCAAAACGGAAGCAAAATGGGCGAAAAAGTAAGCAGGATAAGAAAAATGTAATTTTTAGCAAAATCCCATTTTTGACCGCCCGTCCGTCGGACGGACTAACGAGCAGGAAACCTGCCTCGTTTTTAACCACTTAAATAGCATTACAAGGAGGAATTATTATCAGTAATCAACCGGTTATTTTTAACATCAGGTACACGCCATACGCCTTAAAGAAAGGGGCAAGCCAATGGCAAATCGAACAGCACAAACAAGAGCGCGCCTTCTTCGATATGTCCGGCGAAAAGAATGTTTACGAGTATATCAACGCGGGATATAAACGCAGAGGTAAGAAAGCGGAATCGGTACAGCAGTATTTCGAGAAGAACCACGGCGTATTTAACGGCGACGGGTTTATCACGCCTGTCCAAGTGGAAGAGATGAAGAAACGCGCCCAAGACGGCAAGAAACAGATATGGCACGGCTTCGTATCTATCAATGAAGATAATTCATATAAAATACAATCGCCTGAACAGTGCATGAAACTCGTCAAACGAAACTTCGGACATTTTTTCAGAGATATGGGACTTGATTCGAAGAACGTGGACTTGCTCTGCGCCCTACACCTTGACCGAAAAAAGCATTATCACATACACTTCGCCTTTTGGGAGAAAGAGCCTAAATGCAAGTATCGGAAAAAGCAAACGGAATACCGCCACAAGGGAAAGATAGAACGAAAAGTTTTAGACAATATGCGGGTGCGACTTTCACTTTACATAACAGGCAAAATGAACGACGTTTATTCCGCGAGGGACGAAGCGATAAGAAGATTACGGAAAATGACGGCGTTAGATAAATTTATGTATTCTGATGAAAACATCAAGAAAGAGTTTTTATCGCTTTGTAAAGACCTGCCCGCGACAATCCCTTTGGAATACGGCAGAAAGGAAATGCGACCGTATCGAACTCGGATAGACAAGATAGCGACGATGCTCTTTATGAGAGATCGGGAAGCGTTGAAAGCCGATGATAGAGTTTACGAGAAAATAGAGAAC